>JAFZKT010000064.1 GCA_017553545.1 Bacteroidales bacterium | reverse complement strand
TTGGACGGATCCTTGCCGGAGAAAGCGCCGCCGCCGTGGGCACCCTTGCCGCCGTAGGTGTCCACGATGATTTTTCGGCCCGTAAGACCGGTGTCCCCGTGGGGGCCGCCGATGACGAATTTCCCCGTGGGATTGACGTGGAGCACATAATCGTGCAGAAGGGCCGCCGTAGCTTCGGGCAGATCGGCCTTCAGACGCGGAATCACGATATTCTCGATGTCCTCACGGATCTTCTGCTGCATGGCCTGGTCCACGCGGGCCTGGCCGAACTGGGCCACCGCCTTCCTGTAGCTCATCCGCCCCAGGGAAGCGGGCACGAATTCGTCGTGCTGGGTGCTCAGGACGATGGTGTGCACCTTCACGGGCTGGCGGGTATCCCCATCGTATTCGATGGTGAACTGGCTCTTGGCGTCCGGCCGCAGATAAGGCATCAGGCCGATTTCATGATGGCGGATCTGCGCGAGTATCCGCAGCATTTTGTGGCTCAGGTACAGCGCCAGCGGCATATAGTCCTCCGTATCCCGGCAGGCGTAGCCGAACATCATGCCCTGGTCTCCGGCGCCTTGATCTTCGGCCTTCGCGCGCTCCACGCCCCGGTTGATGTCCGGGCTCTGCTCGTGCAGGGCGCTCATCACCCCGCAGCTGGAGGCGTCGAACATATATTCGGCCTTGGTATAACCGATCTGGCGGATGGTCTCCCGCACGGTGCCCTGGATGTCCACGTAGGCCTCGGCCTTCACCTCGCCCATCACCACCACCATGCCGGTGGAGCAGAAACTTTCGCAGGCCACCTTCGCCTCCGGGTCCTGCTTCAGGAATTCGTCCAGGATGGCGTCGCTGATCTGGTCCGCCACCTTGTCCGGATGGCCTTCGGAAACCGATTCGCTGGTAAATAAATAGTTCTTCATTGGTACAAAAAAATTAGCCCCGGGCTATATGCGGAGGCTAAAACACAAAACACTTATGAATGTAATTTTAGCATTTTTTAACGTGGTTGCAAGCAGCCAAATCTATCCACATATTTTCCCTTTCGGGATGGCAAAGGTACGGCAAATTTTTGAATTATGCAATGCGATGATGGCGCCTGGAGCGTAAATGCTTAATATTCAGCAAAATGCTTATACAGGGGTGCACCTGGACGTGCACCCCTCTGGCGGGAAATTGTTGATTGTCAGCAACTTCTACTCCAGGCCCCTACGGCCGCACCCAGTGGATGCGTACGCCGTCGCGTTCCATGCCGCGGAACCAGGTCATCTGGCGCTTGGCGAACTGATGGATGGCGTTACCCAGAGCAATGATCATATCGTCGTAGCTGAGCTGGCCGATGACATATTGCGTAACGAATTTATATTCAAGACCGTAGTAGATGAGGTCATCGGCCTTCAGACCGCTCTCGAGCAGGCCGCGGATCTCTTCGACGAGCCCTTCCTGCAGGCGTTCTTCCAGCCGCCGGTCGATGCGTGCAACGCGCTCTTCGCGGGTGACGAGCGTACCTATATAATAAACCTTCTGCGGGAGCCTTTCGGCCGGCACGCCGTTCTCCTTTCCGAACTTGTACGCACGCGTGACGCTCTCAATCCAGAGACCCGATCCGCCGCAGAGGATGGGGACCGCCCCGCGACGCCGGATGTCGGCCCAGGCATCGGCAAAGGCCGATTGATACTGGTAGATATTGAATTTGGAACCCGCCGGAACAATGTCGATGAGGTGGTACGGAATGTCACCGTATTCGCGGAGGTCCTTGCCGGTACCGATGTCCATGCCACGGTAGATTTGCCGGGAATCCGCAGAGAGAATTTCTGCGCCGTGCGTGGTTGACAAGCCGGCAGCAGCCGGCAGGCCGGAGGCCTCGGGGGTAATAGGGAGAGCCCCCTTCAGCATCTGTGCAAGATGCACAGCATATTTGGTTTTGCCTGAGGCAGTTGGGCCCAAAACACAGATGAGGTCGATATCACCTTTTGCGTAGGCATCGGCCAGGAAGGCCGGGTCCACCACTTCGGGGTCCGGAAGCTTGGCCATGGGCGGAATGCCCGGGCGGTCGGGGAGGAGCTGCGTCTTGTTCATCAATAGTCTCCGCGGTCCATTTCCCGGCGGACGTCTTTTTCCTTGATGGACTGGCGTTTGTCATACTCTTTCTTACCCTTGGCGAGGGCGATCACCAGCTTGGCAAATCCATTTTCCGAAATAAACAGCTTCACGGCCACAATCGTGAGGCCTTTCTGTTTGTCGGCCTGCTGCAAGTGCCTGAGTTCCTTGCGGTTAAGAAGAAGCCTGCGGTCCCGGACGGGTTCATGCTGACTCCAGCTGCCCCAGTGATACAGGGCGATGTTCATCCCGCGGACAAAGAGTTCATTGCCGGCGAAAAAGCAATACGCATCCTGCAGCGAGCACTTCCCGGCGCGGATGGATTTGATTTCCGTCCCCACCAGCTGGATGCCCGCCGTATAGGTCTCCAGGAACTCGTAATCGAACGAGGCCCGGCGGTTTTTGATCTGTATGCTGCTCTTCGCTTTAGGCATAGGACTGCAAAGGTAGTGATTTTTTGCCATTGTTCGCGCACCTGCAACGGACTCACCACCGGGTGGAACCTCTCATTACGAAATAACTCCCAAAAATCGTAACACTGCGTCCTCCAGGCCCTGGTATTACGAGATATTGGCAAATAATCGTAATCCGCGGTCCCTCACCCCCTGGCGGTGGACCAGGTCCAGCACATTTTTGGACCAGGTTTAATTACAACCCCTGGACCAGGTCCAGCACTTATGGCATACAGGCCCTTCTGTGGCACAATCGGTGGACCAGGTCCAGCACCTGTAATTAAACCGCGTCCATATTTCCTCCAGACCACGTCCAAAACCATGGTGGACCTGGTCCACCGCCCCCACCCTTGACCCAACCTGCGACGGCCCCCGATTGAAAATCGGCAAAAAATGATTAATTTTGCAGGATTATTGCCCCTGTGCGGCCCCAAAGGGGGCCGAAACCCCACGGGAGCGGAGCAGAAAACAAAGAAACAACATATGACAGCAAAAGAAATTAGACAGAAATACCTGGACTTCTTTGCCTCCAAGGGACACACGGTGGTGCCGTCGGCCCCCATGGTCATCAAGAACGACCCCACGCTGATGTTCACCAACGCCGGCATGAACCAGTTCAAGGACATCTTCCTGGGCAATACCGCCCCCAAGTTCCCCCGGGCGACGGACAGCCAGAAGTGCCTCCGCGTGAGCGGCAAGCACAACGACCTGGAAGCCGTGGGCCACGACGGACGTCACCACACGATGTTCGAAATGCTGGGCAACTGGAGTTTCGGGGACTATTTTAAGAAAGAGGCCATCGACTGGGCGTGGGAACTGCTCACGGAAGTTTATAAAATCGACAAGACCAAGCTCTACGCCACCGTTTTCGAGGGTTGCCCGGAGGAAGGGACTTCCCTGGACACGGAGGCGCAGCAGGCCTGGCTCAAGCATATGCCGGCAGACCACGTGCTCACCGGCAACAAGCACGACAACTTCTGGGAAATGGGCGACACCGGTCCCTGCGGCCCCTGCAGCGAGATTCACATCGACCTCCGCCCGGACGAAGAAATCGCCAAAAAGCCCGGCCGTGAGCTGGTGAACACGGACAACGACGACGTGATCGAAATCTGGAACCTGGTGTTCATGCAGTTCGAGCGTAAGGCCGACGGCCACCTGGAGCCCCTCCCCGCCAAGTGCATCGACACGGGCATGGGCTTCGAGCGTCTGTGCATGATTCTCCAGGACAAGAAGAGCAACTATGAGACGGATGTCTTCTCCGGCCTCATCGGCAAAGTGGAAGAATTCTCCGGACACAAATACGCCGAGGGCGGCAATGTGGAAGTGGCCATGCGCGTGATTGCGGACCACATCCGCGCCATCGCCTTCTCCATCGCCGACGGTCAGCTCCCGTCCAACGTGAAGGCCGGCTATGTCATCCGCCGCATCCTTCGCCGCGCCGTGCGGTACGGCTACACCTTCCTGGGCTTCGGCGAGCCTTTCCTGTGCCGCCTCATCCCCCAGCTGGTGGCCGATATGGGCGAAGCCTATCCCGAACTGAAGGCCCAGCAGCAGCTCATCGAAAACGTGATCAAGGAAGAGGAAAACGCCTTCCTGCGCACGCTGGACCGCGGTATCAGGATGCTGGAGGACAATATGGCCAGGAACGCCGCCACCAAGATTGTCGCCGGGGCCGACGCCTTCGTCCTCTACGACACCTACGGATTCCCCATCGACCTCACGGAACTCATCGCGGCCGAAAAAGGCTATACCGTGGACCTGGACGGCTTCAACGTGGAACTACAGAAGCAGAAGGAGCGCGCCCGCAGCGCCACCGCCAACGAATTCGGGGACTGGCAGGTCTTTGAGGAGGCCGATGTAATCTTCGAAGGCTACGACGTCCTGGAAGTGGAAGGCGCCCGCCTGCTGAAGCAGCGCACCGTCAAGCAGAAGAACAAGGAGTATTTCCAGCTGGTCTTCGACCGCACGCCCTTCTACGCCGAAATGGGCGGACAGGTGGGCGACACCGGCTACATCGTGTCGGAAAGCGGCGAGAAAATCGCCATCCTGAATACCGTGAAGGAAAACGGCCTCTCTATCCATCTGGCCGAAAAACTGCCCGCCGAGGGCGGTCTCTTCACCCTGGTAGTGGACGGTGAGCGCCGCCAGCGCATCGCCAACAACCATACCGCGACGCACCTCCTGCACCAGGCCCTCCGGGAAATCCTGGGTACGCACGTGGAGCAGAAAGGTTCCTTCGTGGGACCGGACTACTTCCGCTTCGACTTCTCCCACTTCCAGAAAGTGACGGATGAGGAAATGCGGAAGGTGGAACGTCGCGTGAATGAACTGATCCGGGCCGATGAACCCCTCTGCGAAAAACGCGACGCTTCCATGGACGAAGCCCGCGCGATGGGCGCCATGGCCCTCTTCGGTGAAAAGTACGGCGACGTAGTTCGCGTGGTCCGCTTCGGAGATTCCGTGGAACTCTGCGGCGGTACGCACACCCGCAGCACCGGTACCATCGGCCTCTTTAAAGTGAAGGCCGAAAGCGCCGTGGCCGCCGGCGTGCGCCGCATCGAGGCCCTCACGGGGGCCGGCGCCGAAGAAGGCGTGGAGCAGCTGGAAGATATGCTGCGCGGCCTCAAGGCCCTGATGAACAACGTGCCGGACCTCCCGGGCGCCATCGAGAAAATGGTGCAGGAGAACGCCGACGCCAAGAAGCAGCTGGAGGCCGTGGCAGCCGAAAAAGCGGCTGCGCTGGCCGATAAACTGGAAGCCGGGGCCGAAGTGCTGAACGGCATCCGCGTGATCCGCTTCGACGGCTCCGCAGATCCCGCCCTGATGCGTAACGTTGCCCTGCTCCTGCAGAAAAAGGCGCAGAACCTGGCACTGGCGGCAGCTTTCGCCTCCGACGGCAAGCCCAACCTGGTGTTGATGTACTCCAACGACCTTGTAGCCAAAGGCAAGAACGCCGGCAAGGACATCCGCGGCGCCGCCCAGTTCATCCAGGGCGGAGGCGGCGGCCAGCCCGGCCTCGCCACCGCCGGCGGCCGCCTGGTGGACGGTCTTCCCGCAGCACTGAATGCATTGATTGAAATAGCAACGACATAGAAAAATGCACCCAAGCGCCCTCAGGGCGCCGGGCCGAAGGCCCCGGGGGGGTGGTAGGGGGCAGAGCCCCCTCAGAAGAAGAAAGAGCGCTAGCCTTGTGCGCATGAAGAAACTCGACCAGTTCATCCTGAAATCGTTCGTAGGACCGTTTTTCGCGATCCTGGCGATTGTCACGTTCGTCCTGTCCCTGCAGTTCCTGTGGGTGTACATTGACGAACTGGTGGGCAAAGGACTGGGATTCAAGGTAATACTGGAATTCATGATGTGGGGCAGCTGCCAGACGCTCCCCATGGCCATTCCGCTGGCCACCCTGCTGAGTTCCATGATGACTCTGGGGGGCATGGGTGAGAAGTTCGAGCTGACGGCCATGAAATCCGCCGGCATTTCGCTCACCCGCGTCCTTCTTCCCATGACCGTCGTGGGCCTGCTCATCGCAGTGGGCGCCTTCTTTGTCGGCAACAAACTGGTTCCCTACTCCATCAACCAGATTTACACGATGCGCGACGACATCGGCCGGACAAAAAGCGAAATCAAAATCCCCACGGGCATCTTCTACGACGGCATCGAAGGCTACATCCTCCGCGTGGAGCGGCGTGACAAAAACACCGGGATGATGTACGACATCCAGGTCTACGACCATTCGGACCGCAGGGGCAACAACCGTCTCACGGTGGCCGACAGCGGTATCATCCGGATGTCAAAGGCAAAGGATTACCTCACCTTCCAGCTCTTCGACGGGATGAACTACCAGGAGGAAAACGTCCGCAAATACCGTGACACCACGCTGACGCTCCGGCGCGTCCGCTTCCACAGTCAGGAACAAGTGATTCCCCTGGAAAACTATGCTTTCCAACAATCCGACAGCGCCCGGTACAGCGACCAGGTAAGGGCCATGGGCCTGGAATCCCTCCGTCACGGGCAGGATTCCCTGAACAATCTGGTGGCCGAGGGAACCGCAAAGCATGTGAGGGAGTTCCTGGACCAGACTTACATCGGCTATCGTGACCAGCTGGACACCGCCTGGAACCTGGTGCCCCGCCCCGTCCTGGATCCGCCCTCCGACAGCCGCTGGCGGTCGATGAGAGATAAAATGCGCGGACTGGAGTGCGCCGCAAATGCCGCCCGGCAGTATGAGGTGCTGGTCCGGGGTCAGACGATGGAATCCTACGACTACACCTACCTCATATACCGCACGGATGTGGAGATCTGGAAAAAGTTCGCCCAGGCGATTGCCTGCCTGCTGCTCTTTTTCATCGGCGCGCCCGTGGGAGCCCTGCTCAAAAAGGGAGGCCTGGGAGCACCGGCCATCGTCTCGATGCTCTTCTTCGTGCTGTACTGGGTGATAGATATCACCGGCGAACGCCTGGCCAACAACGGTGCCGTCAGCGCTTTCATCGGCAAGTTTGTGTCGGCCTTTGTCCTGGCGCCCATCGGAGCCTGGCTCACCGTGAAGGCCGTCAATGACGCCAGTCTGTTCAACCTGGACGGCGGCAAGATCTGGTGGCGCCGCATCAAGAGTAAATTCCTCCGTATGTTCCGCAAGACCCGCATCGTCTACATGGGTACCCCCGAATTCTCCGTGGGTCCGCTGGATGCCCTCCTGAAAGCCGGCCACAAGGTGGTGGGCGTGGTTACCGCTCCGGACAAGCCATCCGGCCGCGGACTCAAGATGAACGAGAGCGCCGTGAAGCAGTACGCCGTGGCGCACGGACTTCCGCTGCTGCAGCCGGAGAAGCTGCGCGACGAAGGCTTCCTGCATGATTTGGCCGCCTGGAAGGCCGATTTATTCGTGGTGGTGGGCTTCCGCATGCTGCCCGAAGCGGTGTGGAAGATGCCCCGCCTGGGGACGTTCAACCTGCACGCCGCCCTGCTGCCGCAGTACCGCGGCGCCGCCCCCATCAACTGGGCGGTGATTGGCGGGGAGAACATCACCGGCGTCACCACCTTCATGATTGACAAGAACATCGACACGGGCGGCATCATCCTGCGTTCCGAATGTCACGTGGAGCCCACGGACACGGCCGGCGACGTGCACGACAAACTGATGGAACTGGGTTCCGCCCTGGTGCTGGAAACCGTGGAAGGCCTGGTGCAGAAGAACGTGGAACTGCGCGTCCAGCGGAGTTTCATCCAGGGTTCGGAGCTGCTGAAGCCCGCCCCGAAGCTCACCAAGGAACTGCAGCACATCGACTGGAACGATACAACCAGGCACGTTTATAATTTGATTCGCGGGTTGTCCCCGTTCCCGTGTGCGTATACGGAACTGCTTCCGGAGGAAGACGCTCCTTCGGTCGCTGAAAAGAAGGCCGATGCTCCCTCAGGAGCGTCTCCCTCCGGTGCGCTTCAACTCAAGGTCTACTTCGGCGAAATGCGCACGGACCTGCACGCGGCGCCTGGAACGGTGCTGAGCGACGGCAAGACCTACTTCGCCATTGCAACGCAAGACGGAGCCATCGCCATCACGGACCTGCAACTGGCGGGCAAGAAGCGGATGGACGTGAAGTCCTTCCTGCTGGGCTTCCGCAATCCCACCGCCTACCATGCCACGGAAGGCACTTCCAAGGCCGAAATGGCCAAAGCGGCCCCTGTGGAAGATGACTAGCATTACCATATTATGTAACGGGGCCTTCCCCACCGAAGCGTTTCCGCTGTACCTGCTGGATGGCGCCGAGGGCGTGGTGTGCTGCGACGGCGCACTGGAGAAATGGCTGGAGCATTCCCCGGAAGCCCGGCCCCTGGCGGTAGTGGGCGATATGGATTCCCTGCCATCCGCGCTCCAGGAACGCTTTGCCGATGTACTGGTACACGAAGCCGAACAGGACACCAACGACATGACCAAGGCCATGCGCTGGGTTTTGAGGAAACATCCGGAAGTGTCTGAAATTGTGATTCTGGGAGCCACAGGTCTCCGGGAAGACCATACCATCGGCAATCTGGGACTCCTGATGGAGTACACCCGTCTGTTCCCCCTGGGCGACCGCCGCGTCACCATGGTCTCCGACTACGGCACCGCTTTCGCCATCACGGACAGCTGCGAGCTGCACCTCGGCGAAGGCCGGCGCTTCTCCATTTTCAGCGCCGACAACTCCTTGCGTATTACTTCGGAAGGCCTCGAATGGCCGCTGGACGGCGTCGTTTTCGACGCCTGGTGGAAGGCCACCCTCAACCGGACATCGGCCCCCATCGTCTCCCTGCACTTCTCCCACCCCTCCGCCGCGCTGGTGATGGTGGACTGAGAATTTTGCTGCGGCTATTTCTCGATATAATAGCCGCTGCCCGCGCTGTATTCCTTGTACTGGTCGCTGAAGACGTCGGCGCCCAGCGGCGGAAGGGCGTCGGCGGCCCAGGTGAGTTCAATCATATACTTGTCGCCCCCGCCCATATTGACGATGAGGTAACCGCTGATGCGTTTCTTGACATTCCGTCCGTAGGCGTCTCTGGTGTAGCCGTAATCATCGGACGTGATGACCACATCCAGGATGCCGTTACTGCCCCTGTTGGCGATGGAAGCCTTGAGGGCGGAGTCGTGGTGTTTCTTATTCAGCGCGCCGGCCTTGGGATAGGGGTAGCGGAAAATGAGGTTGGGGTCATTGTTCAGCATGGCTTCTTCCAACCCTTCAATGTAATAGAACAGCAGGTTCCGGTCGAACTGATAGCTGTCCTGGTCGCGTTCCGGGTCCACTTCGCTGTCAATGAGGATGTTCTTGCATTCTATATTCCGGTAATAGTGCAGGCGCGCCTTGCAGTCCGTCACGCTTTTCTTGCAGAAATCAATGACAGCCTGGTTTCCTTCATAGGCATATTCGTAACCGGTGCGGTTCTGCATACCGTGGATGAAAACCCATTTCCCCTGCACGTGGCCGATGAGCGCAATCTGGTCCTTGAGGTAGAAGGAGAGGTTCTTCGGGTCCAGTTTCGTCTTCCCGGTGTACATGTCGATGGAGACGCCGTCCATGATGATGGCCTCCGTATTGGCAATGCCGGCCAGCAGGTCCTGGATGCGGCGCAACTCTTTCAGCGTAGCCGTACCCGGCTTCTTGTTCTCCACCGTGGCCCAGTACTCGCGGAGGTATTTCCAGCGGGCGATTACATCGGCATAGACCTGGTTCACCTCTTCTTCGGGCAAGGTGGCCAGGTTGTCGCGCCACTCAATGACCTTGCTGACGCGTTTGCCGTTCACCTCGCTCACTTTCCAGGCCTCGTCCTCCAGGATCCAGGGCCTTTCCACCTTAACCAGTTCCTGCGCGGAAACCGTCACGCCCAACAGAAGGGCGGCAAATAATAAAGCGAACCGTTTCATATCAGTGCGTGTTTTCGTCGTAGACGGCGTAAAGGGAGAGGCCGTTCCAGCGGGGCATTCCGTTGGCGCTCACCATAGTGGAGGTTTTGCTGAAAACGAATGCCTTGGCGTAACTGTTATTGCCGCTCCTGATATCGGAAGTCCAGTAATAGCCTTGCTCATTGAAGTGCGAAACGTTGCCATTGGCGGAATACCCGCGGGCGGGGAGGAAAATGGCCGTTCCCTTTTTGCTGATGAACAGCTTGCCGTGGGTGTCCTTGTACATTCCCCAATAGATGTTCGGGCAGTTGTCCAGCAGTTCCTGAAATTCCGCCGCGGTGGGGAGGCGCCAATGCTCTTCGACGTAATACTGATGCGCCGCATCCGCCGACAGGGGAAGTACGGAAGGATTACTCTTATAGGTATAGTTGGCGCTGGTGAAGGCGTCTTTGTAATTCAACTCACCCCAGGCGAAAAAGCCCGGCATAACCGAAGAGCGCCATTTGACGCTGAGGCCCATATCCACGATTCCGCTCGCAGGCTCGCTTACCCAAATGGGTTTAGTGCTGGCAGTTCCGAAAAACATCTTGTCCCAGACATCCACGCAAACAGCATAACTGTGGTAGCCGCCGAAATACAACTCCACGTCAGAGTATACGATGGGATTCGATTGATAGAGATTCGCCGTCGCCACATCGTTTTCCAGCGTTGCGTAAAAAAGGCAGGCTCCGCTTTTCAATTCATCCAGCGTGTAATACTTTTCCTCGTCAAAAGCCCAGAGGAAATACACCTGCACCGGAAGGTCCGCCGTCTCGGTATTTATCTTCACATTGGCGGAGAAAGAAGCGCCCGTGAATTGGAAGTTGGTGTTCCAAATGTTTGGCGCGGCAATCTTTTTGGTCTGGAAAGACTTCACCTCCCCGTAACGGGTTTCGCCGCCCAGTGTAAAGAAGGACTGGTAATAATAGGTGGTTTCCGAAGAAAGCTGGGTTACCTTCTTGGAATAATTGCCTCCTTGGTTAGCCGCAATCTTTCTCGCCTGAGCGTCCTGGGAAGGATTGGCCTGCTTGGACACCAGGAAGCCGTTCTCCCAGCTGCTCCCGGCTTCGGCAGGGACATTGGCCGATGCCGCCAACTGAACGGACCACTCCGTAACGGCCGTCGCTTCTCCGGTGACGGTTACATCGTCCGGCAGAACCACGTTTACACCGCCTTTATCGGGATCCACCGCCGACCATACGGGACGGACAGACATCCCCCCGTAACGGAAACCTTCCCACCTGCCGACATCGTCGGAATAGAAGCACACGCGCCACGCGAATCTCGGGTCGCCCGCATCGAGGGAAGAGGACCAGTAGATGCCGTAGGAACCCGCATCGTAGAGACTGGCGCCGCCCCGGTCGCCAGCGGCAGGAAGGAAGATGCTGTTGCCATTGGGCGCTGTGACCAATCTTCCGTTTACTCCATTCTGAGTGGTCCAGGTCCAGGTGCAATTGTCTCGCAAGGCTGCCCACTCCGCATCCGTGGGCGTACGCCACTTACCGCCCAACCTGGCCCTTGCCGCATCGTCGGCGTAATTGTAATCAACGAATTCCGTCTTATTGTCAGGTGTGTCTGTGCCGCTCCAATACTCCGTTAAGAGCTCCGGGCAATACCTGGTGAGTAGATACCCGACACCCTTGCACCACTTATAGGAGGCCCAGTCATAACCGGCGGTCTTTCCATTTTTCCAGGTCAGCGGATCCTGGTTGCTGTAGTACGGCTCCGTTTCTCCCCAGGCATAGTAATCACCGTGATCCTCCGGATTGGCGCAGAGGCCATTCACGCTCAGGTTGGACTTTGCCCAATACAGTGTATAGGTGGTCCCGTCCTTCCGGGTAATCGTAATGCCCAGGTCCACGGCGTCTGCAGGCACGGTTTCCTGGACGGGATTGTTGTCCGGCTTGCAGGACACAATCAGGCCTAAAAGGGAAATGGCGAAAACAATTCTCTTCATATGTTCAGTGTTATTGTTATTTACGGGTGCACCAGGGTGCCCACCTTCTCTCCTGAGAGGAGTTTGGCGAGGTTGCCGCCGGCATTCATATCGAAGACGATGATGGGCATCTTGCCGTCCGCGCAGAGGGCGTAGGCGGTTTGGTCCATCACCTTCAGGTGCTTGGAAATGGCTTCATCGAAGCTCAGCGTATCATATTTGACGGCCGACGGATCCTTCTCCGGATCTGCGGTGTAAACGCCGTCCACGCGGGTGCCTTTCAGGAGGGCATCGGCCCCGATCTCAAGGGCCCGGAGGGCTGCGCCGCTGTCCGTGGTGAAGAAGGGGTTGCCGGTGCCGCCGGCGATGAGGGCGACGCCCCCGCGCTCCAGGAGCTTCACTGCATCGTCCCGCATATAGTACTTCGCGTGGGGCTCCATGGGCGTTGAGGTGAAGACCTCCGCCTCCACGCCTTCCGCCTTGATGAACATCTTGAGGGCGATGGCGTTGATGACGGTGGCCAGCATCCCCATCTTGTCTCCGTCCACGCGGTCGAAGCCTTTTTCGGCCCCTTGCAGTCCGCGAAAAATGTTGCCGCCGCCATTCACGATGGCTATCTGAAGGCCGGCTTTTGCGGCCGATGCAATCTCTTTAGCATACTTTTCCAGCCACTGAGTGCTGAGGCCCTTTCCTTCCGGGCCGCCCAGGCTTTCGCCGCTGAGCTTGAGTAAAACGCGCTTGTACATACGGTGTCGATTTGAGACAAAAGTATCGAAAAATAGGGAAAATTCCAAGAAAGATTCCTATATTTGTATGATTGAAATAAACTTAACACAGAATAATGGCATATTTCGTTACCTCTTCCATCGGCAAGAAATTTATCCAGAGCCTTACCGGCGCTTTCCTCATCGTATTTCTTCTGCTGCATGGCACCATCAACTTCTTCTCGGTGATTGATTCGTTCCACGGTACGTTCGGCGCCGTCGCACCCGACGACACCCTGTTCTCCGAGGGAGACGGCCTGTTCAAACTGGGCTGCGACTTCATGTCCACCGGGTTCATCAGCATCATGGTCCCCATCCTGGCCCTGGGATTTGCCATCCACATCCTTTACGGCATCTGGCTCACCGTGGGCAATTACATCCGCCGCGGCGGCATCAAGCGCTATGAGGTAGCTTCCAAAGCCAAAAACGACAGCTGGAGCGCCAAGAACATGGCCATCCTGGGTATCCTTATCCTGGGCCTGCTGGGCTTCCATCTCACCCACTTCTGGGCCAAGATGCAGCTCCCGGAAATGTTCGGCATCGGCACCTATGAGGACAATCCCTACACCCTGCTCATGGCCACCTTCAGCAAATGGTGGATCGTAGCCCTGTACATTGTGTGGTTCATCGCCCTCTACCTGCACCTGGAGCACGGCTTCTGGAGCATGTTCCAGACTGTCGGCTGGAACAACAAGAAGTGGCTGCCCCGCCTCCGCTGGATCGGCCGCTTTATCGCAGCTGTCATCGTGCTGCTGTTCGTAGCCACCGCCGTAAACGCCTATATAGAGGTCAACTGCGACACTGCTTCCGGTTTTTGGACGGAAGCCGTCGCGGCCAGGTTTTAAACTGATATAATCATTTTAAAGGCCTGCCGATTATTCAGCAGGCCTTTTTTTTGTTCAAGACCCTCCGAGCCCGTAGGACAAAACTTTTTCGCTCCCCTTTATGGGGTAGAAAAAGTTTTCGTCCGGAGGGCGGAAGGAGGGCTAAAAGAAAAAAGGTATATAAAACGATATGAGACAGAAAAAATTCATGCTGCCGGAATCGGAGATTCCCACGCACTTTTTCAACATTCAGGCGGTAATGCCCCACAAACCTCTGCCGTTCCTGCACCCTGCCACCAAGCAGCCCTTGAAGCCCGAGGACCTGTACCCCATCTTCTGCAAGGCCTGCGCGGATCAGGAGCTGAACCAGACGGACGAGTGGATCCCCATCCCCGAAGCCGTGCGGGAGCAGTACGCGGCTTACCGCTGCACCCCCCTCGTGCGTGCCTACGAACTGGAAGCGGCCCTGGGAACTCCGGCTCATATCTACTTCAAGAACGAGAGCGTTTCCCCCGCCGGCAGCCATAAGCTGAACAGCGCCATCGCCCAGGCCTATTACGCCAAGGAGCAGGGCATCACCAACCTTACCACGGAAACCGGCGCCGGCCAGTGGGGCGGAGCATTGAGCTATGCTACCAAGAAGTTCGGCATCGACTGCGCCGTATATATGGTAAAGGTAAGCTATGAGCAGAAGCCCTTCCGCCGCAGCATCATGCAGGCCTTCGGCGCCGCCGTTACGCCTTCGCCGTCCATGAGCACCCGCGCCGGCAAGGACATCCTTACAGCCAATCCCAATGACCGCGGCTCCCTGGGCTGCGCCATCTCCGAGGCCATCGAACTGGCGGTGAGTACGCCCAACTGCAAATATGCGCTGGGTTCCGTGCTGAACCACGTATGCCTGCACCAGACTGTCATCGGCCTGGAAGCGGAAAAGCAGATGGCCCTCACCGGCGAATACCCGGACATCGTGATCGCCTGCTTCGGCGGCGGCTCCAACTTCTGCGGTATTGCGCTGCCGTTCATGCGCCACGTCATCTCCGGCGAGAAAAAGACGCGTTTCATCGCGGCCGAGCCTTACTCCTGCCCCAAACTCACCCGCGGCAAGTTCGAATATGACTTCGGCGACGAAGCCGGGATGACTCCGCTGCTGCCGATGTACACCCTGGGCCACAGCTTCAAGCCCGCCTCCATCCACGCCGGCGGTCTGCGTTATCACGGGGCCGGCGTCATTTTGAGTCAGCTGATGAAGGACGGCTATATGGAAGCCGTGGACATCGAGCAGCTGGATTCCTTCCGCGCCGGCGTACTGTTCGCCCGCACCGAAGGCATCATCCCCGCTCCGGAAAGCTGCCACGCCATCGCCGCCACCATCAGCGAGGCCCTGAAATGCAAGGAAACCGGCGAGGCGAAGACCATTCTCTTCAACCTCTCCGGTCACGGATTCGTGGATATGGGCGCCTACGACAGCTACTTCTCCGGCGAAATGCAGAACTACCACGTCTCCGACGAAGACCTGGCGAAGTACATCGCCAGCGCCGACGCGTTGAACAAGTAGCCCTGCAACCTACACCGGCCGGGTGACGTCACGCAGCCAGGCGGCGACGTCGGCGGGGAGGCGGGGGCTCAGAACCTCGTACACGTGGGCGTTGTAGGCGTTAAGCCAGTCCAGTTCTTCGGGTGTCAGAAGATCCGGCACCAGGCAGGAAGTGTCGAAGTGGCAGAGGGTTAAAGTCTCGAACTCCAGGAAGGAACCGAACTCGGATTCCCCTGCAGGGCGCACCAACAGCAGGTTTTCGTGGCGGACGCCATGCTGGCCCTCGCGGTAGAGGCCGGGTTCGTCGGAGAGGATCATGCCGGGCTCCAAAGCCACAGGATTGAAATTCTGCCGCAGATCCTGCGGGCCTTCGTGCACGTTCAGGAAGAAGCCCACGCCGTGGCCGGTGCCGTGGCCGAAGTTGCGACGCTCGCGCCAGAGCGGCTCCCGGGCCAAAGCGTCTATCTGACAGCCGGCGGTTCCGCGCGGGAACACGGCCATGGCCAGGTTGATGTGCCCCTTCAGCACCAGCGTGTAATCCTCCATCTCCAGCGGCGTGCAGGGCCCCAGCGGAACGGTGCGCGTGATATCCGTGGTACCGAACAGGTACTGCCCGCCGGAATCCACCAGATAGAGCCCGCGCGCCTCCAGCAAAGAAGCCCCGGTGGAAGGCGTCACATAATGCGGCAAGGCCGCGGAGGGCCCGTAGGCCGATATGGTCTCGAAACTGTCGCCCCGATAGCCGGGCACCCGGGCACGCAGCGAACCCAGACAGGAAGCCGCTTCCCATTCATCCACAAAGCCGGCGTTGCAGCTGAGCCAGTAAAGGAACTGCTCCATCACCAGGCCGTCTTCCAGATGCGCTTCCCGCATCCCGTCAATCTCCGTGGCGTTTTTCACGGCTTTCCATAAGCCAAGCGGAGAAGTGACCGGAAGCACCTCGCAAGCGGGATCCACCGCCTCCCGGAGCGCATAATTCAGCGTTGCAGCATCCAGGCAGATACGGTCCACGCCGGAAGCCTTCAAAGAGCTGAGCGCGAACTCCGCATCGTCGTAATCCCGCACCTGGACGCCATCGGCCTGCAGTTCCGCGAAACTGTCCACAGTCTCCGAATCCAAGTCCGCAAAAGCGTTCTTCCGGACGAACCAGGAGACCTCCTCCAGCGTAACCAGCAAATAAGAAATCACCACGGGATTATACGCCACGTCGCTGCCGCGGACATTCAGCAGCCAGGCGATCTGATCCAAGGAGCTGATAAAAACGGCATCGGCCCCCTGCAGGACCAGCCATTTGCGCAGACGGTTGATTTTGGCCGACCGGCTCTCCCCCACCAGGTCCTCTCCCAGGGTGATGACGGGCGTAGAAGGCACGGCGGGACGGTCGCTCCAGAGGGCCGACAACAGATCCGGTATGGAGACGATGCGGGCCGACGGTACCGCCGCCTGCAAAGCCGCCACCGCCGACACGCTCTGGCAGAGCCCGTCCACGGCAATCACCGGCCTGGCGAGCTCCAGCGAAGCGATCCACTCGGGGATGGGCACCTGCTCCGGAACACGCATCTTATGCAGCTGGATACCGCTTCCGGCCAGCTGCTGACGCGCCTGGATAAAATACCGCGTATCCGTCCACAGGCCGGCGTGGTCCCGGGTCACAACAATGTCCCCGGCCTCGCCGGTGAATCCCGACAACCATTCCACCTGCTTCCAACGCGAGGCGGGATATTCACTTGCATGAGGGTCGCTGCCGGAGAGCACCACGACATCCAAGCCGTTTTCCCGCATCAGTCCCCGGAGGGCCTCCACCTTGAAGATTGCGTCCATAGTACGATATTTGCACAAAGTTAACTATATTTGTATGATTTTAAAATCCATCCGCTATGACTGAAGATCCGCTCGAAAGAATCGAACGCGAAGAGCGTGAAAGAAAAGAGAGAAGGCGCGCCATCCTTTCCGGCGGCGCAGTCGGGGGTATCGCCGGCGCCCTGGCCATCGTCCTTGCCATCGGAGCCGTTATACTCGGCGTCCTGTGGTGGAAAGAACGGGGAGCCGTCAAGAATATAGAATCCGAACATAACAAACTGGTCAGTGCCCTGGAAGTGGAAAAACAGGAACTGGCCAGGCAAATGGTCGCCCTGCAGGAAGACTTTTCTTCCCTGAATTCGGACTACGAATCCATCAACCACCAGCTGGACACTTCCCGTGAACAGGTGGCTCAACTCATCGAAAAACTCGCACAGACGGAGGCCTCCAACCGCGCCAAAATCCGCCAGTATGAGAAAGAGCTGGGCACGCTGCGCAGTATCATGAAGGGCTACATCGTCCAGATTGACTCGCTGAATACGCTGAACAAGAAGCTTACGGCCGATGCAGCCGAAGCCCGCCGCGAAGCCGCCGAAAGCCGCCGCGCCAACGAGGAACTCACCGCGCAGGTCACCAACCTGTCGGAGAAAGTGAGTACCGGCAAAGTGCTCCGTGCCCGCGGCATCGGCCTGTACGGTTACAACGGCAGCAACAAGGTGAGTGACCGTCACAGCCGGGTGAAATACCTGATGGTAACCCTCTCGCTGGTAGAGAATTCCCTGGCAGACCGCGGCCCCGTGCGGATCTATGTCCGCGTGAAGGACCCGGACGGCATCCTCCTGATGAACAGCGAGTCCGTGGGCTTCACCTGCGGCGGTAACGCCCTCGAGGCCACGGCTTCCCGCGAAGTGGACTACGAAGGGAATGAGATGGACGTTTCCATCTACGTGAAGGATACCGGCGAATTCGCCAAAGGTATCTATTCCCTGGAAGTCTATACGGAGCAGGCCCTGCTGGGCCGTGCGGAATGCCTGCTCCGCTAGTATGATCTACATCCACGTTCCTTTCTGCAAGAGCCGCTGTACTTACTGCGACTTCTTTTCCACGGTACCCGGGGACAACGGGCCGATGGAGCGTTACACGGAAGCGCTGTGCGCGGAAATCCGCCGGCGCGCCGCAGAAATGGACGGGAGCCTCAGCACTCTGTATTTCGGCGGCGGGACCCCTTCCGTCCTGCCCCTGTGGTGCCTTTCCCGCATCCTCCTTACGCTGGAAGAAGTGGGACACGGCGGTCCCTACAAGGAGTTCACCCTGGAAGCCAACCCGGACGATATCGTAACCAACGGGCTCCCCTACCTGGAAAGTTTAAGGCAGCTGGGCGTGAACCGGATGAGCCTGGGCGTGCAGTCCTTCGACGACAACCTCCTCCGCTGGATGAACCGCCGGCACAATGCCGACGGAGCCCGCGAGGCAGTAAAGCTGGTGCGGGAAGCCGGGTTCGAAAACCTGAGCCTGGACCTCATCTTCGGCCTCAGCAATCTCTCCGACGCAGTCTGGGAAAACACCATCGATGAAGCCCTGGCGCTGAAGCCCGAACACATTTCCTGCTACCAGCTCAGCATCGAGAGCGGCAGCGCCCTGGCGAAAATGGTGGAAAAAGGCGAGTACGAGGAAGCCTCAGAGGAGCTGTGCAGCCGGCAGTACCGGATCCTCTGCCGGAAAATGGCCGATGCTGGCTACAACCACTACGAAATCTCCAATTTCGCAAAACCCGGCTTCGAAGCCGTGCACAACGGCGGCTACTGGGCACGGAAGGCCTATGTGGGGCTGGGGCCGTCGGCCCATTCCTTCAGCGGATGCTCCCGCAGTTGGAACGACAGCACGCTGGACAGCTACAAGCGCACGGAAGAGTCCCTGAGCACCGAGGATGAAACCGTAGAGACCATCATGCTGGGGCTTCGCACCGCCAAGGGCGTGGATGCGGCCTTCCTGGAGAAAAACAGCATGAGCGGCAGCATAGAAACATTGATGCAGGCAGGTGCACTGGTCAAAACGGGAAACCGCTACCGCATCCCGGAAGACCATTTCTTCACCTCCGACGAAATCATTAGACAACTGATATGATTTACCTGAGAAGATCCGTCAAATACTTCATCCAGCTCCTCATTCTCTTCGTCGTGCTGATTGGCGTGCTGATGCTTGTCGGCATGGTGCCAAAAGACATCGCCAAGGCATTCCAGAAAGGCTGGACCAGCATCTTTTACATCCTGGGCCTCTTTGCCGTGATGGCCGCCATCTATCCCCTTTTCGGCTATGGAAAACGCCTGATCCGCACCACGGGAGATCCGGCGGAACTGTGGCCGAAAGTGGATGAAGCCCTGGACGGACGCGGATACTACAAGGCCGCCGAGAAAGAGGACGGCAGCCGCATTTACAAGCTAAAAAGTACGGTCGGCCGGGCAGCCCGCCTGTGGGAAGACCGCATTGTCGTCGAACGGGAACTGGAAGGTTTCAAGGTTGACGGGCACATGCGGGACCTCGCGCGTGTGGCCATGTTCATCGACCATAAAATCAACCGCCATGACTGATAACCAAGGATTCAAAACCGTCGCCACCTTCAACGAAAGGGTGCAGGCCGACATTTGCGCGGCCATGCTGGGCGACAACGGCATCCCCGCCGGCGTGTTCGGCGCAGACTCCTCCTATCCTTCCCTGGGCTACGCAAGGCCCATCGAGGTAAAAGTGAATGAAAGCGATTACGAGGCCGCGATGAGCATCCTGGCCGCGGCCGACAACGCCTCGTAGAAATCGGCCCCAAAGGCATCTGTAAGCGGCCCGCGGAGGAACTGGTACACCCGGATTCCTTCGCGGCGCCCTTTTTCATAGGCCTCCTTGCAGATGTGCCAGCGGTGAAGATTCAGGCCGATGCGCCCGCCGCCAAGGTCCACCACCCGCACAGGGTAAAGCGAGCAGGAAACGGGTTTACGGAGGCCCATCCGCTCGATGGCGCAGAGGCAGTTGCCGGAGGCCTCAAAATGACAGAAGGCACATTCTTCGCTCCCTTCCACCAGCGGTGTCACGATATCCCCTTCGCGGTCCACCTCGAAAAATCCTTTCGCCGCTACCGCCGCCCGGCCTTCCGGCCGCATCAGCGGGTTGTAGACGGGATAATCCCGTTCCAGGCCTTCCAGCTCTTCTTCCTTTAACGGCGCACCGCTGTCCCCGACGATACAGCATTTCCCCTTGCAGACGGGATAATCACAGGCGAAGAATTCAAAAATCACATCCTCGCTCACCAGGATGTCGCCTATCTCCACGATGGTACCGTAATCCTCCTTACTCATGGCCCTGGTATTCGATGCAACCCCCCTCCGCCATGAGGCGCAGGAATTCCTGCACGCCTTCCGCGGTAATGGCGGAAATAGCCTCCCCATAGCGGGAAGTGACGTCCTTATTCACGGAATAGCGCTCCAATAGGGCCATTACCTGGCCTTCCGGTGACGCCAGAAGGGCTTTTACCACGGCTTCCAGTTTCTTCCGGCGGGCTTTCAGGTCTTCGGCCGAAAGGGGCTCCGCAGCAGCCGCCTGCAGCACGCCGCGAACCAGCGGCAGGTCTTCCCGGCGCTCTACGCCAATCAGCAGCCGGAAGCGCTCCTGGGGCTGACGGAGGATTCTTAAAGCGACTTTGACACCCGGGCCAATGCGGCGCTCCAGGCGGTCCTGGAGCTCATCCGCCGCCAGACGGGCGGTATAATAGTGCTCCGCCGTGTAGGCATAGGCGGCGTCTGTCAGCAGAAATGCGCCCTCTGCGGCACCGGTGACACGCTGCGCACCGCTGGCCGTTTTCAGGGTAACGGGCCGGCGGGGCACGGAGAGATGGTCCGGAGCAATGGCCCCCACGTATTGCAGCAGGTGCTTTCTGACGGTCTCCTCCGAGAGGTCGCCGGAGATGATGAGGATGCCGTCCGCGAGATGCGGCAGGCGGGCATCATAGAATTTTTCGGCCTTTTTCAGTGTCTTTTCACTGAGGGATCCCTTCCAGGAGCCGTAGACATAGCCGGGGTGGAGTTTACGGAGCATCATGGCCGAAGGGATTTCGCCGGAGAGGGTTTCACGCTGCAGATAATCCTGGAAGGCATCCATATCTACGCTGCGGTTCGCCGAAACGCCCAGGAGCGCCTTCAGCAGCAGCGACAGCCGCTCCGGCGGTGCACTGCCGCAAAGGGCGAGGCCATTGAGGGCCACGCGGCTCTCCAGCGAGATGCCATTGGCCGCCAGCATATCGTGAAAAGCGGCCGCCGACATTTCTCCCACGCCGAAAACATCCAGCAACGGGCCGATGTAGCCGCCCTCCCCCTCCTTGAGGCCGGAGATCTGTGCCAGGCCGCCGTCCAGCTGCCAGGCATAATGCAGCCGGCCGGAGCCCTTGACGGGCTTGAACACTACGCGGAGGCCGTTGGAGAAGGTCCAGAGCGTGCCGCCGGAAAGCGGTTCCGTACGCTCACTCTTGATGCGGATCCTGGTGGTGGCCACATTCAGGGACAGGGTGTCCGCCGCGTGCCAGGAATAATCCCGGCCGCCGGAACCGTCTATGCGGGCCTGCAGGTAATCGAAGATATAGGCGTTGAGCGCCGCGCCGTAGTCCAGCGTGTCGCGCGTGGTTTCCAGCGTAAGCGTGAGATTCCGTGCGTGGTCCAGAAGACCACCGGAGAAATTGTTCAGCAGGTCTTTGTAAACGTCGCCCTCCAGCGCCTTGCGGCCGAAGAGACGATACTCTTCGGAGAAGGGAGCCAGGTGCGTGCCATAGTGGAAGTGCCGGATGCAGCGGATGGCCCATTCCCGGTTGGACAGGGGGGCCGATGCCTCCAGCGCCATCGCGGGCATCATCGCCGAACGGGCGTCTTCCAGCTCCGTGCGGGTGACGCCTTCCTTTTCCAGGCAGGACAGCGTCCCGGCGACGATGGCCGTCACGCGGTCCAGATGCTCCTCCGGTGTGGAAACAGATACCCGGAACAGTTCCCGGGTACTTCCCTGCGACAGCCCTTCATAGCTGACCGACGGGGGCAAACAGGGAATACCGGCCAGTTCCTTTTCCAGCCGATGCCGCAGGATAAAGACCAGCTCGCGGGAGAAGATATCGGTAACCAGCGCCTGGGCCGTATTCCGCTGATGGGCGGGAACGGGCGGCGCATCATAACATACTTCCACGCGGGAAAGGGCGCCTTCGCCGGGGCGGCTCAGGCGGATGACGGGTTCCCGGCGGGACGACCATGTGTCCAGCGTATCCGCCTCCGCGGCGGGACGGGCCGGCAGCTGGATGGACAGGAGGTCCAGTTTCCGCCGGATTTCGGCCGGATCGATGTCTCCGCTCACCACGATGGCCCTGGGACCGTCGGCCATGAGCGAGAAGGCCTTCACCAGCGTAGAGTCCAGCGAAACGGTCTTATAGACGGGGACGGCCGGGAAATGATGCACGGGGGCATCGGCCTTTCCGGCGACGGCGATATGGGCGAATCCGGGGGCCTGGTCGTTCTTTACCAGATAATACGTGACGCCGCATCCCAGCCTGCCTTCCCGGACCCTGCCGTCACGCATAAGGGCGGGCAACGCCCCCGCTGGCACAAGATTTGCCAAAACAGCGAGGGCGACTGCCAGAAGGTATTTGAAACCGCTGCGCATGATGTCGCTGCAAAATTACGGCTTTTTTTGCTATATTTGCAAACCAAAACACGAAGTGTAACCTTAAAATTATAGGAAGAAATGAAAAGAGTTTTCTCTCTGATTGCAGCCCTCGCCCTTGCAGCAGTGGCAGCCTGGGCACAGGATTACAACACCGCCATGGAGGCCTACAACAACGCCGCCCAGGCAGAGAACAAGGATGCCCAGATTGCCGGTTTCCGTGAAGCCATGGCCCTCTTCGCCGCCTGCGAAGACGAAGACGCTCCCGTACAGGTAGCCAAGTGCCAGGACAACATCGTGAACCTGTCCTTCAGCATTGTCAACGACCAGATCAAGGCCAAGCAGTATACCGAAGCCCTCGCTTCCCTGGATGTAGCCAATGCCGCCGCCGCGGAGTTCGGGCAGGATGCCGCAGAGCGCAGCAAGAAACTGCAGGGAACCATCTTCAACAATCTGGCAAAAGATAACTTCAAAGCCAATCCTGCCGTGGCCGCCGAATATGCCCAGAAGGCCATCGACATTGAAGAGGCCACCGGCTACACCTATCTGTTCCTGGGTATGGCAAAGACCCAGCTGAAGGAAGCGGATGCCGCCATTGCAGCGCTGGAGAAAGCCTATGAAATGGGTCTGGACAAGCAGGCTGCTGGTCCGCTGTCCAACCAGTATGTGACCAAGGCTGCCGCCTCCAACAAGGCCGGCAAGTTCGCCGCAGCGGTGGAAGCCGCCGGAAAGGCCATCGAATACAACGCTTCCAACGCCAACGCCTTCAAGCTCCGCGGCAACGCCTATGTGAGCCTGAACAAGAACGCGGAAGCCATCCAGGATTTCGAGCAATATCTCGTCCTGAATCCCTCGGCCAAGGACGCCGCCCAGATCAAGAAAGTGATTGAGCAGCTGAAGGCCGCTCCCAAGAAGTAAGCTAACTTACCGTCATTTCGCAGACGGCACAGTCGAAATGCAGACAGAGCCGCTCTTTCCCGTTCCGGAGGAAGAGCGGTTCCGCTTTTATGGCCTTGCCCTGTCTGGGACACAGGCCCAGCTCATGACGGATGCAGTATTTGCTGCGCATCAGTTCCACGCCCCGGCAATGGGACAGTTCATAGGCCGGGTCTATCCGGTGGGCACCCCTTTCCGTATAGATGCGGGCCGAAACGCTGTTGGCTACATTGGCCTTGTAGGTAAGCTGTTCGGGAACCGGGACGGTGGGATTCACCGATCCGCGGCGCAGCGGGCGGGCTACGACGGGCTGGGCGTCCAGTTTTTCCGCAAGCGTCCGGCGGATGGCATTGAGGAAGGCCGCTCCCATGAAAGGCAAGTCCCCGTACAGGGCCAGGGATTTCACAAAGAAGGAGTAATGGCCGCTGCGCTTGTTCAACTGGGCCGACAAAGTGTCCAGCATCCGCAGGGGGTCGCGGGCGGGTTCTTCGGGCGCCGGCACCTTCTCCACCGCCTTCCGCCCGTCTTCGCAGACGGCCGTGACACTGAGCTGGCCTTCATTCATCTCCACGATCAGCTGAACGGACAGTTCCCGCCGGGGCTTGTTCCGTTCCAATTCCTTTTCGAAGGCGGCGCTGATATTTCGGTACAACCGCACACCCTCCCGGAGGCCTTCCGGCTGCTTGCAACGGACGGCGTTGCCCGTGCAGACATCGGCCCGGAAACCGGCCACGCTTCCGTCAGGCGCCACAAAGGCCAGTCCGTCCCCGTTGGCCAGGACAACCTCTTCGGAGGCGGGATTCAGCACCAGTCCGTCCGGGGTGAGCCGGGCTACCGTGCCTATGTATTCGCCCATGGATTTGGGCGCTTCCATCGACGACCACAATCCGCGGGTGCCGTCCAGGAAGAGCTGCGTATAGCCACGGTTGAAGGTCTTGTCCAGCGAGGGAGTGAAACCGCCAGTGACGCGGCCGAAGGATGCACGGCAATAGCGGTCCGGATAGCGCCCAATCAAGGCATCCAGCGCCTCAGAATAGGCTTTTACCACGTTCCGCACATAGGATTCTCCCTTCAGGCGGCCTTCTATTTTAAAGGAGGTCACGCCGGCATCGGCCAACTCTTCCAGACGGGTCATAAGATTGAAATCCCTTAATGAGAGCAGGGCCTTGTTTTTCACCAGTACCTTGCCGGAAGCGTCCTCCAGGTCATAGAGGCTGCGGCAGGGCTGGGCGCAGGCGCCGCGGTTGGCGCTTCTCCCGGTCAGGTATTCCGACAAATAGCAGCGACCGCTGTAGCAGACGCAGAGGGCGCCGTGCACGAAACATTCGATTTCCGCCTCCACGGACGTGGCGATGGCCTTGATCTGATTCAGGGAAAGCTGGCGCTCCAGTACAAGCCGTCCATAACCCAGGCTTTCCAGGAAACAGGCTTTTTCCGGCGTGCGGATGGCGCACTGGGTGGAGGCATGCAGGGGCAGCGTACTCATCCGGGTCACGGCAGGGTCCTGGACGATGAGGGCGTCCACGCCAGCCTCCTCCAACTGCCGCACCAGCTCCTCCACCGCCGGCAAGTCTTCTTCGTAGAGGATGGTGTTCACCGTGGCAAACACACGCACGCCGAAACGGTGGGCATGGGTGCAGAGCCGCCCGATTTCCTCCACGCTGTTCCCCGCCGCCTGCCGTGCGCCGAACGACGGCCCGGCTATATAGACGGCATCGGCCCCGCAGTCCACGGCTGCGATGCCGATGTCCGCCGTTCTGGCCGGCGCAAGGAGTTCCAGCGTTTTCACAGAGGGCAAAGATACAAAAGTATCATCGCATCTCAAAGACAAAGCTGGCATCTCCCAGACGGACGGCGCTTCCGCTGTTCCGTTCGAAGAAAGAGCGCGTGAGGGAGCCGCGCCAGACAATGTCGTCGCGGGTGTTCAGGGGCAGGGACAGGTCAAAGCCGTAGCTTTTGGAGTTGATCTTCACCATGGCGCTGCACTTCCAGCTGGTGCGGGTGCCGCCGTCGTCCTCGATGACCATCAGCCCGCACGAGGTGAGCTGTTTGGTCCAGTCCCCCACCATGACGGCGTTGAAGGGAATCCGCCTTCCCATCTGGCTGCGACGGACCACCAGCATGAAGTCTGTAACATGGGGGTTGTAAAGGCGCATTTCCGCTTCGGTGGTGGCGTTGAACTTCTCCACGGCGCCGATTTTGATGAAGAATTCGCTGCCGCCCGCGAACCAGGAGTCGAACTGCCGATGGGCGGTGAAAGAGCGCAGGATGAGGGATTTCCCCGCTTCTTCCGCCTCTCCTTTCACCAGAATGTCTCCTCCGCTGCCCCAGGAAGGGTCTTCCCGGCGCAGGAGTTCCAGGGTCTTGTACTGCGCGTCTTCATTGCGGTTGATTACCCAGACGGGGCGTTCCTGCGGCGTATTTTCGTCCACCATCACCTTTGTTACGGATCCGTCGGCCTGCAGGGCGAATCCCTCGTTCCGGGTGGCGCCTTCGCCGGGATCATAAGTGACGACGGGAAGCGACAAGCCATCCCAGAGGTCCGAATAGGGCCAGTAGATCTGTACGTCGGAGCTGGCCAGGGCATCCAGCCAGACGTCCGGATCCTCCTGCGACCCGGCCTTGGTAACGGACGCGATGCGGGCTTCGCGGAGGAGTTCGCGCAGCGGACGGGCATAGGTGCCCGCCTTCGTGGGCTCGGAAGCCCCCACGCCCGTTCCCGGGGCGGCAAAAAGGTCCTTCATCCGGTATTCCTCATCGTATCCGTTCAGGGCCGATTCACACGCCGCGTCGTACACCTCCTCCAGCTGGTCCGCCTCCAACGGGACGGAAGCCAGGAGGGCGGCCACCTCCTGCAGCGAAACGCCCGAAGCATCCGCGGGCACCGGGACGGGAGAGGAATTGTTCTTGTTGCAAGCGAGAAAAAGGCTTGCGGAAAACGCCGCCAAAGCGGCCGAAAAAAGAGTTCTGTACTGCATAAACAAATGTTCCGGTTTTATTTGTCCGGTTCCTTGGTGCAAAGTACAGCATACTTATCCGTTTCATCAAAAATGAAACGGATAAGTGATAAAAAAGGCCTTACACGAAGGTGTAGGGCCTATCTAGTGTAAAAGATGAACCGATTTTTGTCGTAAAAATCGGTTACGAGGTCCGCTTCCGGGAAGCCGGAGTGCGTAAAGACCTCCCGGGTCTTGGCGCCCAGCACCTCATTGATCTCCGTAAGCCCCTTTCCTTCCGGCGCCAAAAAACGCTCCGACCACCGCGCGACGGCGCGGTAATACAGCAGCGGATCCTCATCCGAAACGAAAAGCGCACCGGCAGGCTCATAATCCACGACGTTGCGTCTGAGCAGCGGCTTTTCACTCTCCATGATATAGGGAGGATTGGAAAGGATTAGATCAAAGTTTCCAAAGCCGAATTCCTGCTCCGTATCCAGGATGTCGGCCATCACAAAGGTGGGCGCAAGGGCGCCCTTGGCCTTCATCTCCTGGGAGAAATCCTGCCCCCTGGCTACCTCCAGGGCTTTTTCGCTGATATCCACACCCACAACGTGAACGCCGGGGACGGCCAGCGCCACGCTCCAGGCGATGTTCCCGCTCCCGGTGCAAAGGTCCAGCACCCGGACGGGTTCCGCGCTCTTGCCGAAAGGGATGCGCATGCGGCGGGTCATATCGGCCAGTTTCACAGCCTCCCGCACCAGCAGTTCCGTCTCCGGGCGGGGGATGAGAACGTCGCGCGTGACATGGAACGTACGGCCGCAAAACTCCGTCTTTCCTATCACGTACTGGATGGGTTCGCCGGCCTGCAGGCGCACCATCGCCTCCGCCAGCGGCTGCTCTCCCTTCTTGTCAATCTGGTACTGCGGATCCACGATATGGGTGTAGCTCTTGGTGCCGATGATTTGCTCGCACAGCATGAGGACCACGCTGCGGGCTTCGGCCGTCGGGTAGAGCGGCTCCAGGGCGGCGATGCCTTTCTTGAGGAAATCTACCAGCAGCATCAGGCGTTCTCGATGATGGTGGTGAGGAAGTCCGTGATGCCGATGCCGGCCGCACGTACCATCTTGGGTACCAGCGAGGCGTTGGTCATGCCGGGAATGATGTTCACTTCCAGGAAGTAGATACCGTCCTTGGAAGCGATATAGTCCATCCGCACCAGGCCCTTGCAGCCCAGGTGACGGTAAATCCTGCGGGTGATATCCTGTACCTCCGCGGCGAGCGCGTCCGGAATCTCCGCCGGGCAGACTTCGCGGCTGAGGCCGTTGTACTTGGCGTCATAGTCGAACCATCCCGTAGTGGGGATAATCTCGATGACGGGGAGCGTGCGCACCTCCTTGCCGTCGAAGTAGGCGGCGCAGGTGAGTTCGTGTTCACAGGGAATGGCCGCCTCCACCAGGATGGTGTCACCCTCCGTAAAAGCGATGCGGATGGCTTCCGGGAGGTCATCGGCCTTTTCCACCTTGGAAATGCCGAAGCTGGAACCGCCGCCGGTGGGTTTGACGAAAAGAGGCAGGCCCAGTTCCTTCACGGCCCGTACGCTGAATGCATCCACATCCTCTCCCTTGCGGATAAAGGCGTCCGGGGCCAGCTTCACGATATGGTCGCCACCCTCCAGATAACGCTTGCAGGCGTATTTATCGAAGGCCACAGTAGTGACGAAAGCGCTGCAGGAGGAATGCGGCACGCCCAGCATTTCCAGATAACCCTGGAGCAGGCCGGTTTCTCCGGGAGCCCCGTGCTGCATGATGTAGGCGAAGTCGAACTTGATTTTTTCGCCCAACACCATCACGGAGAAATCTGACTTGTCCACCACGGGCTGCGCGCCTTCCGGGAAGGATTGGCGCATGGAATTGGCCTTGCGCATGGCCACCAGTTTCCACTCCCCGAAACGGGCGAAGATTTCGTAAACGTCGTAACGGAATTCATCGATGCGGGAAGCGGTGAACTCTCCGCTGCGGCAAGACACCTCCCATTCGGAGGAATCGCTGCCATAGATTACGGCGACGGACTGATACTTTGACATCTTATTAAAATTCTATGTTCTCCAGATCGATTTGCTCCAGGTCCAGTTCATCTCCCCGGCTGGCGCAATAGCCGCCCTGCGCATATTCCGGGAAAACGTCGGCCTCCGAGATGCCCAGGGTTCCGTCTTTCAGGACTTTCTGCATCCAGCGACCCCAGATGGGCAGTGCCATGTTCGCCCCTTGTCCCAGGGCGGTGCTGGAGAAGTGGACATAACGGTCTTCGCCGCCCACCCAGACACCGGCGGTGATGGTGGGGGTATAGCCGATGAACCAGCCGTCGGAGTTGTCGTTGGTGGTTCCGGTCTTGCCTGCGATGGCCCCCTTCAGGCCATAGCGGCCGCGCAGGCGGGAGCCCGTACCGCCGTCCACCACGCCGCGCATCATGGAAATCATGGCTCCGGTGGCCCTGCGGGAAACGGCCTCCCGTTTCCGGCCGGAGAATTCGCCCAGGACATTGCCTTCGCTATCCTCAATACGGGTAACGAAGACAGGTGAGGTATAATAACCGCCGGAAGGGAACGTGTTATAGGCGGTGACCATATCGAAGACGGATATTTCCGCCGATCCCACACAGA
The DNA here is from genome assembly GCA_017553545.1 of Bacteroidales bacterium. Classification (GTDB taxonomy): domain Bacteria; phylum Bacteroidota; class Bacteroidia; order Bacteroidales; family UBA932; genus Cryptobacteroides. The sequence goes on along the minus strand of JAFZKT010000064.1, from coordinate 12,443 downwards.
GGGAGACCACGGGGTCTATGAACCCGGAGATACCCATCTTCCGCATCATGGAAACCATGGCCGGCGCACCCAGCCGCTGCATCAGGTAGGCCGATATGGAATTGGAGCTCTGCGCCAGCCCCCAGGCCAGATTCTTCATCTCGCCGTCCGCGTGAGGATCCGTAGGAGACCAGGTTTTCCCGCGGTTGTCGATGGTGATCACCACCGGCGCATTCACCACGGGGTCACAGGGAGACATCCCGCTTTCCATGGCCTGGGTGTACAGGAAGGGTTTGATGGTGGAGCCCACCTGACGTTTACCCTGCCGTACGTTGTCATACTTGAAGTAACGGTAATCCGGCCCGCCTACATAAGCCCGGACGTGGCCGGTATTGGGCTCGATGGCCATGAATGCGGCCCGCAGGAAAGACTTGTAATAGCGGATGGAATCATTGGGGGTGAGCAGCGTATCTTTGTAGCCGGGGCTCTCCCAGGTGAAAACGCGCATTTTCACGGGGACATCGAAGGATGCCTCGATCTGCGCGTCCGTATGGCCGGAGGCCTTCATCATCTTTGTCCGGTCGCTCCACCTGCGGGCCTGCTGCATGACGGTATTGATGTCTTTGGCGGGCGTGGCCGTGGAGAACGGCGGATTGCGGCGGCGGCTGAGTTCCTTGTCGAAGGAGGGTTGCAGATCCTGGCTCAGGTGTTCCCGGACGGCTTCTTCCGCATAGCGTTGCATCTTGTAGTTGATGGTGGTGTAGATGCGCAGGCCGTCACGGTCCAGGTCATACGGCGTGCCGTCGCTCTTGAAGTTCTTGTTCAGCCAGCCGTAAACGGGGTCGTCGGCCCAGAGGAGGGAGTCCGCACGGAAGTCTTCTTCCTTGGAATAGGAGCGGCGGTTGGGTTTTTCCGCGCTCATTGTACTGCGCAGCATGTCGCGGAAATAAGGGCCCACGCCGGTGGTCCGGTCTCCCTGCCGCTGGTGCAGCACGATGGGCAGCTTCTGCAGCGAGTCGCATTCGGCCTTGGTAATGTAATCCATTTCGCACATCCTGGACAGCACCAGATTGCGGCGGCTCAGCGCATTCTCCGGGTTGATGACGGGGTTGTACCGCGTGGGCTTGTTCACCATGCCCACCAGCACGGCACTCTCTTCCGGACGCAGCTCCGAGGGATTCTTGCCGAAGAACTGGTTGGAGGCGCTGGCAATGCCATAGGAATTGGAGCCGAAGAAGATGGCGTTCAGATACATGACCACAATCTCTTCCTTGGTATAGTTCCTCTCCAGCTTTACGGCCGTAATCCACTCCTTGAGTTTAATCCAGACCATTTCCGGTTTACTGGGCTTTTCCTTGCGGGGATAAAGGGTTTTTGCCAGCTGCTGGGTGATGGTGGAACCGCCCCCCTGTGAAGAATCATGGGACAGGAACGTCTTGAAGAGCACGCGGCCCAGCGAGGTGAAGTCCACGCCGGAATGCTCATAGAAACGCTTGTCTTCCGTGGCTATGGTGGCCTGGATCAGCGAAGGCGCCATTTCATCCAGGCCCACGAACGTACGGTTTTCTTCATGGTAGGTGGTGAGGATTTCTCCGTCTTCCGCGATAACCAGCGTAGCGAGTTTCGTTTCTGGTCGCTCCAACTGTTCCAGCGAAGGAATATCGGCAAATGCCAGGACCGAAAGCGGGAGGGCAATCAGCGCCAGAATGGGGATTGACAGCAGAATCCAGAACCACAGGATGACTTTTTTCTGATAGGCGTCCATCGTTTGCAAAAGCGGTGTTTTTACAAGACCTTAGGTCTTGCCAAAATTCAACTTACAAAAGTAATCAGAAAATTTGGATTTATCCCCGTTTTATGTCTTACTTTGCAGAAAATTTGGAGGATATGAGCGGTAAAAATTTAGTGATCGTGGAGTCCCCCCACAAGGCGGAAACCATTCAAAAATACCTGGATAAGGGAGCGTGGACGGTAAAAGCGTCCGTCGGACATATCCGCGACCTGGAGGAGCACAGCCTGAGCGTGGATGTCGCAAACGGCTTCCGTCCCAACTATGTGGTACCCGCCGAAAAAAAGAGGGTTGTGGCCGAATTAAAGAAGATGGCCGCCGAGGCCCAGACCGTCTGGCTGGCCTCCGATGAAGACCGCGAGGGAGAAGCCATCGCCTGGCATCTGCGCGAAATCCTGGGGCTTCCCGCCGACAAAACCCGCCGAATCTCCTACCAGGAAATCACCCAAACCGCCTTCATGGATGCCCTGGCCCATCCCAGGGACATCGACATGAACCTGGTGAACGCCCAGCAGGCCCGGCGCGTACTGGACCGCCTGGTGGGCTTCGAACTGTCCCCCATCCTCTGGCGTAAAATCCAGCCCAAGCTCAGCGCCGGTCGCGTGCAGAGCGTGGCGCTGCGCCTGATTGTAGACAGGGAAAAGGAAATTATGGCCTTCACGCCGGAGCCCTATTACCGCGTGGAAGCCGTCTTTACGCCGGAAGGGAGCACGGTTCCGGTGAAAGCCCTGCTGGACGCCCATTTCCCCACGGAGGAGAAGGCCCGGGAGTTCCTGGAAGCCAGCATCGGCGCCAAATATACCATCATTTCCGTGGAGCGGAAGGAAAGCACCCGCACCCCCGCGGCGCCTTTCACCACCTCCACCCTCCAGCAGGAGGCTTCCCGCAAACTCCGTTTCCCCATCGCCACCACCATGCGCGTTGCCCAGACACTCTACGAAAGGGGTCTCATCACCTATATGCGCACGGACTCCACCAGCCTGTCTTCGCTGGCGCTGGGAACGGCCAAAAAGTTCATCCTGGACAACTTCGGGGAGACGTATTACCACTGTCGGCAATACAAGACCAAATCCAAGGGCGCACAGGAAGCCCACGAAGCCATCCGCCCTACCTTTATAAATAATGTAGAAATCGAAGGCTCTCCGCAGGAGAAGAAACTCTACGAACTCATCTGGAAGCGGACCGTCGCCAGCCAGATGGCGGACAGCCGCCTGATGGGAACTTCCCTGAAAGTGGCCTCCGACAAACGGCCCGAACTATACGGCATCCAAGCCTCCGAACTGCTCTTCGACGGCTTTATGAAGATGTATCTGGAGAGCCGCGACGAAGACGAGGCCCCCGAGACGGAAGACGTGCTGCTTCCCCGGCTCTCGAAGGGCGACCACCTGCTCGCGCTCGAAATAAGCGCGCAGTGCAAATATACGGCGGCCCCGCCCCGCTACTCCGAAGCCACCCTGGTGAAAAAGCTGGAGGAGCTGGAAATCGGCCGTCCGTCCACCTATCAGTCCATCATCGGCACGCTCACTACCGGGCGCGGCTATGTGGTGAAGGGCGACAAAGACGGGCAGCGTTTGCCGGTAACCAACCTCACGCTGAAGGGCACTTCGGTGAAAGCCTCCCGGAAAACGGAAACGGTAGGGGCCGAAAAAGGCAAACTCCTGCCGCAGGAAATCGGCCTCATCGTAGCCGGCTTCCTGGTGGACAATTTCGCCGATATCCTGGATTATGACTTTACCGCACGCGTTGAGGCCGATTTCGACCAGGTTGCCCTGGGCAAGAAGGCCTGGACCCGCATCATCGAGTCCTTCTACAATCCATTCCACCGTCATGTGGACGAGGTGATGCAGGAGCGGAGCTACACGGGAAAGGTCATGCGGGAAATCGGTATCGCCCCGGACGGCGATCCCGTGATCGCCGCCTTTGGAAAATTCGGCCCGTATGTGCAGAAAGGCACCGGCGAGCGTCGTCAGAGCGCCTCGCTTGCAAAGGGCCAGCTGATTGAAAGCATTACCCTGGAACAGGCCCTGAAACTGTTGGAGCTGCCCCGTACCATCGGGCAGATTGACGGGGTGGACGTGGTCGCGCTGCGGGGAAAATTCGGCCCGTACTTAAAATACGGAAGCAAAAACGTAAAACTGCCCCGTTCGGCAGACCCGCTCACCATCTCCCTGGAGGAGTGTAAAAGCCTTGTGAGTGCATCAGAGGCCGAAAAACAGGCTCCCGAATACATCCACGACTGGGGTGACATAAAAGTAATGAGAGGCCGTTTCGGCCCTTATATCAAGCAGGGGTCTTCCAATTTCAAGATTCCGCGCGGAAAAGACGCATCTCTCCTTACAGAAGCTGACTGTCAAGCAATTATCGCGGCAAGCGAGCCTACAAAAAAATTTACCGGAAGACGGAGAAAATAAAATTTTTTTGTAACTTTGCAGCGGTTAGTTATAAAATGTAAGTAGCGTATTATGTCCAGTTATCACATCGACGAAGTGGATCAGAAGATCCTCTCTTTCCTTGTCAAGAATGCCCGTATGCCCTTTTTGGAAATCGCCCGTGAATGCGGCGTTTCCGGAGCGGCCATCCACCAGCGCTACAAAAGGCTGGAAGCCGGCGGAGTCATCACCGGGTCGCGCCTGCAGGTGAAACCGCAGGCCCTGGGACTGAACGTATGCGCATTCGTAAGCATCACCCTGTCGGAAAGCACCAAATATCCGGAGGTGATTGCCAACCTGAAGAAGATTCCCGAAATAGTGGAATGTCACTTCGTCACGGGCAAGTACGCCATTCTGGCCAAACTCTACTGCCTGGACAACGACCATCTGATGGAAGTTCTTCTGAACACCATCCAGAAGCTCCCCTACATCCAGTCCACGGACACGATGATCTCCCTGGACGAGCCCATCGAGCGCCAAGTCTGGGTCAAGGACTTTAAGAGCACGAGCTATACCGGTCGGGACTAGCGTCCCTCCCTTCTCTCGTGCTCCTCTCTCTGAGGGGGCTCTGCCCCCTAATTACCTCCGAGGCCTCCGGCCTGCCGCTCTGCAGAGCGGCTTGTCACTTCGATTGAACGTTGGAGAGAATGGAGAGGGCCAGGTCTAAATCCTCCTGCGTTGTAATTTTGAGGTTGTTCCGCTCACCGGGAAGGAAGGTGAGGGGGATGCCGTGGCGTTCGGCTACGGAAGCGTCGTCCGTAAAGAGGGTGTCATAACCCTCTTCACTGTAGGCGGCCTTCAGGAGTTCACTGTGAAAGACCTGCGGGGTTTGGGCAGACCAGATGCGGCTGCGGTCAATGGCTTCGCCGCTTGCACGCAGGATGCCCTCGGAGTCCTTTTCCAGCACTTTCAGCGTATCCGTCACCGGCATTACGGGGATGACGGCCGGGGCCGATCCCGCCGCCTCGAAGAGCGTGCGGATGAGGCCGGCGGAAACAAGCGGACGCACAGCGTCGTGCACGGCTGCCAGGGCGCCGTCCGGAACATATCCCAAAGCGTTTTTAACGGAATGGAAACGGGTGAAGCCCCCCACCACCAGCCGCTGCGGGCAGACAAAGCCGGCCTTCAGGCAATAGGAGCGCCAATAGTTCACGTGTTCCTGCGGAAGGACTGTGAGGATATGGACATCGGGGACGGCCTCCAGAAAGCGTTCGATGGTGAGCCGAAGGATGGGTTTACCCCCCAATTCCAGGAATTGTTTGGGTACGGAAGACCCCATCCGGGAGCCAATCCCGCCGGCCGTTACGATGACATATTTTTTTCTTTCCATCCGGAACAGATTCTTTTCGCAAATGTAAGATTTTTTTCGTAATTTTGAGGGCTTATACGATTCATAAAGACTTCTACGCAGAAATATGGCTTTCAGATTTCTCAATCAAGAATTGGCAATGGACCTGGGAACGGCCAACACCATCATCTTCCAGAATGATGAGATTGTGCTGGACGAACCCTCCATCGTAGCCATCGACAACCAGACGGGGAAATGCATCGCCCTGGGCAACAAAGCCAAACTGATGCACGAAAAAACCAATCCCGGCATCAAGACCATCCGTCCGCTCCGGGACGGTGTAATCGCAGACTTCAACGCCGCAGAGATGATGATCCGCGGCTTCATCAAGCAGGTGAACTCCCGTCACCGCAGCATCTTCGCCTCCAACCTCAAACTGGTGGTGGGCATCCCCTCCGGTTCAACGGAAGTGGAGATCCGTGCCGTTCGCGACTCCTCGGAGCACGCCGGCGGCCGGGACGTGTTCCTCATCTATGAGCCCATGGCTGCGGCGCTGGGCATCGGCCTGGACGTGGAAGCCCCCAAGGGCAACATGGTGGTGGATATCGGCGGCGGCACCACGGAAATCGCCGTCATCTCCCTGGGCGGCATCGTCCAGCAGGAGTCCATCCGCGTCGCCGGTGACGTTTTCACGGCCGACATTCAAAACTACCTGCGCCAGCAGCACGTCATCAAGGTGGGTGAAAGCACGGCCGAAAGAATCAAGATCGCCGTGGGCGCCGTCATCCCCCAGTTGGACGTGGAGCCGGAACCTTTCCTGGTGCGCGGCCCCAACCTGATGACCGGCCACCCGGTGGAAGCCCTCATCCCCTATCAGGAAATCGCCCACTGCCTGGACAAATCCATCGCCAGGCTGGAGGCGGCCATCCAGAGCACCCTGGAGCAGACCCCTCCGGAACTCTACTCGGATATCGTGGAAAACGGCATCTTCCTCAGCGGCGGCGGTTCCCTGCTGCGCGGCCTGGACAAGCGTCTGGCGGAAAAGATCAACATCCCCTTCCACGTGGCCGAAGATCCGCTTCGCGCCGTGGCCCGCGGCACCTGCATCGCCCTCAAGAACACGGAGAATTACTCCTTCCTCATGCGCTAAACCATGGGCAGGCGCGGCACTTCGTGGCTAACCACCCTTGTGAACGTGGTCATTTTCATTGTACTGGAAATGGCCGCTTTCAGTATGGTGCGCCATAATGCGCCGCTCCAGCGCTTTTGGGCGGCCAGGGCCGCACACGCCACGATGGGGAGGATTTGGAGCGGCACTTCCTCCATCGGCAATTACTTTTCGCTCCGCAGTGAAAACGAGGCCCTTGCACAGGAAAACTTCAACCTTCATGCGGAACTCCTGGAAGCCCGCGAAGCCCTGCGGGAGGCCAAACTGGAAACCCCGTCGAAGATCAAGGGATTCAGCGTCCTTTCCGCCGAGGTGGTGCAGATATCCCAAAACGGGCAACACAACTACCTTGTCCTGAACAAAGGCCTTGAGGACGGCGTTCAGGTGAATTCCGGTATCATCACCCGCAATGGCGTCGCCGGCATCGTGGATGCCGTGAGCGACCATTTCGCTTTCGCTTTCTCCTTCCAGAACAACGACGTCTCCGTGAGCGCGCGCCTGGGCCGGGAAGGCGGCGGCGGACTGCTGGTGTGGGACGGATCCTCGGAGCAGGGTGCCGTCCTTACGGGTATTCCCCTGCAGTTCAAATACGAAAAAGGAGATACCGTATACACCAGCGGGCACTCGCTGGTCTTTCCGCCGGACATTCCGCTGGGAACCCTGACGGGAAAGGCCCGCGTGGTAAACGGCGCCACCAATGAGCTGGGAGTAACCCTCTTCCAGAGCTTTTCCGACATCCGCTACGTGACGGTGGTGCACAACAATTCCATTGACGAGATTCAGAAGCTGACGTCACCATGAGAAATCCCACTTTCTGGATAACATACCTGCTGCTTGTGGTGGCACAGCTCGTTCTCTCGCACTTCTTCCGCCTGAGTCCCTATTTCACGCTGTGCATCCTGCCCGTCATGGTGCTCTGCATTCCCATCCGGGTGGGGACGATCGGCGCCATGCTCATCGCTTTCGCCACGGGTATCACCCTGGATCTGATCAGCGAAGGCGTCCTGGGCCTGAACACCCTGGCGCTGGTCCCTGTGGGCTTTATGCGCAACTGGGTCATCCGGCTCATTTTCGGAACGGAACTGTTTGCCCGTAAGGAAGACTTCTCGGCGCGCCGCAACGGCCTTGGAAAGGTGGCGCTCGCCGCCCTCATCGCAGAAGCCGTATTCTTCATCCTCTACATCTGGGTGGATTCCGCCGGCACCAGGCCCTTCGGGTTCAACCTCCTGCGCTTCATCGGCTCGCTTTCCGGCAGCATGCTGCTCTCTTTGCTGGCCATTGAACTCCTGGCTCCGGATTCCCGCAGATGAATACGGACGGACGTCATATCCGCCTGCTCATCGGCCTGGGAGTAGCCACACTGCTGCTTCTGGGCAAATTGATTTCGCTGCAGCTTCTGGACAACAGCTACAAGGAGAACGCCAGCAAGAATGTCACCATCAAAGAGACCATCTATCCCACCCGCGGAGTCATCTATGACCGGAACCGCCAGATTCTGGTGGGCAACAAAGTGGCCTACGACATCATGGTGGACCCCAAAATGGTGCAGGCGTCCGACACTGCCGCCATCGCCGCCGTGGCCGCCATCCTGCAGCAGGAACCGGATTTCATCCGGGAGAAACTGGACGAATTCCGGCGGAAGGGACCGGTCGGCGGCACGCAGGAAGTGACGCTGCTTCGCGCCGTCCCGGCCGAAGTCTATATGCGGCTGGACGAGGTAAAGTACAATTTCCCCGGCTTCCGGGGACAGGTGCGCAGCATCCGCGAATACCCCGTGAACGCCGGCGGAAACCTGCTGGGCTATGTGTCGGAGGTGAGCCCGGACTACATCCGGCGGCACAATGGGGAATATACGGCTGGCGACTATGCCGGAATGACCGGTATCGAAGCGGCCCGGGAAAAAGATCTCCGCGGGGAAAAAGGCTATCACATCTATCTGCGGAACTCCCGTAACCAGAGAGAGGGTTCCTACAAGGACGGCGCAGAAGACAAGGAAGCCGTGCCGGGGCGTGACATCGTCACCACCATCGACGCACCCCTCCAACAATACGGGCAGCAGCTGATGCGGAACAAAGTGGGCAGCGTGGTCGCCATCGAGCCTTCCACCGGAGAGATCCTGGCGCTGGTCTCCTCCCCCGGCATCGATGTGGACAAACTGGCCGATATAGGCAAATACTGGAAAGAGATTTCCGCCAATCCCTATAAACCCATGTACAACCGCGCGGTGCAGGCTTCCTACCCGCCCGGGTCCGTGTTCAAGCTGGTGAACGGGCTCATCGGCCTGCAGGAGGGCGTCCTGCGCCCCGAAACCGTTTATTCCTGCTACAAGGGCTATTCCTACGGAGAGGGACGCAAACTGGGCTGCCACAGCCATAAAACGTCCATCAACATGGACGAGAGCATCATGATGAGCTGCAACGCCTATTACTGCTATGTGTTCAAGAGCATCCTGGACCAGAAGAAGTTCAGCTCGGTGGCCGAAGCCCTGGACTATTGGCGGGAGATGGTGATGAGTTTCGGCTTCGGCAAGAAACTCGGGAGTGACTTTCCCGCGGAACTCAGCGGCAGCATCCCTTCGTCCGCCACCTACAACAGTAAATACCGCCGATGGAACTCCACCACGGTCATTTCCCTTTCCATCGGCCAGGGAGAGATTCTGGCCACCCCGATGCATCTGGCCAACTTCTGCGCCACCGTCGCCAACCGCGGGTATTACTACATCCCGCACATCATCAAGGAAACGGAGGGTGTCCCGCAGGATCCCCGTTTTTCCGAACGTCATTATACACTGGTGGATACAACGCAATTCCCAAAGGTGATTCCGGGCATGTGGAAAGCCGTAAATGCCCCGGCCGGAATGGGCGGGACGGCGCATGTGGCGCGCGTGGACGGGCTGGAAATCTGCGGAAAAACCGGAACGGCGCAGAACCCGCGCGGGGCCGACAATTCCGTATTCATCTGCTTCGCGCCCAAGGACAATCCGAAGATTGCCATCGCCGCCTATGTGGAAAACGGCGGCTTTGGCGCGGCCTATGCGGCCCCCATCGCCTCCCTGATGGTAGAGAAATATCTCACCGGCACGGTGTCACGGAAAGACCTGGAACGGTCCATGAAACAGTCCAACCTCTTATACCGCGTGAAACGTGATTAACCCTGGAGGAGCATATAAGAGACAGTCCCTGGACTGGAAGCTGATGATAGCCTATCTTCTGCTGATTGTCATCGGCTGGGTGAATATCTATGCCGCCACCAATTCCGGAGACGGGGTTTCCATATTTGACTTCAGCGCCCGGGCGGGGAAGCAGTTCGTGTGGATTCTTACGGCCCTGGGGCTGGCGGGAGTGATTCTGTTCCTGCTTCCGGCACGGCTGTGGGAAGGCATCTGCATCCCCTTGTATGCATTTGTGGCGTTGCTGCTTGTGCTGGTGATCTTCGTTTCGTCGGACATCAAGGGATCGCACTCGTGGTTCAGTCTGGGCGCCGTGAGATTTCAGCCGGCAGAGATTTCCAAGATATCCACTTCGCTGCTGCTGTCATTCCTGCTGAGCCAGCAAGGCTTCAAGATGACACGCCGACGGGATTTTCTTCTGGCCTGCCTGGTGATAGGCCTGCCCATGCTGATCATCATCGGGGAGAGTGAAACGGGAAGCGCCCTGGTATATACCGGCTTTATCTTCGTGCTGTACCGGGAGGGGCTTTCCGGCTGGTGGATAGGGCTGATTGGACTGGTGATCGTGCTGTTCATCTCCACCCTCACGCTGGGGACATACTGGTCGCTGATCATCCTGCTGGCCGTACTGGTGGGATGCGACGCCTATATGCATCCGCGCGATTTTTGGAAGCGGCTGTGGATAGGAGCCGGCGTGGTCCTGCTGCTGGCACTTCTGCCGGTCGCGTATGACTGGATAAAGATGGAGACCACCTGGCGTTTCTTACTGAAGTTGCGGCCCCTCTGGGTGCTGCTGACATTGGTGGGGATCGCCGTCCCGTTCCTTCTGTGGCGGGCCTGGTGGAAAAAAGACCGCCTCCTGGGGATTACCGTGGGCGCCTTTGTGGTAGGCTTGATACTGGTGTTCTCTACGGATTACATCTTTCACAGAGTGCTGCAGGAGCATCAGCGCAAGCGAATCGAAGTGCTGCTGGGCATGAAGGAAGATCTTGCCGGCGCCGGATACAATGTGAACCAGTCCAAGATTGCCATCGGCTCCGGCGGTTTTTCCGGAAAGGGCTTCCTTCAGGGGACGCAGACCACCTACGGTTTTGTCCCGGAACAGTCCACGGACTTTATCTTCTGCACCGTGGGCGAAGAATGGGGGTTCCTGGGCTGCCTGCTGGTCATTGCGCTCTACGTGTTCATCATCGCCCGCCTCATCCTTGACGCCGAACGGTGTCGCGGGCACTTTACGCGCATCTATGGCTATTGCGTGGCCTCTTGCATCTTTATGCACCTGTTCATCAACGTGGGGATGACCGTGGGACTGATGCCGGTCATCGGCATTCCCCTGCCGCTGCTTTCCTATGGCGGATCGTCCCTGTGGTCTTTTACCATCCTGATTTTCATCTTCCTGGCCCTGTATAGGGACGAAAAGAAATATTTTTAGGTGGACCCGGCCTTTTGGCGTGGTTATATGTCATTGTAAATGAGCAACTTACACAAAATCGATAGCGCAATTCCGCCCCATCGATTTCACACTTGTATCTAATTATCAAATAGTTAGCTCCACGCGCCAACAAATAAATTTTTTTGCGTACCTTTGCAGTCCCACATTTTGCCTTGGTGGTGGAATGGTAGACACGAGGGACTTAGACGAGTTCTTTGAAATAATTACTTGTAAGAGACGATAGTAAGTATTATCTTTGCCTCTACCATGAAAGTTCAATATACAAAAGAAGACGTCATTGTAGCTGTAGCAAAGAGTAAATCAATAGCCGGAGTACTTCGACAATTGAACTTACGACCCGTTGGCGGCAACTATAAGACCATCCATCATCTGATTAAAGACTATGGGTTAGACACTTCCCATTTTACTGGCCAGGGATGGAATGTTGGACTTGGCTTTAAGCCGAAGAAAAGCATTGACGATAAGGAGATCTTTGTTAAAGACTCAAACTATCGCTGTTCCTGGAGATTGAGGGAGCGTTATAGGAGAGCCACTGGTATTAACTTTTGTGAAGAATGCCAACTATCTGAATGGCAAGGGAGACCAATCCCGCTTGAAATTCATCACATTAATGGCAATAATACAGACAACAGGATAGAAAACCTGAAACTCCTCTGCCCCAATTGCCACGCTCTTACAAATAATTATAGAGGAAGAGCACAATTGAGTGCACTCTCTGAAAAGAGAGATGTAGAATGCCGTAAATTCAAGGAAACCTTAACAGGCCATGCTGAAGGCAATCTTGAGCCAAGCCTCCGGAAGGAGGAAGGTGCAGAGACTAGACACGGCACACCTAAAGGGAAACCCACGGTGAAGGAATAGTCCGGACCACAAACAGAAATGGTGGCGAAAGCCATAGTGGTAAGAAAATCCCTTGGCCCGAAACGGCCGTGCGGGTTCGATTCCCGCCCGAGGCACAAAAAGAGCAGCGAGACCCGCTGCTCTTTTTGCGCCTAAAGGCTTAATCACCCCAGATTGGCGAAGATAAGGTATAATTGACATTTTCGGTTGGTGAAACACCCTATAAGTATTTGATTTATTTTCATTTATCTATACCTTATTGAAACGCGTTTCAATAAGGTTGTGATATGGTGAAAATAAGGAGGCGTCAAAGATGTCCCAATTGTGG
>JAFZKT010000063.1 GCA_017553545.1 Bacteroidales bacterium | reverse complement strand
TTCCCGGCATCGATTATGAGCGGGCCTATGCCGCCTGCAAGGCCTCGGTGATGCTGGACGAGCGGGGACAGGGCATCCGGAAGGAATACGGCTTCATCCCCTGCGACCTGTACCGGGAAGCCTGTGCCAACGATATGGAATATGCCATTGCCGATGCTGCCGTAGCCCACGCCGCCGAGGTTTTGGGCTATGCCGACGATGCCGCCTTCTTCACGGAGCGGAGCCACAGCTGGCGGCATTATTTCGATGCCCAGACCGGTTTTGTCCGCGGACGTGCTACGGACGGCAGCTGGCGTACGCCCTTCAACCCCTTCTATCCCATTCACGGGGTGAACGACTACTGCGAGGGGAATGCCTGGCAGTACACCTGGCTGGTGCCGCAGGACCTGCCGGGTCTCATGGACTGCTTCGGCGGAAGGGAAGCCTTGCTGGAGCACCTGGACGGCCTTTTCTCCGCACCGGAGGAATTGCCGGAAGAAGCTGTGCCGGATATGACGGGACTCATCGGCCAGTATGTCCACGGCAACGAACCCAGCCATCACATCGCCTATTTCTATACGATGGCTGGAGCGCCCGAAAAGACGGCGGACGTAGTGCGGAAAATCCTCTCAGAACAATATACCACGGGCTATGACGGCCTGGCCGGCAACGAGGATGTGGGGCAGATGAGCGCCTGGTACATCCTTTCCGCCCTGGGCTTCTACCAGGTGGAACCCGCCAGCACCCGTTTCTGGTTCGGTTCGCCCATTTTTGAAAAGGCGGAAGTGGAAGTGGGAGACGGCAAGGAATTCACTGTGGAGGCTCCCGGAACCAGCGACGTGAACCGCTACATCAAAAGCGTACGGCTGGACGGCGCCCCCTACGACAAACCCTATATCGAATACCGGGATATCATTCGCGGCGCCACCCTCACATTCGAGATGGTGTCTTCTCTATAACCTCAGCCGGCCCTGCTTAGGCTGCTGCTGCCGTCGATGGCGACGGTTATGGACGCGGTTGCGGAAGGGATATCGCCGAATGAGTGATTTTTTATTGCTAAATACATCAGAAGGATATATCTTTGTCCTGTCAGAATGAGTTGAGATGAACTGGAAGATAATCACCTGGTATTTCGGCGTGTCGCTGCTGCTGTTGGCGGCGCTGATGACCGTTTCCTGCGGCATAGCCTTCTATACGCCCGGGGACGAGAGCCGGCTTCCGCTTCTCTATTCGGCCATCCTGACGGGCCTTGTGGGCTTTTTCCCCCTTTTCTTCGTGAGGAAGGGAGACCACAAACTGAACTTTCGGGAAGGGAACAGCATCGTAGTGGGCGCCTGGATTCTGGCCGGCCTGTTCGGCATGCTTCCCTATGTGTTTTACGGCGGGGAGTTTACGCTCGTCAACGCATTTTTTGAGAGCGTTTCCGGATTCACCACCACCGGCGCTTCCATCCTCAACAATATAGAGGGACTGCCCCCGGGCCTTCAGTTCTGGCGGATCTCCACGGCCTGGGTGGGCGGTATCGGCATTGTCACCCTGTTCTCGATGCTTTCTGTCCGGGGCAATAAATCCACCCTTTCCGGGGCGGAGATTTCCACCGTGGCCCGCGACTCGTTCCAGGGGGAGAAAACAGACAGCTTCGCCAACCGGATGCTCATCACCTACGTTGTCCTGACGCTTGCCTCCAGCTGCTGCCTGAGACTGACCGGACTGGGCTGGTTCGATGCCGTCACCAACGCCATGTCGGCCTGCAGCACCTGCGGATTCTGCACCAAGAACACCAGCATCGCCTTTTACGCCAATCCGGCCGCGGAAATGGTCCTCACCGTCACAATGCTTGCCGCCGGTATCAATTTCGGCCTTCTGTTCCTGTCCATGCTCGGCGGGAAACCGCGCGCTCTCTGGAAATCGGAAACTGTCAAAGTCTTCCTCTCGCTGGTTGTCATCGCCATTTTCATCGTGACGGCCGACCTTCTGTTTTCCGGCGGATATACGTCCCCCCTGGCAGCGTTAAGGGATGCCTCGTTCCAGGTGGCTTCCATTTCCACCACCACCGGATTCGCCACCCAGGACACCACGCTGTGGCCGCCGCTCAGCATGGCCACCCTCATCCTCTGTTCCCTTTTCTGCGGCTGCTCCGGCTCCACTTCCGGCGGTATCAAGATAGACCGGGCCATTCTGGCGGCCAAGGGTATTCACAGGAAGGTGGTGCAGACCCTCAGTCCCCACAGTGTCCGGTATGTCCGTGTGGACGGCCACGTTCGCACCGACGACCAAGTAAGCGACGCCTTTATTTACATCTTCTGCTACCTGTTTATCATGGTTGTCTTCGCGGCCATCAACATTGTGTTCGGACAGGATTTCATCACGGGCGTAACATCATCCATCGCCTGTATCGGGAATGTGGGCCCGGGCTTCGGTGACGTGGGATCCATGGCCAATTTCGCCGATCTTCCGGCTGTTCTCAAGTGCACCGGTTTGACGGAAATGCTGATAGGCCGACTGGAAATCTTCCCCCTGCTGTACCTCTTCCAGTCCGTACGGGAAAACTGACCAAAAATATGTATATTTGTATCCTAAAAGATACAAGTATATGGAAGAAGAAAAGAAGCTGGAGGTCCTGCCCGCCAGCGAGATGCAGAAGGCTCTTCACCTCAAGGGAAAATTCGGCCTCCGGGTGGCGAAGCTGGTTCTGAAAATCCTGGATATCGACAAGGTGAACGATATCCAGTCCCGCTATCCGGACCAGAAAGGCCCCGAATTCGCGGAGACCATCCTGAAGGAAGTGGGTGTGAAATACCACATTCCGGAAGAGGACCTGGCGCGGATTCCGGCGGAGGGCGGTTTCATCACCGTGTCCAACCATCACTATGGCAGCATCGACGGCCTCATCCTGAACGCCGCCGTGGGCGCCAGACGGCCGGACTATAAACTTCTCACCACCTTCCTCCTGGCCCTCATCCCGGGCCTCAGGGACGGTTTCCTGCCGGTGGACAATCTTTCGGGCGGCAAGGCCGATGCCCGTAGCATCAACGGCATCCGCATGGCCCTGAACCATATTGCGGGCGGCGGCGCCATCGGCTTCTTCCCTGCCGGGGAAGTGGCCACCTGGCAAAAGAAGAAGAACCGCAAAGAAGGTGGCCGATGGACCATTCAGGATAAGCCCTGGGCGCCAAACATCGTCAAACTTATCAAACGCACCGGCCTTCCGGTGATCCCCATCTGGTTCGACGGGACCAATTCCCGTACTTTCCATCTCCTGGGCCTCATCCACCCGCGTCTGCGCACGGTCCGGCTTGTCCACGAAATGTTCAACAAGCGTGGCCGCACGGTAGAGGTGCGTATCGGACAGCCCATCCTTCCGGCGGAAATGGCTCCGATGGAAATCGGGGATCTCTCCTGGTACCTCCGCGGGAAATGTTACTCTTTGAGTAAAAATAAATAATCCCTATCTTTGCAGGATATGGGGAAAAGGTCAACCATCATAGCCGTCGCGGTCCTGGCGCTCCTGCTGGCCGGAATCATCTTTGCGGTGTTGCGGCTTTACCATCCCGGGGATGGGAAGTCGCCCGCGGAAGTGGGGCCGGACAGCGCCTGGAACATTCTCGCGGCCATTCCTTCGGACGCGGCCGCAGTGGCCGTTTTTGACGGATCGGCCAAGGCGTCGGCTGTGCTGGCAGATCCCACCGGAATCCTTGAAGGCATCTTTGCTCCCGGCAATCCCGCTTTCATGCGGTTTCTGGAGGCGCTGGGACACAGCCGCATCGCCGTATCCCTGCATAACGCCGGGCAGTTAGTGCCCCTGGTAGCCGCGCAAACGCAGGTGTCGGATTCCCTCCTCGCGCCCTCAGCCGCAAAGGCCGGGCTCAAAATCCTGCGGGAAGGCGGTTTTGTCCTGGCTTCCCGCAGCGAAACCTTCTTGAATGCGGGCGCCCGTGCCCTGCGGGAAGGTCATTCCATCCTGGATACGCAGCAGATGGTGGCGCTGATCAGCCGCGTTGAGGCTCCTGCCGCCCTGCTGTTTTCCCACTCCCAGGCCCAGAAACTGGTGCAGGCCTATGCAGGAAAGGCCGCTCAACGATACACGTCCTTCCTGAAGAACCTTACGCCCTGGAGCGTGTGGAAAATCCAGTCGCTGGAAAAGGGACAGCTTCTCTTCGTGGGAGAATCCCTTCCCGGGGAGCAGGCCGCAAGCTTCCTCTCGGATTTCAACGAAACCCCCGCGCAGCGTCCGGAATTCCCGGAAGTGCTCCCATATTATACCGCTGTCGCCATCTCCGAGCCCATCGCGGACGTGGAAAAATTCTTCGCCGCCCGCCGCAAAGAGGAGGACGGCAGGGGCAGGCTCGTCCAGTACAACAATGCGCTCAAGGAGTCTTCAGGCAAGCAGCCGAATCCGGAGGCCTGGTTCACCTCCCTGCAGCCGAAAGAGGCCGTCTATGCCTCCTTCCGGGATGGGAAGGGTGTTCTGCGCGAAGCGGTGCTTGTCCGTTGCGGGAAAGACTGCAAGTTTGGGACGGGGAGTCCCAACAAGTACCGCGGTTTTCTGGCCACTGTCCTGGGGCCCGGCTTCGAGGTCAAGGACAGCGTTTGCGCTTCCGTGGGAAAATGGGGCGTTTTCGGGGATGAAGCATCCGTCCGGCTCCTGACAGCCCGCCAGGACTATTCCCTGAAAGACCGGCTGGCGGACGCCTCCCTGGAAATTCCCGGCGGTTTCGTGGTCTATGCCTCCTTTACGGACGAACCATCCATCGCGGCCCGCGTCTTTGACAAGCGTCTGGCCGTTCCGCTGGAAAACCTGGTGAAAGGGACGGGTTTCGCTCCCGCCGTCGTATCGCTGGATCTTTCCGGCTCCAATCCTCTCTTCCGCATCCAACTGGTCACCCGGGACCTCAAGAGCAACAAGGTGCAGGTGCGTGAACGGGATACCACCGTGGTGGTCCCTTCCGGTCCCTTCCCGGTTACCAACAGTCTCACCGGCAAGACCAATTATCTGTACCAGAATTCACACAAGTCCATTTGCCTGCGCGACGAAAACGGAAAGGATCTCTGGGGCATTCCTTTCTCGGAGTTCCTTTGCGGCCGGGTACAGAATATCGACTATTTCCAGAGCCAAAAATACCAGTTCCTCTTCTGCGCCGGCAGTACGCTCTATGCGCTGGACCGTCTGGGCCGATGGGTGAAAGATTTCCCCGTCCAGCTCCCGAAACCGGTGCTGCTGGGCCCGGACGTATATGATTTTACCGATGCCGGCGGCTACACGGTGATGATCCTTCACAAGGACAATACCCTGGAGCGCTACAACCTGCACGGGGAAAAGGTTCAAGGCTGGAAAGGCATCAAGGCGCCGGAAACGGTAAAGAACCTGCCGGAGTTGCTGGAAGGTTCCGGCAAGCGCTACTATTGGGTGGTGCGCACATCCGTCCAGACGCTCATCTATCCTTTCGACGGAGGCGAACCTCTTTTCAAGGCCGAAGGCGGCAGGATGATGAAGCCGGACGCTTCGGTGAGTCTCACGTCCATCGGTGTCAGCGGGGAATGTTATGATGGCATAACCCACGTATTCAATCTGCATTAATACTTCCGCCATATGGAATTCAAATCTGTCAATAAAAAGCTTCAGGAAAGCTTCGTCCGCAACTGGGACCGTCCGGCCCTGACAAACTATCAGGGGATGACGCTGGCCTACCGGGATGTGGCCCGCCGTATAGCCAAGCTGCACATTGCCTTCGAACAGTGCGGTCTCCGGAAGGGAGACAAAGTGGCCATCTGCTCCCGCAACCAGGCCAACTGGGGCGTCAGTTTCATGGCCACCATCACCTACGGCGCCGTGGCCGTGCCCATCCTGCATGAATTCAAACCGGGAAACATCCATTACCTGGTGAACCATTCGGAGGCCCGGGTCCTGTTCGTGGACGACGTAATCTGGGAGGGTCTCCAGGCGGAGGAAATGCCGGACCTGTCCGTGGTGGTGCAGATCAACACCTTCAAGTTCCTGTCGGTGGCCAATCTGGACCTCGCTTCCGTGCGCGAGCATCTGAACGAGGAATTCGGCCACCGCTATCCCAACGACTTCGGGCCGGAAGACATCAATTACTATGAGGACAAGCCCGAAGAACTGGCCATCATCAACTACACATCCGGGACTTCCGGCTTCTCCAAAGGCGTGATGCTGCCCTACAGGACGCTCTTCTCCAACATCGAGTTCGCCACCCATGAAGCCGAGCCTCAGTTGCACGCCGGTATGAACGTGGTGGCCATGCTCCCGTCGGCACATATGTACGGAATGATGTTCGAGTTTCTCTTTGAGATTACCATCGGCATGCATGTCCACTTCCTGAGCCGCGTGCCCAGCCCGAAGATCATCATGCAGGCTTTCCAGGAGATTCATCCGGACATCATCATCGCCGTTCCGCTGGTGATGGAGAAGGTCTATAAGACCAAGCTCAAACCCCTCATCGACAAGACCAAGATTTACCGCCGCATCCCCATTCTGGGCTCCTCCATCGAGCGTCGCTTCTGCACGGAACTCACCAACGCTTTCGGCGGCCGCTTCGAGGAAGTGATCATGGGCGGAGCCGCTTTCAACCCGGAGGTGGAGAAATTCCTGCACCGCATCGGCTTCCACTATACCGTGGGATACGGGATGACGGAATGCGGCCCCATCATCTGCTACGCCCACTGGGACAAGGTGAAGGAAGGCAGCGCCGGCCGTCCCGTCCGCAATATGGAAGTCCGCATCGACTCGCCGGATCCGGAAAACGTGCCCGGCGAAGTCCAGGTGAAAGGCCCCAATGTGTGCATGGGTTATTATAAGAACGAGGAAGCCACAAAGGAAGCTTTCACGGAAGACGGCTGGTTCCGCACCGGGGATATGGGCGTCATCGACAAGGACGGCTATCTGTTCCTTCGCGGCCGCAGCAAGTGCATGGTCCTGGGTCCTTCCGGCCAGAACATCTATCCGGAAGAGTTGGAGGCCACCATCAACAACTTCAATTATGTGGTGGACTCCCTGGTCATCGAGGACGACGGCGGCCTCACCGCCCTCATCTATCCGGACTGGCAGCAGGGTGAACAGGACGGCTTCTCAAGGGCCGATTTCAAGAGCCGCATCCAGGGCCTTCTCCCGGAGATCAACAAGGAACTGCCCAACTACGCGGCCCTCAAGAAGATTGAACTGATGCCCGAAGACTTCGAGCGTACGCCCAAGAAGAGCATCAAACGCTATCTTTATCAGAGAAACAGTTAGTTATGCCCAATAAATTCGACAAACCCTACCTGGAAATGGCCGAAGTATGGGCCCAGAACTCCTACTGCAAACGCAGGAAGGTGGGGGCTCTGCTGGTCAAAGACCGCACCATCATTTCGGACGGCTACAACGGAACGCCCAGCGGTTTCGAGAACATCTGTGAAGACGAAAACGGCGTCACCAAGCCCTATGTCCTGCATGCGGAGGCCAATGCCATCACCAAGGTGGCCAAAAGCGGCAACAGCAGCGAAGGCGCCACGCTCTACGTGACGGCCAGTCCCTGCGCCGAATGTGCCAAACTCATCATCCAGGCGGGCATCAAGCGGGTGGTTTACCGTGACGCCTACCGCCTCACGGACGGGATAGACCTGCTGAAGCGGGCCGGCGTTGAAGTGGAACAAAGCCAATAATGCCATGAATCCCCATGTCCGACAGATTCTGCAGGTGATTCTGGGCGTCATCATAGGCGCCCTGGTTACGCTGCTGGCTGTCCGGTACCGGGAGTACCGGCACCTGGTTCGTACCAGCTACGAAGACTGGAACAAACTGAATGTGGTGCTGGATCTGGTGGAAAAGAACTACGTGGACACCCTGAACCGGGAGAAAATGACGGACGAAGCCATCGCCGCCGCCCTGGCCAGCCTGGACCCGCATTCGGTGTATCTTCCGCCCGTGGACCTGAAGGAATCGGAAGAGGATCTCTCCGGCGAATTTGATGGTATCGGCATCCAGTTCAACGTTCCCAACGACACAGCCATCGTGCTGGAAGTCATCCCCGGAGGTCCGTCGGAGAAGGTGGGTCTCAGAAAGGGGGACCGCCTGCTGAAGGTGGACGACAAAGTGATTGCCGGCGTCCGTTTCCCGCAGGACAGCATGGTGCGGCGGATGAGGGGGCCGGCAGGCACCAAGGTTACTGTCACCGTGGGGCGCAAGAAGGAAGTCATTCCCTTCGTGATCACCCGTGCGGCGATTCCCGTCCACAGCGTGGACGCGGCGTTCATGTTGAATACAAGCGTGGGGTACATCAGGCTGTCGAAGTTCTCGGTTTCTACGTACAAGGAATGCAAGGACGCCGCGCAGGACTTGCTCCGGCAGGGGATGTCTCACCTCATTTTAGACCTTCGGGACAACACCGGCGGCTATATGGATCAGTCGCTCCTTCTGGCCGATGAATTCCTCTCCAAGGGAGACACCGTGGTCTACATCGAGGGCCGGCATCGTGACAGGGAGGTCTACCAGGCCGACGGAAAGGGCCTCCTGCAGGATATGGATCTGACGGTGCTCATCAACGAAAATTCGGCGTCGGCCAGCGAAATCTTCGCCGGCGCCATCCAGGATAACGACCGCGGACTGGTGATGGGCCGCCGTTCCTTCGGGAAAGGGCTTGTGCAGGAACCCTTCTACTTCACTGACGGCTCGGGAATCCGCCTTACCGTGGCGCGTTATTATACGCCTTCGGGCCGATGCATCCAGAAACCCTATGACAGCGAAGAGGAGTACCTCTACGATATTTACAACCGCTATGCGGAAGGGGAGGTCTTCAGTGCGGACCTCGTGAAACTGGACAGCTCGGATGTCCATTATACCCGTGGAGGCCGCCAGGTCTTCGGCGGGGGCGGTATCATGCCGGATGTCTATGTTCCCATGGATACCACCCGCGTGTCGGCCTTCTATTTGGCCTGTAATGAGAAAGCCACGCAGATGCGTTTCGCTTCGGAGGTCTTCGACCGTTATTCCACCCGGCTGCAGGCAGTGGACAGTTACCCTGCGATGGACCGTTTCCTCGCCGGCCTCAATCTCCGCGACTCCTTCCGGGATTTTGCCCTGAAACGTGACGGCATTTCCTGCACGGAGGAGGAATGGGAGGAATCGGCCCCCTATCTGGTGCCGCAGCTGCACGCGCTTATCGCCCGCTTTTCCCGGCTGGGAGAGAACGCCTTCTATAAGTACTATCTGCCGGTGGACACCACCGTGGAGCAAGCCCTGAAAATGCTATGAGTGAATACATTGTATCTGCCCGGAAATACCGGCCCGACTCGTTCGAAACGCTGATCGGCCAGGATACCATCGCCCGCACGCTGTCCAATTCCATCCGCCGCGGGCAGTTGGCGCACGCCTATCTGTTCTGCGGCCCGCGCGGGGTGGGGAAGACCACCACGGCGCGCATTTTTGCCAAGATGATCAACTGCGCCAATCCGGGACCGGAAATGGAGCCCTGCGGCAAATGCGAATCCTGCGTTTCCTTCCAGGAAGGTCGCTCCTATTGCATTCACGAACTGGATGCCGCTTCCAACAATTCGGTGGAGGACATCAAGGCCCTGATGGACCAGGTGCAGGTCCCGCCGCAGGTGGGGAAGTACAGCGTGTACATCATCGATGAGGTGCACATGCTGTCGCAAAGCGCCTTCAACGCTTTCCTGAAAACGCTGGAAGAGCCTCCGGCACACGCGATTTTCATCCTCGCCACCACGGAGAAGCACAAGATCCTTCCCACCATCCTCAGCCGCTGCCAGACCTACGATTTCAACCGGATTTCCATTCCGGACATGGTGCGGACGCTGCAGGGAATCGCTGCTAAGGAAGGCGTTTCCATCGACGACAAGTCTTTGCATGTCATTGCCTCCAAGGCCGATGGCGCCATGCGCGACGCCCTCACCATCTTTGACCAGACGGTTGCGTTCTGCGGAACGGATGTCAAATATGAAGATGTGATCCGGAACCTCAATGTGCTGGACAGCGAATACGGTTTTCAACTGGTGGATGCTTTCCTGAAAGGGGATTACGCATCGGCGTTCCTGGTGCTGGACGAGGTACTGGCCAAGGGTTTCAACGCCCTGTATTTCGTGTCCTCGCTGTCTTCGCATCTGCGGAACCTGGTGGTGGCGAAGACCGGCGGTCTGGAAGCCCTGCTGGAAGTGCCGGATTCGCTGCGCGCACGCTATGCGGAGCAGGCTGCCCGCTGCCCGCAGGCTTTCCTCTTCGATGCCTTGGGCATCACCACCGCCTGCGAAACCGGCTACAAAGCCGCCGTTAACCCCCGTCTCCACATCGAGTTCGCCCTGATGCGCCTCAGCTATCTGGTGACCAAGCCCGCCCCGGCTCCTGTTGTTGCAGCTCCCGCCGCCCCGGCCGCTCCGGTTGCTCCCGTTGCTCCGGCTGCGGGGGTCACCCCCTCGGTCGCTAATAAGAAGGCCGATGCTCCCTCAGGGGTGACGGCCCCTCCGCCGGAGGCTCCGGCAGCCCCCTCACCGCGCAAGCGTACGCCGAAAACCGGCGCCTCGCTGTCCATGTCGGCCGTCCTGGAAGAAAAGGCGGCTCCGGAAGAGACGGAGGTTGCATCGGCCCCCGTGGAATCCGCCTTGCCGGACGACGAAACGCTCCGTGCCAAATGGAAGGATCTGGCCGGGCTATACGGCGCCAAGCCGCGGCTTGCCAGCATGCTGTCCAGTTGCAAGGTGGAAGTGAAGGAGGATGCGGGCGTGAAGGTGGTGGAATTCTTCGTTACCAACGATGCCCAGAAACAGTGGGTGGAACAGTCGGTGCTCCGTGAGCTGGAAGGCAAGCTCCGCGAACTGGCGGCCTGTCCGAAGGTGAACGTGACGGTTTCCGTGGTGCCGATGGAAGATATGAAGAAAGTTCCCTATATGCCCGAAGAAAAGGCCAGGGACCTGATGGATAAAGACCCTGCGGTACGTGAATTCGTCGCCGCCATGGGCTTAGATACCAAGTAATCTATGAAGTTACGCGCAGAAAAACTCGTTAAGAAATACGGTGTCCGTACCGTTGTGAAGGGCGTTTCCATGGAAGTGCAGCAGGGAGAGATTGTGGGGTTCCTGGGCCCGAACGGCGCCGGTAAGACCACCAGTTTCTATATGATTACCGGGCAGGTGAAGCCCAACGGCGGCCGTATCTTCCTGGATTATGACGACGGCACCACCGTGGAAGTGACCACGCTTCCCATGTACCAGCGGGCCCAGAAGGGCATCGGCTATCTGCCGCAGGAGGCGTCTGTCTTCCGCAAAATGAGCGTGGAGGATAATATCATGTCCGTGATGGAATTGTCCAAATCCACCGCTAAGATGAACAAGGCACAGCGTGTAGCCCGGATGGAGCAGCTCATCGACGAGTTCAACCTCTCCAAGGTGCGCAAGTCCCTGGGTATTCAGCTTTCCGGTGGTGAACGCCGCCGCTGCGAAATCGCCCGCGCCCTGGCCGTGGATCCCAAGTTCATCCTGCTGGACGAACCTTTCGCCGGGGTGGACCCCATCGCCGTGGAGGACATCCAGTACATCATCGCCAAACTCAAGTACCGCAATATCGGCGTCATCATCACGGACCACAACGTGGGTGAAACCCTGGCTATCACGGACCGCGCCTATCTTCTGTACGAAGGTGTCATCCTGCAGGCCGGTACGCCGGAGGAACTGGCGGCCGACGAAGACGTCCGCACCAAGTACCTGGGCTCCGGTTTCGTTCTCAAGCGCTCCAAGTCTGTGGAGCGCGCCCGCCGCGAAGTGGAAGCGGAACAGCAGCAGGCATAAAAAAACCGGCCTCACACAGAGAGGTCGGTTTTTTATATAAAAGGTGTTAAAAGCTTACTGCTCTTCCTGAAGACGAAGCTGCTGAACATAGATAGCCTTCTGGAGCGCCATGCGCTTTTTGACGGAAGGCTTCTCGAAGTTCTTGCGGGAACGCATCTCGCGGACGGCTCCGGTCTTTTCGAATTTACGCTTGAATTTCTTCAGGGCTCTTTCGATGTTTTCGCCTTCTTTGATGGGAACGATGATCATGCTTTTACACCTCCTTTTTCTTGATTGGGCTGCAAAGATAGAAAGTTTTTCCGGACCCTGCAAATTTATTTTACATCTATCTGCAAGGCCATCGTTTCCTGCGATCCGTCGGGCCATTTCACGCGGGCGGTGACCACATGTTTTCCGGCCGTGAGCGTGACGGATTTGGCCCCCGTAACGGCGGCACCGTCAAACAGCCAGACCTCTTCTGCAGCGGGCGTCATCCCTTCCGGCAGATCCAGCTGCAACTGGAAGCTGGACCCCACGGCATATTGGCCGCAAGACGGGTCTGCGATGCTGGGAATGCCCATCTGAGCCAGTTCCCCTGGTTCTGCAGGATCTTCGCCGCCTTCCAGTTTCTCCACAATTTCCACATCCAGTACCAGTCCGGGGGTGCCCGTGCTGGGATCCCAGGAACTGCCGGTAAGGCTGAACGGGCTTCCATAACAATTGTTCCCGGTCGGGGTGATGAAAAACAGGAAATTGTCATATCCCTCCCAAGGATGTGCGTGATCAATGGCGATGCCCACATAAACATCGCTGCCGGGTTCAATCACCACTTTATGCGAGGACAGGTTGAACGTGTTATTCTCTTGAATTATGGTGGGGAAGACCTCGGTGGTGAACAGTCGCTCTTCGCCGCGGTCCACCACCACATAGTAGTGGTCGGCTTCCCACAGAGGGGGGAACGAGACGGAATTCAGCACACCGGCGGAAGGGATTTCTTCGGCGGGGATGCGGATAGCGGCCATCTGCGAATCATTATAATCATACGTCCATATACGGGCGTACCCGGCACTTGGATCGTAGTAGGAGTAATTGCGCAGTTCTCCCTGGTCCCTGCGGTGCAGGGTGAACCTCGTGTGAGTAACGCTTTTGTCCAGTTCTACATCGTACCCCATTGTCCGGTATCCGACCTTGGACAGGGTCAGGTGTCCACGGGCATTGTCGAATCCTTCCAGCGCCAGGAAAAAATCACCTTTGTCGTCGGTGACCGCCTCATAGTCAATGCGGCGCGGCGCGGCTTTTCGGAGGCTCAGTGAAGCAGGGGAGGCTTCGACTTCGCTCAATTGAACGAAAACACCTTCAACGGCATTCCCGTTAAGGTCTTCCACGCGCCCGGCAATCAGACGGCTCTGAATGACGGAAGTGGTGAACGAGACTTTTCCATCGGCAAATTGGATGTCGGAGAGACGGATGCCCGTCGGGTTGTTTTCGCTCCAGTCGGAGGGGATGTAACTGTGGATTCCCGCGCTGCCGGGGAAGACCATAGATTCTGCCCCGCCCCTATAATACAGGTTCTTCTGATCGGCCGACGGAACCACATAGAAGCACGGGTGGCTTCCATAGGCGTTGATGGTGTTGTAAGATGTCCATTGGGCCCATTGATTATATGCGGAGATGCCGCCCACAATGTGTTCCTTACTTTTGTCCACATGAAAGACCAACAGACCGGCGGGAATGAAAGTGTCCCAACCCAAGCCGTCGCGGCACTCATAGAGGAAGTATTCCCCTTCCGTACTGGTTTCACTGTAGTAGGCGACGCTGTTTCTTACGGGGCCCAAACTCGTCGGTCCCGACGGCAGCGGCAGCACATCTTCGCGCGTCATCCAATTCAGGATGATGCGTTCCTCCGTGTTGAAATACGGGGGCGTGCACCCGGCGTTGTTGTAGCTTCCGCTGGCCATTAAGGAAAAGACGCCCAGGCCCATGCATTCCCCGTTCTTCTCATAATTAGTGTCGTAGAAGTCCGGCAGGCCCAGCGAATGGCCGAATTCGTGGCAGGTGGTGCCGATGGGGCAGGGCGTGGCACCGCTGTTCCCCCTCAACTCGGAGGTGCAGAAATAGCGGCCCATTTTTTTGCCGTCGTAGCTGATGCCTCTGTTGCCAAGACCGGATTGGTGTGGCCAGATGGCGTCCTCACTGCCGCCTTCCGCCGTATTGTATCCGGCATAGTAGAAGAGCGTCATATCCACATAGCCGTCCTTGTCGTAGTCGTATCGGGTGAAGTCAATTAAGTCATCCAGCAGGTCGCAGCCGTCGATGAGCGCGTCGGCGGGGCGGATGTCGTTCCGGATGATATTGCCTTCTGAGTCTTTGACAGGCTCTCCGTAGTATTTCATGTCGTGTGGAAGCATGACGGGACCATAGACGTCGAAGATGGGCTTGAACTGTCCGTCGGAATTCTCGAGATAGTAATCCTGGACGCTACCGGTGCCGCCGTTCTCCGAATAACCATGTTGGTTGAGCAGGTTGTTGAAGTGGCTCTGGGGGTCCGACACGGTGAAGGCCACATCCTGAAAGGCCACCAGTATCACGGGAATGTGCCGTTCTCCGTGGGTCATCACATTGGCGCTGTGGGTGCGGGGCGCGTTTTGCCTGCGGATTTCATTGGCGTGGGCGCGTTCGCGTTCTGCGGCAGCCCGGGCCGATTCACTCAGACGTCCTTTCTTCCAGAAACCGTCGGTGCCCAGGATAACCACCTGTGAGGTGCCCGCGAGGGTGGTCCAGCTGAAGAATTCGTCGCCGTGACGCTGCAGGCGGATGACGCTGCCGTCCGGCTGTTTATAAAGGAAGTGACCGGGCATGGCCGGAACGGCTCCCATTTCCAGGCAGAAGAAACCGGCCGCCAGTAAGACTAATAACTTTTTCATCATAGAGCCGCCTCCTTTCTAATAATAAAATAGGTATCCTCGTTCACTTTGTACCACAAGACGCCGTCTTTCTCATAAAGCATCGTGGCACTGTAATTTTCAATCAGGCTGCGCGTGCCCTTTTCGTTCAGGCTCACGTGCAGGATGAGGTTTTCCCCCTGCTGCGCATCGGCCTTGGGACCCGTGAGGGTGAGGACCGACAGCGTACCCGCGTTGACAAGACGCCAGCGGACGCTTCCGTCGGCCTCGGTGATGAAGGATGCGTGGTTCCAGCCGTCGGCGCCGAAGGTGTAGCTGTGGCCGCCGATGCCGTACAGGCCGGGCGTAGTGACCATCATCACGGGATCTTTCTCGGACGGGACTTGCGAAACGGCCAGCGTCACCTGCGAGGTGCCGAAAGTGAAGATTACGCTGCCGGTGCGGGCTTCGTCTTCGTAATGGAGGTTTTTGGCCGATACGTCAACGGAAGCCTCTCCTTTGGCGCCGGAGGTGGCGGACAGGCTGAGCCATTCACTCCCTTCGGGCAGGCTGGCCTTCCAGGGGAGCGGCGCAGTGAAGGAGATTGTTACGGGCTCCAGGCCGCTCAGTTCCGCTGCCCGGGGGCTGAAGAAGTTCCCCAATCCCTTCTGGGTGATCTCCCGGCGGATCTCGCTCTTTCCGGCCTTGATAATGAGGACGTTTGTGCGGTCTTCTTCACCCAAATTGGTGTCGGTTTTAAAGAGCAGGGCTCCGCCGATGCCTTCGCGCCTGTTTTGGACGATAAGCTCACCCCAGGAAGTGTCTTCCAGGGTGGCGGTCCATTTCAGGTCGCACTGAAGGGAAAAATCGATGGATTTCTGGAAGGGGGAGAGCTGTGCCGTTTCCGGTGTCAGTTTCAGTACGGAAGGAACCATCTCGCTCTCCGGTGTCTTGCAGGAAAAGACCAATGCCGCGGCCATCAGGAAGGCTCCGGCGTATGTGAATAACTTTTTCATATTAAGGTGAAAAACCGAATACAAAAATAAGAAAAAAAAGATTATATTTGCGAAACAACATTGTTAGTTACTAAAACAATCCCAATATGAAGAAAAAGACCGAAACCTACCCTTGGAAGTTCTCGTCCGTGGGCGGAACCGTCCGTGTGAGCATCACCAGCGGAAAGGACATCCGCAACCTCTATCAGCTGGACCGCAAGATGTGGACTGTCCTGAGCTGCCCCACCACCGGGCTGGAATTCGATGAAAAAACGCTGAAGCTGATAGACATCGACGGCGACGGCCGCGTCCGTGTGGACGAGGTAATCAAGACATCCCAGTGGCTCACCCGCATCCTCAAGAATCCGGACGTCCTGCTCAAGGAGGCGGATTCCCTGAAACTGACGGAGTTCAACACGGAGGATCCGGACGGAAAGCGGCTGCAGGCATCGGCCCTTCAGATTCTGAAGAACCTGGGTCTTAAGAAGGAAGACATTTCCCTGGCGGACACGGCCGACAACGTAAAGATCTTCGCCGACACCAAGTTCAACGGGGACGGCATCATCACGCCCGCCAGCGCCGGGAGTGACCTTGATATCGCGAAACTGATCGAGACAATCGCCGGTGTTGCATCGGCCATGGACCGCAGCGGAGTCGCCGGCATTACTGCGGACCATATCGAGGCTTTCTATACCGCCTGCGCGGACTTTGCCGAATGGCAGAAGGCCGGCACCAAGGACGTATTCCCCTTCGGTGACAAGACCGCCGACGCCCTTGCCGCGGTGAACGTCGTCAAGGACAAGGTGGCAGACTATTTCATGCGCTGTAAGCTCATCGGCTTTGAGGATGCCCTCGTCCCTGCCGTTGACGTCAAGGTGGATGCCATCGCCGGCATCGAGGGGAACCTCGCCGCCGCCGCAGACCAGATCGGCCTGCAGCCCCTGGCCAAGCCCGCCGCGGACGGGAAGCTGGACCTGAAGTCCGTCAATCCCGCCTGGAAAGCCGCCATGGACGCCGTGGTCGCCCTCACCGGTATCGGCCCTAAGAATTTCAAGGAAGAGGAATGGAACGCCCTGCTTGGGAAGTTCGCCCCGTATGTCGCCTGGATGGACGCCAAGAAGGGCGCGGAGGTGGAGGCCCTGGGCCTGGATGCCGTCAAGGCCATCCTGAAGGAAAACCGGAAGGGCGTGCTCCTGAACCTGGTGGAGAAAGACAAGGCGGAGGAGGCCAACGCCCTCTCCATCGAAGAAGTGGACAAGGTCCTGCGCCTGAACAAGAACTTCTACCGCTTCCTCAACAACTATGTGGTCCTGGCCGATTTTTACGACAAGGACAAGTGGGCCGTCTTCCAGGCCGGCCGCCTGTACATCGACCAGCGCAGCACGGACCTGTGCGTGAAAGTGGACGGTCCCGCTCCGGAGATTTCCTCGCTCAGCGGCATGTATATCCTCTATTGCTCCTGTATCAGCGAGAAACTGGGCAAGAGCTTCAACATCGCCGCCGTGCTCACGGCCGGTGACGTGGACAATCTCCGCGTAGGCCGGAATGCGGTGTTCTATGACCGGGAAGGGAACGACTATACCGCCAAGGTGGTGGCCATCGTGGAGAATCCCATCTCCGTGCCCCAGGCTTTCTGGACGCCCTATAAGAAAGTGGCCAGGATGGTCAGCGACCGCATTGACAAGAAAGCGGCCGAAAAGAACGAAAAGTCCATGGCCGGCCTCACCGATGCCACCAACAATGCGGCCGAAGGACAGAAACCCGCCGCCCAGTTCGACATCGCCAAATATGCCGGCATCTTTGCGGCCGTAGGTATGGCTCTGGGCCTGATTGGCGCCGCCCTCGCCGGTGTGATCGCCGCCCTGAAGGGTATCACCTGGTGGCAGGTGCTCATCATCATTGGGGTGGTGCTGCTCCTGATCTCCGGCCCGTCCATGTTCATCGCCTGGCGGAAACTCCGCAAGCGTGACCTGGGTCCCATCCTGAACGCCAATGGCTGGGCCATCAACGCCAAGTCCCTGGTGAACGTGAAGTTCGGCAGGACGCTCACGTCCCTCGCGAAGTTCCCCAAACTCACCGCCGTGGATCCCGCCGCCCGCAGACGATGTTTCTGGAGGTGGTTCTGGTGCATTCTCATCGTATTGCTGGTTGCCGGCGGCATCACTTGCTACGTGGTGAACAACCGGAGCAAGAAGGCAGAAACGGAGATGACGGATCAAAAAGCCGGGGATAAACAGGAGGGCGCTGACAACCAGACCACCGACGAAGAACCCAAGGTCGAAGAGAATAATACCTCAGCACCCGTGCAAGAATAATGGATTCTCCGTTCCCCTATGCCCAATACGTGACCGGCCGCAATTTTGTGGGCCGGCGCGCGGAGGTGGTCCTGCTGGGGAACCTTATTTCCCAGGGGGAACACGTGGTGGTGGCCGAACCCCCGAAAGCCGGAAAAACTTCCTTTATCCAGCATACGCTTTACGGCCTGCGGATGAAGGGGGTCACCTTCACGGTGGGGCAGTTCTTGGCCCTCAATATCCGTACGCCGGAGGATTTCCTGCTTCGTCTGGGGAGCACGCTCCTGAAAATGGCGGGCGCCTCGCCCACGGAATACGGAGACCTGATCAGGCGTTTCCTCCCGGGGACGCACTTCGTCTTCGATTCCCGTGCCTTCGACACCGACGGCAGCATCCTGTCCCTCAGTTGGAATCTGGAGCCCGCCGATGTAGAAGCCCTCTTGTCCTTCCCGTTCCGGCTGGCCCAGGAGCGCGGCGACCGTCTCATCCTCATCATCGATGAATTCCAGAGCGTCCTGCAGATGGAAGATCCGGATGAGATTCTTCGGCCGCTCAGCCAGTCGCTGCGCGACAACCGCGAAGGCAGGCGTTTCTGCTATGTCTTCTGCGGCAGCTGCGTGAACGCGATGGATGAAATCTTCCGGGGCAGCCATCTTTTCAGCCGCATGGTGGAAAGGGTGAAGCTGCCGCCGCTGGAAGAACTGGAGATGGCGGACCATATCCACCGCGGTTTCATGTCGGCCGGAAAGGTGGTGGAGAAGGAGCTCCTGCAGGGAGCCTGCCGTCTTTTCCGGGGGCATCCCTGGTACATCAACCATTTCGCCGCCATCTGTGATTCCATGACCCGCGGCTACCTGATGGAGCAGGGGCTCGTTGACGCCCTGGCCTGCCTGGTGGCCGTGCACGAACCCCGTTTCACAGGCATCGTAAACGGCCTTACTACCCATCAGGTGAACCTGTTGAAGGCCGTGCTGGAAGGGGTGACCCGTTTCAGCAGTGCGGATGTCATCCGCCGCTATGGACTCAATTCATCGGCCAATGTCAAGCGCGTGAAGGACGCTCTGATGAAAAAGGAAGTCCTTTATTTCGACGAGGACGACAAACCCGTCATCATCGACCCGCTGTTCGAATACTGGATGAAGAAGTACTATTTTGAAATGAACGTATGAAACACATCGTAGTACTGACAGGGGCCGGGGTGTCGGCCGAAAGCGGCTTTGCCACGTTCCGCGACGCAGGCGGACTGTGGGAAAAGTACGACGTGAACGACGTTGCTTCCATCGAAGGATGGTACCGCAACCGCAAGTTGGTACTGGATTTCTACAACGGGCTCCGTAAGCAACTGGAGGCCGCCAGACCCAATGCGGCGCATGAACTCATTGCCGGTCTGGAGAAAGACTACAAGGTGGATGTGATTACCCAGAACGTGGACAACCTGCACGAGCGGGCCGGTTCCACGCGGGTGCTCCACCTGCATGGGGAACTCACCAAGGTCCGGCCGGAAAACGGCATCTACGACCGAACGGCTTCGGAAGCGGAGGTCGTTGACATCGGCTATGGCTCCGTCGGCCTGGGGGACCTGGCGCCGGGCGGCAGCCAACTCCGCCCGCACATCGTCTTTTTCGGGGAGGCGGTGCCCAACATCGAAAAAGCCATCGGCCTGGTGGAAAAGGCCGATATCCTCCTCATCGTGGGCTCTTCGCTGCAGGTGTATCCCGCCGCGGGTCTCTACCGCTACGCCCCGATGGACTGCCCCATCTTCGTGATCGATCCCAAGCCTGTGCCGCTGAGCGACCCGCGCGTGACCTTCATCCAGGATGTCGCTACCAGGGGGATGGCGGAATTTGTGAAAGCGCTGGAGTGTAAGTAGTTTAAATTGAGTATTTTATGCAAACAGGGGTGCACCTAGCGGTGCACCCCTGTGTTATGAACTTGCTGATAATCAGCGCCTTGCGCTCCAGCTTAGTCGATCCTGTCAAATCCTGTGTAAGGACGCAGGCAGGCGGGGATTTCGATGTACCCGTCTTTCTGGTTGTCCTCCAGCAGGGCGGCCACCACGCGGGGGAGGGCCAGCGAACTGCCGTTCAGGGTGTGGGCAAGCTGCATCTTGCCTTCCTCGTCCTTGTAGCGGCACTTGAGGCGGTTGGCCTGGTAGCTCTCGAAGTTGGAAACCGAAGAGATCTCCAGCCAGCGGCCCTGTGCGGCGCTCCACAGTTCGAAGTCATAGGTGATGGCCGATGTGAAGCTCATGTCCCCGCCGCAGAGACGAAGGATGCGGTACTTCAGGCCGAGTTCGTTCACCAGGCTTTCCACGTGGGCTACCATTTCGTCCAGGGCGGCATAGCTGTTTTCCGGCTTTTCGATGCGCACAATCTCCACCTTGTCGAACTGATGCAGGCGGTTGAGGCCGCGCACGTCCTTGCCGTAGGACCCGGCTTCGCGGCGGAAGCAGGGAGTGTAGGCGGTGAGCTTCTGCGGGAAATCATCGGCCCCCAGGATTACGTCGCGGAAAATGTTGGTCACGGGGACCTCCGCGGTGGGTACCATATAGAAATCGTCCAGATTGGCGTGGTACATCTGCCCTTCCTTGTCCGGCAGCTGACCCGTGCCGAAGCCCGAGGCGGCGTTCACCATCACGGGCGGCTCCACTTCACGGTAGCCGGCCGCGGTGTTGCGGTCCAGGAAGTAGTTGATGAGGGCGCGCTGGAGTTTGGCTCCTTTGCCTTTGTAGACGGGGAAGCCGGCGCCGGTGATCTTCACGCCCAGGTCGAAGTCGATGATGTCGTACTTCTTGGCGAGTTCCCAGTGGGGGAGGGCATTCTCCGGAAGGTTAACTTCCGGGCCGCCCATCTTCACCACCAGGTTGTCTTCCGCGCCCTTTCCTTCCGGAACAATCTCGCAGGGGAGGTTGGGCAGGAGGACGAGCTGTTTGAGGAGTTCGTCGTTATTGGCATCGGCCTGAGCCAGCAATTCGTTCGAACGCTCTTTCAGGGCCGCGACTTCCGCCTTGGCGGCTTCCGCCTCCGCCTTCTTGCCTTCTTTCATCAGCTGGCCGATGGCTGCAGCGGCTTTCTTCTGCTCCGACAGGAGGGCGTCGCTCTCCGTCTGGAGGGCCTTGCGGCGGTCGTCCAGGGCGATGACATTTTCGACGATTTCTTTAGCGTCGAAGTTTTTAACAGCAAGTCTCCGGATGACAAAATCCGGAGACTCGCGTAAAAGTTTTAATGTAAGCATTGCTTAGTTTTCGAAGGGAACCACCGAAACAAAGGATTTGTCCTCGCGTTTGCGGGTGAACTTCACGGTGCCGTCTACGAGGGCGTACAGGGTGTGGTCCTTGCCCATACCCACGTTCAGGCCGGGGTTGTGGACCGTGCCGCGCTGACGCACGATGATGTTGCCGGCTTTCACCACTTCTTCGCCGAACTTCTTGATGCCAAGACGCTTGGAATGCGACTCACGACCGTTCTTGGAACTGGATTGACCTTTCTTGTGTGCCATAATCTTTCGTCTTTAAAAAGTTAAGCGATAGCGTCGATGTGGATCTTGGTGAGCTTCTGGCGATGGCCGTTCAGCGTCTGGAATCCCTTGCGACGGATTTTCTTGAACACGAGCACCTTCTTGGCCTTGGCGTCGTCGTCCACGACGGTAGCCTGAACCTTGGCACCCTTCACATAAGGCTTGCCGACTTTCACTTTGCCCTCTTCGTCAATGAGGAGCACTTTGTCGAACTCTACGGATTCTCCGTTCTTGGCAGGGAGCCGGTTCACGAAGATGTCCATGCCAGCTTCCACTTTAAACTGCTGGCTTGCGATGTCTACGATAGCGTACATGCTATAAAAAACTGTTAAGTTTTCGGCCGTAAGCGCATGTCCATTCGCGGCATGACTTAAAGGAGCTTAGCGGTCATCTCAAAAATTGGGACTGCAAAGATACGAAGAAATCCGGGAAAACAAAATTTTTCGTAGAAAATCCTTATCTTTGCGTGACTTATGGCCGACGAACGCATCATATTGGGCATCGATCCCGGCACTCTTCTGCTGGGTTTCGGCATCATCCGCGTGGAGGGGAAGAAACCCTCCTATGTGGATATGGGGGTGCTGGACCTCAGGAAGGAGGCCGATGCCTACGCGAAACTCCAGGCCATCTACGAATGCATCAGCGAAGTCTGTAAAAGCTACCATCCCACGGAACTGGCCATCGAAAGCCCTTTCTACGGAAAGAACGCGCAGGTGGTCCTGAAACTGGGCCGGGCCCAGGGCGCGGCCATGCTGGCCGCCCTGGAATACGGCGTACAGTCGGTGACCGAATACGCCCCCAGAAAGGCCAAGGAGGCCATCGTGGGCAACGGCGCCGCCTCCAAGGAGCAGGTGCAGCTGATGTTGGAAAAGACCTTGGGCGTGAAACTGGAAAGCCGCCATCTGGACGCCACGGATGCGCTGGCCATCGCCCTGTGCCATCATTACCAGACCGTAAATCCCCTCATCGGCGTAAAAGGTAAGGGTGGCTGGGAACAATTTTTGAAGGATCACCCCGAAAGAATTGCGTGACGGATTAAACCCTGGCACCCAAAGGGTGTCAAAGTAGTGTTTGCCTAAGAAGAAAGAATGATAAAGAATTTGCTCGCGGCCGTTTCGGCCCTTTTCATTTCCCTGGCGCTGAGCGCCCAGAATTACAAGGTATCGGTCCAGTTGCAGGATGCAGTCACCGGAGAGCCCATCGGCTTTGCCACCGTTTCGCTGGCGCCGGAAAAAGGAAAACACATCTACTCCCTGTCGGATGCGGACGGCAATGCCAAGTTCGAGAAAGTGAAGCCCGGAAAATACGCTTTCAAGGCGGAAATCCTGGGCTACACTCCCGCCAAACAGGACATTGAAGTGAAGGGAGACCTGGATCTGGGCGTGATAGAGATGGATCTGGACCGCCAGGTGCTGGACGCCGCCCAGGTGACGGCCCTCGGCAACCCCGTGGTGATCAAGAAGGATACGGTGGAGTATAATGCCTCTTCCTTCAAGATTTCGGACGACAACATGCTGGTGGACCTGCTGAAGAAACTCCCCGGCATCGAGGTGGGAGAGGACGGCAGCATCACTTCCAACGGCGAAACCATCACCAAGATTACCATCGAAGGCAAGACCTTCTTCCTGGACGACCCTCAGCTGGCCTCCCAGAACATCCCCGCCAAGCTGGTGGAGAAGGTGAAAGTGGTGAAGAAAAAGAGTGAACAGGCCGAATTCACTGGCATCGACGACGGAGAAGACGAAACCGTCATCGACCTGTCCGTAAAGCCGGGCATGATGAACGGCGTCTTCGGCAACGCGATGGCCGGCGGCGGTCATGACCTTCCTTCCAAGGAGGGCGCTGTGAACGACTGGCGCTGGCAGACGGCCTTCATGGGCGGCAAGTTCACCGAGAGCAGCCAGCTCAGCATCATCCTCAATGCCAACAACACCAACAACCGCGGTTTCAACGACCTGGCGGGTTCGATGATGAACTCGATGATGGGCGGTGGCGGCGGCATGGGTCGCGGCGGCCGTGGCGGTGGCGGTGGAATGGGCGGTTGGGGCAACTCCAACGGTATCACCACTTCCTGGATGGGCGGCGTGAACGGCAACTGGGACCTGCTGGGTAACAAGATGGAACTGGGCGCCAACTACCTTTACAACGGTTCCATCGTGGACGTGGAGGAGGATACCTATAAGGAAACCTACATGAAGGACGGCTCCACGCTCATCTCCAACGACCTGGGCCGCAGCCACACCTTCACGGACGGTCACCGCTTCGGAATGCGCCTGGAGCACAAGTTCAGCGAGAATACCTCCATCCTCTTCCAGCCGCAGTTCAACTTCGGCCGGGGCAGTTTCGTCCAGCAGAGCGAGTTCGACTCCAACACCCGTCAGGCCGATGGAACGGAGAGCAAGACCAACGAAGGTTTCACCAACAACACCGGCAACAACCACAACTGGCAGACGCGGGGCTTCCTGCTCCTGCGCCAGCGGCTGGGCATCCCCGGACGTACCATATCGGCCAACATCGACTGGAACATCTCCAACAACGTGATGAGCGGCCTGAACCAGTCCCTCACCACCACCTATGCGGGCGGAACGGGCACGGACGCCCAGGTGAACCAGCGCTATGACCAGGTGGCCAAATCCAGCGGCGTCGGCGCCCGCATCGTGTATACGGAGCCCCTGGGTGGCAACTTCTACATGGAAGGCAGCTACAACATCCGTTACAACCGCAGCGAGAGCGAAAAACTCACCTACAACAGCGCGGCCTATACCTGGGATCCCTTCGTGATGGGCGGCGGCTCTCTGGCGTACACCAATGCCGGCGAGACGGAAGATTTGGCTTACAGCAACAACATCCTCAACTGGAGCCTTAATCAGAACATCGGCCTGGCGTTCATGTATCAGGACGATGCCCTGCGGGCCCAGCTGGGCGCATCGGCCATCCCCACTCGCACTTACAATGAGACGTACAACCACGCCAAGGGAGAGGCTGTGATCTACAATCCGGAGACCATTTGGAACTTCTCCCCGCGGGCGATGCTCTTCTACGACTTCAACGACAATTCCAACATCCGGCTCTTCTATTTCGGCCGGAGCAGTCAGCCGTCCACCAGCCAGCTGAACCCGGTGCTGGACAACTCCAACCCGCTTTCCCTGGCCCTCGGTAATCCCTTCCTGAATCCTTATTTCAGCCACAACCTGCGTTCGGACCTGGAACTGTCCAACCGCCAGACCTTCTTCACCATGCGCATCCACCTGGAGGCGGGCATGGTGCAGGATCCCATCGTGAGCGCTTCCTGGTACGATGCCGGCGGCCGCATCTACACCTACCCGGTGAACGGTCACAATTCCTATAACGGCGCCATCCGCATCATGCTGAATACGCCCCTCGGCAAGTCTCCGTTCTCCATCTCCAACATGCTGCGTACCTCTTATTCCAAGAGCGGCAGCTACAACGGCGGCACGCTGGACGTGGACGAATTCCAGACAAAAGACGCCCAGGGCAACATCACCGAATTTAAGTACCAGGAGTTCCACAACGCCTATTTCGGCGCTACGCCCACGCGCAGCTGGGACAACGATTTCCAGGACAATACCACCCGTTCGCTCACCCTCATCGACCGCTTCCGCGTCACCTTCCGGAGCGACAACCTGGAAATCATCGGTAGCGCCCGCACGCGGATGTCCAAGCCCTGGTATACCATGCAGGCCGACGTAGCTGCCACCTGGAACAACCAGGTGCAGGGCTCCTTCAAATGGACCATCGGCCAGTCCGGTGTGGAACTTTCCACGGATGCCGAATACAATTGGTTCAACGGCTACACCACGCCGCAGGATCCGCAGTTCGTATGGAATGCCTCCGTCTCCACGCCGCTGTTCAAGCGCCAGGCCACCCTCTCCCTGAAGGCCTATGATATCCTGGACCGGGCCAAGAACCTGATGGTGACCACCACGGACAACTATTATCAGGAAACCCGCAACAACACCCTGGGACGCTACATCATGCTGTCCTTCACCTGGCGTTTCGGTAATTTCGGCAAGGCCGGCGAGCAGATGCGCTCCCGGATGGGCGGCGGGCCCGGCGGACGTGGAATGGGTCCCCGGCCGTTCTAGCGGCTGACGCGTAAGTCGTTGACTTATAGCGTATTTCTTACAGAGGGGTGCACCTGGCGGTGCACCCCTGTTTGCATAAGTCGTTGATTATAAGTTAGTTGTTCGCCAGGTAGTTCCGCCATTTGGAAATTAGGGCGGACATATCTTCCGGAAGGGCGGCTTCGAAATGGAGCCGCTCTCCTGTTACGGGGTGGGTGAAGCCCAGCGTGCGGGCGTGGAGGGCCTGCCGCGGGCAGATGGAGAAACAATTCTGGATGAACTGCCGATACTTGGCGTAGATGGTTCCCTGGCGGATTTCCGCCCCGCCGTAGCGTTCGTCGTTGAAGAGCGGATGGCCGATGGAAGCCATGTGCACGCGGATCTGATGCGTTCGGCCCGTCTCCAGGCGGCATTCCACCACGGTGATGAAGCCCATGCGCTCCAGGACCTTCCAGTGCGTCACCGCCCATTTCCCTTTTTCGGGATCATCGTACACGCGGAAGCGCAGGCGGTCATTCGGATCCCGGCCGATGGTTCCTTCGATGGTTCCCTCATCCTCGGCGATATTGCCCCACACGACGGCCGTGTAGATGCGGTCGATGGAATGGACGAAAAACTGGTCTGCCAGATTGAGCTGGGCCGATGGATTCTTCGCCACCACCAGCAGCCCGCTGGTGTCTTTGTCGATGCGGTGCACCAGCACGCCCATCCGTTCGTCTTCCACGTCCGGGCTCAGGTGCAGGTAATAGGCGAGGGCGTTCACCAGCGTGCCGTTGTAGTTCCCGTGTCCGGGATGCACCACCATTCCGGCGGGCTTGTTGATCACCAGCACGTCGTCGTCCTCATAGACGATGTCCAAAGGGATGTTTTCCGGAAGAATCTCCGTTCCGCGCCGCTCATAGGGCATGACGAACTTCACCACGTCGCCCGGCCGCACCAGATAGTTGGCCTTTACCGCCACGTCGTTCACCAGCACATAGCCCAGTTTGATGGCTTGCTGGACCCGGCTCCGGGAAGTGTCTTCCTGATGTTCCGCAATGAAACGGTCTATTCGAAGCGGCTCTTGGCCCTTGTCCACCAAAAGCCGGAAGTGTTCGAACATGCTGTCCTCGCAGGCCTCCCCGCAATCTTCACTGAGGGGGCTCTGCCCCCTGCCACCCCCCGCGGCCTCCGGCCGGGCGCTCTGCAGAGCGCCTGGGCCCTTCGATTCATCGGAGGAAAAAGCTCGCATTATTTGGGCAGTTTGGACGTGTCCAGGGTCAGGGAGAAGCCGATGGAAGTACCCAGCGCCTTCACGGCGCCTTTGGCATCCTGCTGGTACACGACGGCGTTCAGGGAATCTGCGTAGGTCTTGATGTCGGGGTCGCAATGGATTCTTCCCACATTCAGGAAACGCTCGTGCAGGGCATCTACGGCGCTGACGTATTTCAGGCCGATGATTTTGGGAACCGTCGTATGGTTGTCCTCATTGGAGACGGCGACTTTCAGGTCTACGACGGCACCGCTCACAACCAGGTCTCCCGGAGCGACCGTGGCGCCGTTCACACTTTGCCCCAGCACCGTATTGGTGGCCATGTCCCGCACATAGGAAAGCCGGCCCAGTTCCAGGCCGCGGTTCCGCAGCTGGCCGATGGCTTCCGAAACGGAATAACCCACCAGATTGGGCATGGTTATTTTTTGGGGAACCACCGAATTGACGGTAAGGAAGATGCTGCGGCCCATTTTGACGGTGGAACCTGCCGCAGGCTGCTGGCGATAGACCACTCCGCCCGGCAGACGGCGGATGAAGACCGAATCCTCCACTTTCACGTTCACTTTCTCCTTGGAGGCCAAGGCCTGGGCCTCCGCAAGGGTCAGGTTGGTGAAATCCGGCGCTGTAACATTCTTTCCGTGGCGGGTAATGAGTCGCAGACTCAGGGAAAAACCCAGGATGATGACTGTTACCAGAGCGGCAGCCAAAAGCACATTTATCAGGATCCAGCTATATTTGAACTTCATACGAATGGGATTACCCTGCGAATTTACGAAAAAATTCCATAACTTTGCCTCCAATGAGAAAGCAAGGTCTCCTATTCGCCGCCCTGGCGCTGTTGTTCACGCTGCTGATGAGTCTTCCGTGGCTGGTCCCGCATATGGGATGCACGGTGCTCGTGGGCTTGCTGCCGCTCCTGGTTATGGAACGGCTGGCCACCCGGAACAGGACACGGCGCTTTTTCTGGTGGCATTACGGCAGTTTCGTGTTGTGGAATGCCGTCACCACCTGGTGGGTGGGAGAAGCCACCGTGGGCGGCGCCGTTTTCGCAATCCTTGCGAACGCGCTGCAGATGTC
Organism: Bacteroidales bacterium; assembly: GCA_017553545.1. Lineage (GTDB taxonomy): Bacteria > Bacteroidota > Bacteroidia > Bacteroidales > UBA932 > Cryptobacteroides. The sequence continues at coordinate 29,801 of JAFZKT010000063.1, read as the reverse complement.
GCTGGTGTTCGGGAGCTTCCGTTGGGTGAAAAAACGCCTGGGTGGGGTCCTGCCGTACCTGTACCTCGCCGCAGCCTGGATTGCCTGGGAACGGTTCTACCTGACATCGGCCCAGATTACCTGGCCCTGGCTGGTGCTGGGGAATGCTTTCGCGGACACCACTTCGCTCATCCAATGGTACAGCGTGACCGGCCATCTGGGCGGCTCGCTGTGGGTCTGGACCGCCAACCTTTCCCTCTTCGGCGGAATGGTCGCGCTCTCGGACGGGAGCCTGTCCCGCTGGAACGTCAAGGCGCGCGTGGCCGCTCTGGCCGGCATCGTCGTCGCCTTTTTCGGGCCGATGATTTGGTCGGCCTGCCTCCGCTTCCATGAGGAAGGTGCGCCGCTGGAAGTGGTCATCGGCCAGCCCAACCTGGATCCGTATCAGAAATTCGAATCCCTCTCGCAGGAAGAGCAGGACGCGCGTTTTCTCGCGCAGTTGGAAAAGGCCGAATGGCCCACCGACAGCTCCCGTGTGTTGGTGTTAGGCCCGGAAACGCTTACGCCCCTGATTTTTACCGATGAAGTGGCGGAGGATTCCAGTTTCCGGCGTTATCAGAACTTCCTGCAGGGGCATCCGTCGGCCCGGCTCCTCTTCGGGGCTTCCACCTATGACCGGAGCCCTTCCGCGCTGGATCCCTGCTCCTTTGTGGTAGCAAATAATCAATACTGGCTCACAGAACACAATTCGGCCATCCTCATGGATGCCGCCGGCCACTATGACCTCTATCATAAGAGCAAACTCGTCGTGGGGGTGGAATCCACCCCGTACCCCCGCTTTTTCATCCCGCTGGAGAATTTTCTGGGTGGCTCCTTGATGGGGAAGGACGTGGGGCAGAAAGAAATCGCATGTCTTTCTCTCGGGGGCGATACCCCCAACGATGCCATAAAAGTGGGCGCCGCCGTGTGCTATGAATCGGTTTTCGGGGACTTCTGTGCAGGATATGTCCGGAAGGGCGCGAATCTTTTGGCCGTCATTACCAACGATGCCTGGTGGGGGGACACCCCCGGATATGGGCAGCATCTGAATTACAGCCGCCTGCGCGCCATCGAAACCCGCCGCTGGGTGGCCCGCTGCGGCAACACCGGCATCAGTGCGATCATCGATCCCTGCGGCCGAATCGTGAAAAGAAGCCCCTGGTGGGAAGAAGCGGTACTGCAGGGGCAGGTGCAGTTGCTGGAAGGGGAGTCTTTCTTCGTGCGCCATGGAGATATTACCGGTCGCGCCGCCGTTCTCCTTTTCCTGCTGCTGGGCGCCGCTGCGCTCGTTCGCAGTTTTACTAGTAAGAAAAGGTTTATTAGTAAGAATAAATGACGAATATCCTTCTCTCCGCCATCGCCCTCCTGTTTTCCGTGGTGCCTCAGGTGTCGTGGAATGCCAGGGTGGAGCCCGTGTCAGGGGAAGAGTATCAGCTTGTGATATCAGGCTCCATCGACAAGGATTATTACATCCACCCGATGGATGCCCCTTATGCGGGAACGGAGTTGGAACTGGCCGATGGAATCGCCCTGTCCGGGGATCCGGAGGAAACCTATACCCCTTCCGAATATTTGGGAGAAAAGGTGGCTGCGGGCACGTATGAACTCCGCCAGAGACTGCTGCTGCCGAAAAGCGGCACCGTCTCCGGTACGCTTACCTATTATCTATGCACCCACGGGGTTTGCAGCGCGCCGGAGGACTTCGAGTTTTCTGTAGGGGTTGCACCTGCCCGGGCGGAATCGGCCCGGAGCGGGCTTTGGAAACTCATCCTGGAAGCGGTTCTGTGGGGCCTTTTGATGCTTCTCACGCCCTGCGTGTTCCCGATGGTCCCCATGACGGTCTCCTTCTTCCTCCGGCAGAAGGAAAGCGGCCGCCGGCAGGCGTTGCTCTACGGGGCGTTCATCGTGCTGCTGTACACCCTGCCCATCTGTGTCATCATCGGCGTCACCTGGGTGGCGGGCGGTGCCGCCGTTACGGCCGATATCTTCAACTGGCTGGCCACCCACTGGCTCCCGAACATCATCTTCTTCATCGTGTTCATGGTGTTCGCCGCCTCGTTCTTCGGCCTTTTCGAAATCACCCTGCCCGCTTCCTGGACCACCCGGACGGATGCCAAGAGCGGCAAGGGCGGTATGGGCGGCGTGTTTTTCCTGGCCCTCACCCTGGTGCTGGTGAGTTTCTCCTGCACCGGGCCCATCGTGGGAACGGTGCTCATCAAGAGCACGCAAGGGGAGTTCTGGGTACCCATCATCACCATGCTCGCTTTCAGCATCGCCTTTGCCCTGCCGTTCTCCCTGCTGGCTTTCTTCCCGCAGGTGCTCAAGAAACTTCCGCGCAGCGGCGGCTGGCTGGGACGCGTGAAGATAGTACTGGGCTTCGTGGAAATCGCCCTGGGCCTGAAATTCCTTTCCGTGGCGGACCAGACCTACCACTGGCACATCCTGGACCGGGACGTGTATCTGATTATCTGGATTGTGGACTTCGCCCTGCTGGGCATGTACCTGCTGGGACTCATCCGCTTCAAGGACGACACTCCGGGAGACCGTCCCGGCTGGGGCCGATGGACGCTTGCCATCGTGGATTTCGCTTTTGTGATATACCTGGTGACGGGCCTCTTCGGTGCACCGCTGAAGGCCCTCAGCGGCTATCTTCCGCCCATGCAGAACAAGGTGGCCGTTCTTCCGGGCCAGTCCGGAAATCTGGTCGCACTTCCCCAGAACCTTGTCGGCTATGCCACCCTGGAAGAAGGACTGGCGGAAGCCAGGGACAAGGGCAAGAAGGTCTTCGTGGACATCACCGGCCACGGCTGCGTGAACTGTCGCGAAATGGAGGCCCGTGTCTGGAGCGATCCAAAGGTGCTTAAGCTGTTAAGGGAGGAGTATGTCATTGTGTCGCTGTATGTGGACGACAAAACCCGTCTTCCGGAAAGCGAATGGGTAACCACGCCTTCCGGGAAAGTGCTGAAAGACGTGGGCAGGGTGAACTCTTTCCTGGTACAGGAACGCTTCGGGGTGAACTCCCAGCCGAATTACTTCATCCTGTCTCCGGATGGGACCATCCTCCGCGGCCCGCGCGGCTACAATCTGGACACTGACGCTTTTGCGGAGTTCCTCTCGTTTTAAATACCGAAGGCGCTGGCGTGCCTGGAGCGGAGTTCCGGATGGCTCATGTATTCCTCGCCCTTTTTCACGGTTTCGGCAAAGGAACTCCCGGTCACGGTGTTGTTCCCGTCTTTGTAGAACATGGTGCCGCCGGAGGTGGAGAGCGCCTCATAGACGCCGTCTTCCCGCTGGACCACGAAGAAGTGGCGGCGGTTGTTGTTTTCGTCCCTGCAGCTTGAAAGGATGCAGGACAGATAGCAGGGATTCTTGACGGAATCGTCGTACGTGTCGCCCAGGCCGTACCGGCCGTTCTTGCGTACCAGCAGATAATTGAGCCCGTCCAGGTCGTTGAAGACGGGACTCAGTTTCAGCCCTTCCGGAACCAGGGAACGGATCACGGTTACCTCGTCGTAGTCGCAGGGAAGTATCTGGTAGGAGGCGATGGCCCGTTTGTGGTCCGGCGCGGAAACGGCATAAGCATAACCCTTCTTCCCATTGTTGGAGACAATGTAGAAGTCGTTGTAGTACACCACTTTCCCGTCCCTTACCGTATTGGCGCACATGCCGGTAAGCTGGATTTCTTCATACTTCCCGTCTCCATTTTCCGTTCCCCAGAAGAAATTACCTCCTCCGGCGGTACGGACGGCGCTTTTCCCGGTCTTGTAATCTTTCACCAGCAGGGCCAGATCCCCGCGGCCGGTATGGGTGAGTTCCACGGAGGAATACTCTCCGTCCCAGAAGTCAAACCAGGATTGTCCGTAGGTGGCTCCGGTCCCCTTGACAAGGCCGTATTGGTCCACACTGGACCAGGAGCCCAGTTTCCAGTGCATGTTTCCGCCGGAGTCCCTGTAGCCCAGGGCGACGGGATCCTTTGCCCCGCCCTGGGGAAAATACTTGCATTCGTCAAACTGGAAGGGGACCACTTCTTTCTTTTCCCGGATATTGTAAATGCCCCACTTCCCGCTTTTGGCATCCTGTGCCGGAGCGGCGTCCAGGCAGGTTACGGTGATGGAGGAGAAGGCCGGTTTGGCATGCCAGCGATGCCGGTTATTGTCCCAGACGCCGTATTTCCCCTTCTTTTCCACCACGGCGTAGGGGCCATTCTGTTTGCCATGGCCCAGACCGTGGTACTCCTTGTGCGTGGAGTCGTAGATTTTGTCCCAGCCCCAGCTGATCAGATCCCTGAGCCCTTCTGCCAGCATGGAGCCCATGGCGTAACCCAGTTCCTCGGCCACCGCCAGCATGGCCTGTCCTTCGGGCGTGTCCCGGATGGGTGTGGGCGGCACGTAGATGACATGTTCCGGTTCCTGCTGATACTGGGCCGATCCCGTGTTGTAGTAGTCTTCATCGTAGGAGGAGGAAGACGACGAGGTGGAGCTGCTCCGGGGATAATAAATGCAGCTGGGATAGTGGCCTACGCCTTCGCGGACCAGATGCCCGCAGTAAACACAGGCCGGAGGGCTTGCCGGCGGGATGTTGATGGTAGCATTGCCCGCCATTTCAAGGGCCTGTTCCAGGGCGCTCTGCCCGCTGGCCGAAATACAGAAGGCGGCCAGTAAGAAAAAGACAAGAGAACGTTTCATATTGTTTCCTGATTATATACTGCCTCGAAGATGCTTCTGAGGCGTTTTTCGTCTTTGATGATGGCACGGAGTTCCTTCAGCGGAGCTTCGTTGGGGGAGCCGGGGATGAGAAGGTGCATGTAGCCGCCCTCCGCATACTTTTCCAGCAGATGCTCCTTCGCCCGCTGCCACTGGCCTTCCTTGCCCAGTTCCGGATGATTGGCCAGGCCGAACTGCACGGCGCGGCGGATGATGGTTTCGGGGACGATGATGCGGTCCGCTTCCGCTACCAGGGCTCCGTACAGGCTCCGCGGCGGGGTTTTGGCCGATGCCCGATGGTCTTCCGCCGCCTGGGCGATGGTTTCTATCTGCTCCGGAGTGAACCATTGCAGGAGGTTTTTATCGGCCCGGATGATGCGGCCGCTCTCCAGATGATGCGTCTCCCGGTTCACGCTGAGCCCAAGGTCGTGGCATGCGGCGGCCGTCAGAAGCATATCCCGGTCGATTTCCGGGTAATTGTCGGCCATTTCCATCGCACGGCCGATGACCGCCCGCACGTGGTCCTCCCGGTGCGCCTTGTCGAACGTGGCGTACTGCGGGATAATGGCCGATTCGATATAATCGTTCAGTGTCATCGCGCTCCGCCTCCGTGACCGCCGCCGAAACCGCCGAAGCCGCCTCCGATGGAGATGGAACCGCCGCCGCCGAAGGAACGTCTGGCCTGGGCCGATGCCGCCGCCTTTTGCGCGTAGTTCCTTTCTGCGGCCGACTTCATCATGGCGGTGGAAGAAACGCGCACTTCGCGCAGGATCATGTAGGTGGTGCTCATGTCCAGCATGTTCGCGTTACGGGAATATTCTTCCATCACATTCGGATACAGTTTCTCGAAATTTTTCGCCACCTGGTCGGCGATGCCCATTGCGGCGGCAAGGACCATATACTTTTTCCACAGGCCCACTTCGGGGGCGTTACGCTGGTCCATCAGGGTGAAATCTTCCAGGAAATGTTTGAACTCCACGGCGTGGCAACGCTCTTCCTTGGAGAGGGGAGCCCATGTGTTCCTACCAAGGTAAACGGCTTCCCAAGGCCAAGATACGGCGGTATTATAGTGCTTGTAGGACCATTTCTTGAACTCGTTTGCTTCCAGAAGCAGGTTGCTTCCGGCCGCCTCCAGGGCGGCAAGGTAAACCTGGCGCTCCATAGCGTCGTCGAAAGAGATCTCTTCTTCCCCCTTGACAAACCGCAAGTTGACCCGCTTGGACTTCTTCGGGTCTTTTTCTACAACAAGCAGTCCGTCCAGAATCCATTTCAAGAAATAGGCCCCGGCCAGGTTGGGGAAACGTTTTTGGGGATTGGTAGCCAGCTTGTCTCCCTTGAAAAGCAGGCTGTAAAGGGCCGTGGGATTCCCTTCCACCGGAAGGTCCCGCCACCATCCTTCAATCTTGGTCTTGCCGAAGATGGATTTGTCGTAGCGGTGTCCGCTGAGTTTCCAGTATAAAATGCTGACGCCTTTATAAATGAGATAAGCTACGAGTAAAACGGGCAATGCCAAAAGGGCGATGAGGTAGTAAATCCAGTCCTTATCCTCCTCCTTGTCGCGTTCTCCATCCTTTGCTTTAACGATGATTGTACCATCCTCCGTCTCGACATCGTAGTCGTCGCTTTCCTCGACATCGTAGTCACTTCCCCTGAAGGCCTCTTTCTTCAGCTCCGCCATGGTGCCATCGGCCCGGACGGACGGAAGGAAGAGCCCTTTGTCAAAGCACATCAGTGCGGAGAAGAACGAGGCGTACCCAAAAGGCTCGGTGGATTCGAAAGTGATAACCCCGTCTTCGATGGAGGATTTTCCTGCCATCCCGAAGCCCCAGAAACGCACGTTGCCGCCGTCTGTATCGTCGCGGACCCACTTCTCGGCGTCCGTTTCGTTCAGGAAGGTGATGGAGGCGTGCTGAGGCTTCACCGACCACTCGTCGTTGAGGAAGTGCCAGTGGAAGCCGTCCACCTCGCCGTAGTCCTGGACCAGGTTCTCGATGACGTACATGATGGTGAAGACATGGTCTCCGTGGGAGCCCAGTCCCCAGCAGAGTTCCAGATTCCCGCCAGGCTTGCGAATGATGCCGCAGCGATGGGACTTCGCTCTCATGGAGCGATCGGATTTCCACCGGTCTCCGTCATTATCGAATTCCTCTCCGTCTTCGAAGACGCTGAATTCACCGATACGGCTTTTCCCGGGATTGTCGATGGGAATGTACCATTCCGTGCCCTGGGTCACCCGGATGTCCCATTTCTGGACCACGAGGGCGTTGCCGTTTCTGAAAAGCCGGACTGTAGTTTCGATGTCCCGGATTTCCTGGGCCGGTGCCACCAGGCAAAGGAGGGTGGCCAGGGAGAGAAAGATCAGTTTTTTCATTGCTTACTGCTTGAAGGAGCCGTCATCGTCAATAACCAGGCCGTTATTCCCGTGAAAATCGGAAATGGAGAGATCTCTCATGTGGCGGGCTACTTTGTTGGAGCTGTCCAGCTTGGGGCCGGTGCCGGGCCGCTGGATGAAGGAGTGGATGCGGCCGTCCACCAGGCGACCGTCGGGGGAGAGGCGTGCCACCAGCACGGGGGCGTAACCGGTTAAGCCGGAGACGTTGATGCCGTAGGTGGTGCAGAAATTCCCCAGGCTGTAGGCAATCAGATGGCCGTTGTAGCATTCGATGGCACGGGTGACGTGCGGGCCGTGGCCGAAGACCAGATCTGCGCCCAGGTCCACACACAGGTGGGCAAAGCTGCGCAGCGAGCCGCGGTTTTCGCCCAGATAGGTTTCCGTCCCTTCCGGAAGATGGGAATGCTGGGTGCCCTCCGCCCCGCCGTGGAAATTGACCACCAGAATGTCGCATTGGGGCCTAAGCTCGCCGATAATCCTTTTTACCAGGTTCGTATCCGTGTGTTTAAGCGTATGGGAGTTGGTGCCGAAGGAGCACACTCCGAACTTGATGCCGTTCTTTTCGATGACAACGCTTTCACAGTCGGCCAGCCCGGTGTAGCGGATTCCCTGCTGATCCAGGTTCTCGCAGGTGCTTTTCCGTCCTGCGGCGCCGAAGTCGTTGGTGTGGTTGTTGGCCAGGTTCACGCAGTCGAAACCGGCATCCTTCAGCAGGGCCGTATAACTGACGGGCATGCGGAAAGCGTAATTGTTGGCCTTTCCGGTGTTCTTGGTGCAGGTGCCGCCTTCGCAGATCACCCCTTCCAGGTTGCCTACGGACAGGTCCGCGTCCAGAAACAGCTGTTTGACGTCGTCAAAAATATGGGCGCCGCCGTTCTGGGGCAGGCGGACGGTGGGATAGGTGGTCCCCATCATGATGTCGCCGCACATGGCTACCGTTATGAGAGAGTCCTGCTGCGCCCGGGAGGCGAAACAGACGGTAAACAGCGCCGTGGCTGCGAGGAGAATTCTTTTCTTCATATCTCTTTATTTAATCTTTGCCCAGTGGAGTTCGAAATCCCAGATGTCGTCGTCGAACTGCAAACTCCGTGCACAATTCAGCATCTCCGGCGTTCGGCGTTTGCGGTAACGCATGTTGACAAAAGGCTCGCCGGCGTCGAAGGCGTCCAGCACGGCGTCGAAGAACCGCTCCCAGCGCACTTTGTAGAAGGTTTCGACAAGGCCGTCGAAGTCCCGGTTGGCGTAGTCCGTCAGGAAGTCTGAATCGCCCCAAACAGTAATGATGGTGCGGGCGTTTCGCTCGAAATAATCCTTCTCCTCGTCCGTGCGGCCCCAACTGCGGGCGTCATTGATCCATTGGTCCAGCGAGAATTCGCGGCGCGTACTTGTGACGGCCACCAGTGAATCGCAGAGCGCCAGGAATTCCTCCTTGGCCGCCACCATCCCCTTGCGGTCTCCGGCATAATAGGCCGATGTGAACTTATCCCGCGCCACCAGCGCCCGGTTGTCAATCACCTCGCGGCGGACGTTGGCCAGGTCGAAGCGGAAGCAGTCGGAAGATCCGTCCACCGTTTCCAGCATTCTCAAGGCTTCTTCCAGATTGGCCGGATCGTATCCGCGCTTGTATTCGGTGGTCCCGTTCCAGTAGCCTTCAAAACTGGGATGGGCGGTGATGACGCTGGAGGCGCCGTTGCTGGTATGGGTGGTGCAGACATTGTCGGCCATATAGTGCCACCAGGCCCGATAGGTGGAATCCCGGCGGCCCAGACGACGGTCCGCGATGTTGTCAATGTACTCCTCCAGCGAAATGCCGGTGTCCCAGGCCTGGGAGAGCATCGCTTCATAAACGGGCTGGTTCACGCCGAAGCCTTCCAGCGTGGCGCCTATGCCCACGAACTCCGGCCCGCCCTCGGCCTTGGTTCCGGCGATCAATCTGTCATTTAGGTGATAGTCGCCTTCGATGGCCGTCATGCCGCCGAAGTTGCCCAGATAGCACCAGATGAACGGCTGTCCGTAGAAATGCTCCGTCCTGCGCCAGATTTCGGCATAGTCCGCTTCATAGTCCAGCAGGATCATCCGGCCCTGCGGCACGGCCTGGAGATAAGCCCTGGCGCGTTCCGGCGTCCATTGTTTGGGCTTGTTGATGAAAATCCAGCCCATCTGGAGCCAGACGGCATCCGGGTCCACCGCCGTCAGGGACTTATATACTCCGGAGGACACGCTGGCCAGATAGTCCGGCTCCCAGGACGGAGGATAGACCTCGTTGAAAAGGTCTATGCCATAGATATGGTCCGTGCCGTACATCCGTGACTGTTCCTCCAGGAAATCCTTCTGGATACTGGCGAAGATGGGATCCGTGGGGTTGAGGAAGGTGCAGCGGTATTCGTTGGCGAAACGGCACCAGCTGTTCACTCTGGTTGTGTCAATGGGCTTCGGACTCAATCCCGCCAGTTCGGGGGGTACGTGGCCGTTGAAGGCCGGCAGGACGGGCGTCATGTTCAGTTCCCGTTCGCGTTTGAGAATGCGTTTTTGGAGTTCCGCCTGCCCGTCTATCCAGTCCTGCGGCAGCGGTCCCTGCCAGCGGTCGATGTTGTTCATCCGCTGCCACGGCAGATGGGCGGGGCCGGTGAAGAATGAGCGGATCTGCTCATCCGTAAGGCCGTATTTCCGCCAGACTTTCTGCCAGACGGCCTCCTGTCCCGTAATCGCGAGGGGCATATTCACCCCGTTCAGGGCCATCCAGTCGATGAAGCGCTCCCACTGCTCCCATTTCCACCAGGGCATCGTATAGCCGAAGGTGCAGTAATTGAGGAAGAAACGTTTTGAGATTTCGGCCGATGCTTTCACGGGTTCTTTAACCTCCGGCAGTCTTTCCGGGAGCTCAACGGGGTTGTGGTGGTACCAGCTTACCTCGGTGAGGCAAAACTCCTGCAGATAGCGGTTCAGTCCCACCGCCATGGAGTTGGCGTTGTTGCCCCGGATGAGGACTTTGTCGCCTTTCTGGAGGATTTCGTAGGCGTCTTCGTTGCTTTGTATTTGCTCGAAGGCGACACCTTCCGCCTGCGGTCCCATTATACGGCGCGCCAATGCTTCGGCCGCCCGTTCGTCGGCGGTTTTACAGGAAATAATCACTAATGAAAACGCCAGAATGGCGATTGATTTCAATGCCTTCATATGTGTCTAATCCTCTACCATGTAGAAGGTCGCGGAATGCGCCCCCTTATAATTGATGAATTCTGCCGTGTAATGATACTTGCCGTCAACCGTCTTGAAAGTCCCTTCAAGAATCCCGATGTACTTCCCGCTTTTTTGATCGTACGTGGCAAAACGCAGCGTCTTGCGTCCACTGTCCCATCCCGTACAATACACATATCGGCGTGCCCAGGAGTTGTTGTCATATTGCATGATCAGTACGCCCCAGTGCTCTTCCGGCACATAGGCGAAATAGGTGTTTTTTGCGCCTTTTACCTTGAAATTATCCCCGCTCGAGATGAAAGTTGAAGGGGCGGGGAAGGACACGCTTTCCAGGCTGGGCTGTTTCGGCGGTACTATGTCATCGCGAAGAATGGCTCCTTTCTTGGCGTGGGCAGGCTCCTCTTCTTTGATTTTGGGTTTTTCATCCGGGAAGCCCCGAAAATCCTCTGCCGGAATATCTTCATTCTTTTTGTCAATCCCGTTGAGCTTTTTCTTGGCCTCTACGAGTTGCTCGACCAGATTGCCGTTTGACGGAAGCGAATAGATGACGTCATACTGCCAATCGCCATCGCCAAAGATGTGGAAGTGGAGCGTTTTATTGCCCACGGAGATAACCAGATTACCGCCGCCGGATCCCTCCGGTTGCCATCGGCCCTGAAGGGAGATGGGGTAAAAGCCGGATTCATCGGCCAACCCGCAATCATTCACTATCTTCAGTTCGCTGATTTCTCCGGTTTCACTGGCGCTTTGCCGGCCGACCGAGTAATTGACCCGGATGGATGACGGGGTAAAAGAAAAGTCTGCGTCTCCACTCTTGTTGCCGACGGTAGCATGGCCTTCCTTTGAAACGGAATACTTTTGGGCGATGTTTGTCACATGGTGGTAAACATCAAAAAGAATAACCTGCTTTTTCTTGTTCTTGAGCGCCTCGCATGAAACGGCAACCAGTAGAACGGTTACAGTGGCGATAATCCATTTCAGCGTTTTCATGATTCCTTTCCGTTAATCGTCATCTCTTCGCAAAGATACAAAAAAGGAACGAAACACTTCCGTGGAAAGGGCATTCCATGGGGCTAGTATACATACATTAAGGTATGAAGCACGGCGATGTACTCCGCGAGGGTCAGATTCCCGGAGAAGTGGGCGATGATGTCGCTTGAATAGGAACTGGTGCCCTTGAACATCCTGCCGCCACGGAGGGTGGTCAGGATATCGGATGTGTAATTGGACGTGCCCACGTAAGTTTTTCCGTCGCGGACAGTGAATATGACATCGGAACTATAGCTGGATGTTCCGTCGTAAACTCTGTTGTCCCGGATGGTGTATAGGACATCGCTTGTATAGGAACTTGTTCCCCGGTATATCCGGCTGTCCCGTACGGTACAAATCACGTCGGAACTATAACTGGATGTTCCCTTGAATACCTTGCCGTCACGAACGGTACAGATGACGTCCGAGTTATAAGAGGATGTCCCCCTGTACACCTTTACAGGCTCCACCGCATGCAGAAGCAGCGGGAAAAAGAGCATAAGGGAGAGAAGAAAGCGTTTCATAAACTATTCGCGACCTGATTGTATGCCTCTCCAAATCTCCTGCCATTCGCCCCATTGATAGGGGAGGTCTTCCTCATCCCATTCGTCCTTACCTATTTTCGAACGATAAACATTGTCTATGGATATATAAACGGATATGTCTCTTGATTCTCCGCTCGAGTTTTCCGGAATGGTAACATATAAAAGCGCATCTCCATGAGACCACCCTTCTCGATAATCCCAATACCAATCATATTCGTCGGATTCAAGAATACGTGAGGACGCATCAATGCTCATCATACACCTGAATACGCGCCAAACCTGTGGCCGTGATGTCTTGACCTGAACGTCCCATCGAAAGGGAATGGTTAACTTTGTCTCGTTTGCCGGAATGACTTCCGCAGTAGATGCAAGCTGGAATACAGGATTCTTATATTCAGTTGGGAAACACCCCCCAAGTAGTATAACAAGGAGAAGAAAAACCAGGTGGTGGCAGAACCTCATATCTAAACCGTAATGAAGCAAAGTTATGGTCTGGTGGAAGTGACGGGGCGGACGGACATTCCGTAGAAGCGTTCCTTGTTGCCCTGCGCCTTGGAGTAGACGGTGCCGGTTGAGAACAGCGAATAATAGAAATAATACGCCATCTGGGCATCCGTGGAGACCCAGTCGCCGGACCAGTAATAGCCGTGGCAGTTTTCGGCCGCCGTTGAGTTGCGGTAGAGATTTTCGCCGTAACGGGCATCGGCTCCCGGCAGGAAAATACTGTTGCCGTTTATGTTGGACGTGAATTCCATTCCCCAGTTCCCATCCACCTTCTTTTTCTTCCAGGTGCAGTTGGCGGCAAGGGCTTCCCACTCTGCCTTGGAGGGCATTCTCCACCGGGTTCCCCAGGTGCAAAAAGCGATGTCGCAGCGGGTTCCGCTGATACTGTTTCCCGTTTTTCCGACGACATTTTCCGGATGACGCGCGGGATAAAAGACCGGATTGGTCTCGGTGTGGTATCCGCTGGCATCCCCCCAGCCGTACAGGCCGCCGAAATCACCGGGCGAGCGCGCGCCGACATTCCTGGTCGCCCATAAAAGCGGCTTCCCATCGACGGTAAAGCCCAGGTCCACGGCTTCGGGGACATCGGCATATTCCACGCTCACCGACCGCGTCGGCGGCTCCTGATCGGCGCCGCCTTGGGTGGTCCCAGGCACATACTCTCCATCTTCGACCGACCAGAATTCCGTGTCGGCCAGATACGTATTGCCCTGGTTGTCAATGGCAATGATCTTGTCGTTGGTGCAGGAGAGGCTCACCGCGTTGCAGGCTTCCGCCGCGTTGCGCCCCTCAACGGCGGGCATCTCGGGATTGATGTTCCAGGCGGGCAGCGTAAAGGCGCTTCCGTCCGCGCAAGTGATGGTATACGCGCATTCCAGCTCATATTGGACATCATATTCGCTGCTTTCCGGCACGCTATTGGGATTGCAAATGACACTGACTCCGGCCGTGGTTCCTTCAATCGCCGTCGCTTTTGAGTTGAGCGGCACTGCGATGCCGGTTTTCTTCCAACTGGTGCCGGTGACTTTTTCCTTCGCGGACGGCTTTCCATCGGCCCCCACATATACGATGGAAATGTCCGCCAGGGTTTGCAGGGCGGAATTGCAGCGGAAGGAGTAGGATTTGGTGATGGAGACGATGTCGCTCCGCTTGATCCCCGTCCCATTCCCGCTGGTGTTTTCAGGGTCCGACTTTCCACAAGCCGCCAGCAGCAGGCAAAGCGCCAGATATGCGGTCTTTTTCATGGTTTTCAGAATTTTTGACAATATAGGAAAAATTTTCCAAAATAGAGAAGCCCGGCCGCGGCCGGGTTGTTCCTGTTTTACAATGAACAGGCGTATTTCGGGAAGCGCGTCGCCTCTCCCGGAACGCACACCTACCGCATCCCTTGAAGGTATCTATATTTGGAATTTGAGGGCAAGGGGTTCCTGCCTAAGGCTTTTGGGGAGCTTCAGTGTCACTTTCCCGTCCTTGACTACGGCTTTAATCCTTTTACCGTTATTGAGCAGCGTCACTCTTCCCTTGAGGGGCAGGTTGCCGCACCACTCGAGACTGGCCGGGAGCGTTTCCCCATCGGGCAAGGCATACACGGCGTAAATGGTCTTTCCGTCCTTGGATGCAGTAAACCATAGATTCCCGTCATTATAGACAGGGGTGATTCGGGTATTGTAAACCGCTTCGCCACAGCGCTTCATCCATTCTCCTATCTCCCCCAGAACTGCCACGCTCTGCTCTTCGATGATGCCGGCGGGTGTGGGGCCCACACCCAGCAGCAGACTCCCTCCTTTTGCTACGATTTCGGCAAGTATGCTTATTACTTTTCGCACACTTTTGTGGGGAGAGCCGGGATGCCATCCCCAATCGGCAGTCAGCGTGACGCAGGCCTCCCAGGGATGATCTATCTGATGGTCCGGGATTCTCTGCTCCGGAGTCTGGTAATTTTCGTTGGGGCCTTTGATGGTGCGGTCTACGCAGATGAGGCCCGGGCTGACGCGGCGGGCTTCCGGAAGAACTTCATTCAGGCCGACAAGATCACCTGAAACCCAACCACCGTCCAGCCAGAGGATATCCAGTTGGCCGAAGCGTCCTCCGGTGATTTCCGAAAGCTGGTTTTTAGTGAAAGCCGCGTACTTCTCCCACCAATCCGGATGCTTCTCTATACTATAATTGACTCGTCGGTTCGGTGTTGCGAAATACGGGTTCCAGAACCACTCGCAATGCCAGTCCGGCTTGGAGAAATATGCACCGGTCATAAAGCCCTGCGCCCTGAAAGCATCAAACACCCATTTGGCAGCATCGGCCTTGGGGTTGCCGGCGAACGGCCCTGCCTTGGCTATGGAGAAATCGGTGTAATCCGAATCATAAAGACAGAAGCCGTCGTGGTGCTTGGTCGTGAAAACCATATATCTCATGCCGGCATCCTTAAAGACCTGCGCCCACTGGTCAGGGTTGAAATCTACCGGATTAAATACTTTACTGAGCCCCCAGTACCACTGCTTGAATTCCTCATAGCTTGAACCCTCCGGACGGCGGTTCCAGCTATGGTCTTCACTGCATAGCGCCCAGGATTCCACTATTCCGTGTATGCTATAAAGACCCCAATGCATGAGGACACCGAATTTAAGGTCCTGCCAGGCATCGAGCTTTTCGCGCACGGCGGGATCCGCCGGCCATTCATAGCCGTCGGACATTTTATGCACGTAACTGTTGTCCTGGGCGGAAGCGGAAAAGATGGCACAGAGGGCCAGTAAGGTGAAAACAATTCTTTTTGTTCTCATGAAATGCAGTATACTTTATCCGTGAACAAAAATAGACAAATAATGGGACACCTGCAAACCTCCGGGTGAGATTGGCGCGGAAAAGACCATATTTGCGGGTTTTCCGTCCTGGCCAGGTGCTTTAGCACCCGGCGAAGCCCGGATTCCCGGGTTTTTAGTCCTGGCGGCGTGCCCAACGTGACATTCCCGCGGCACGTCAGGCACAGCACCATGTCCGCAATCAGCTCCCATACCATCTTAAGCACGTTTTGGCCGGATTCTTGCGCAAGATCGTCATCCGTGACCATCTTAAGCAGGATTTCCCGCTCTGGCGTGCGCAAGATGGTCGCTGGCGCTACACCTTCACCCGCAAACGCAAGAAGCCCAGCCGTGAGGCTGAGCTTCGCGTGCGGGTGAAGGGACTCGAACCCATACGCCGTAAGGCACCAGATCCTAAGTCTGGGTTGTCTACCAATTCCAACACACCCGCAAAGTGGAGTGCAAAGATATGAAAAAAAGTTGAGATTCTTCGCTCCGCTCAGAATGACAATGGGGTGACTCAGAATGACAATGGGGTAAGGAGCAAGGGGCTACTTCTTAAACTCCAAACAAGCCCAGCCTTCACGGGAAGAGGAGCCGGCGGGGGAGAGGCCAAGGGCGAGGGCGGCAGCGGTGATGGAGGGGATGTCGGCCTCATAGAAGCCGCTCAGGAGGAGGTGGCCGCCGCGCTTCAAAGAACGGAAGTAGGTGGGGAGGTCTTCCAGGATGATGTTGCGGTGAATGTTGGCCAGCAGCACGTCATAGGTGCCCATTTGCAGGAGGGAGGCGTCGCCGCAGGCGGTTTCCACGCGGGAGCCCACTTTGTTCCAGCGGCAGTTGCCCCAGGCGGAGCGGGCCGCAACGGCGTCGATGTCCACGGCGAAAACCTTCCGCGCGCCCATCTTGGCGGCCAGGATGGCCAGGATGGCGGTGCCGCAGCCCATATCCACAACGGACAGGCCCCGGAGCCCGGAGCTGCGGGAGGCGGAACCGGAAGGCCGCGCGGCCCCCAGCGCCAGCATCCGCTGCATCATCATGTAAGTGGTATGGTGATACCCTGTGCCGAAAGCCATCTGCGGATCAATCCAGATGTTGTAGCGTGTCTGCGGGACGTCCACATTGAACTTCGCCTTCACCGTCACGATGCCGTCCACCACAATGGGCTCGAACGAATCCTCCCAGGCTTTATTCCAATTCTGCCCCTGCACGGGGACTGCCTTGAAATCGGCCACGAAATCATACCCGCTCAGAACCACCTTCACATCCGACGGCCGATACTCCGAAGTTTGGATATATGCCTTCAGAAACGGTTCTTCCGTTACAAAAGAGTCAAAGGGCAGTTCCGCCAGTTCCGCCATCAGGACCTCGGCCCCTTCTTCCGAAAAGGGGGCCAGCCGCACACTCACTTCCAGGTATTCGAAACTGTTCATTTCTTCTTTTTTGACCTGGCACCGGCACTCTCGGACTTGTCCGCCGCCTCTTCCTCCAGCCGGATGACCTCCTGCTTGATGGCCTCCCGCCGGGTGGCGTTGTTCTGCAGAATATCGGACAGGAGATACTCCATCCCCTGCAGGGCTTCCTCAGACACGGGCTCGTCCGAAGAACCGGACGGCACACCAACGGACGGCACGGCAAAGTACTGCCCGGTACGGTTTTCTTCCATCGCTTTCTCCACGCCCAGTTCGAAGATGTTGTGGATGGCGGCCACCAGGTTGTACTGGACGTTGTCCAGCTGCTTGGTGTACACCGGCACGTTGGCGCTCTTGTAGCGCGCCCGTCCCAGTCCGTAATGGATGTCGTCGAAGTTCGGGCCCCATATGTTAACCCCGAACTTGATGAGCATCGGTGATTTGATGATGGAAATATGATAGTCGAACTTCTGGTCCAGGCCTTGCGTTCCGGACGCCGCCAGCAGGTAGCGGTCCACATTCAGCACGAAGGGGAAGATTTCCAGCACGTTATCCTGGACGATACCGGTCACGGACATATTGTCGATGACGGCCTTGGTCTTATCCTTGAACTTCAGGAGTTTAGTGATTTTACGAAGTTCCGGGCTTTCGCGGAGTCCCAGCTCCTTGCCCGAAATCTTCATCACGCCGTCCACGGAAGGCAGCACCACCTGCATCAGGGTATCCAGGTCCGTGGTGGCGGCCAGCTCGCAATCCAAATCCCCCACGAAGGTGGTCAGCAGCGGCATCAGCGTATCCACGGCGGGGAACAGGGTAATCACTTTCTGGGCCGTAATGTCTACCAGATTCAGGTCGAAGCCCGCTTTGATGTCTTCCTTCGAGCGGGTGGCATAGAAGCCTTCGAAAAAGATATCACCCATATTGGAGGCGGCCAGGGCATTCGTTATCTGCAACGTCCTGTTCCGCATGGCTACGTCGGCCGCAGCCCAGCTCACGCGAAGGCTGTCGTACTTGATACCGCGGGCTTCCAGTGAAAAGTCCACCTCCAGATTCGCAGGGATGACCAGCAGTTTGGTGTTCACGCTGTCCGGCAGTTCGGCCTGGTCCACGGCAGTCTCCAGCGCTTCGTCGGAAACGGCGTTCAGCGAATCCGCCGGCTGGTAAGTGGTGTAGTATGCGTAGGCGCGCATCAGCTCGTTGGCGTCTATGTAATCGCTTGTTACATCGGCCTTTAGCTTGAGCGGCCGACGGGTGGAGCCCATCACCGCCCAGCGCAGACCGGTGAGGCGCGCCTTGGCGGAAAGGTCCGATTCGCCCGCTTTCAGGGTGATGTTCTTCAGGTCCAGGGTGTCGTTGTCGAAGCGTCCTTCCACGGCGGAAAAATCGGTGGCCAGCGGGAAGGACGGCGTGCGCAGCCGACCGCTTCCAAGGCCGATGGAACCATCTACATCCCAGTCGCGGAAGTACTCCTTGAGCGATTGGGAAAGACTGATTTTTATATCAGCCGATGCAAACGCGTCGCGACTTGCCCGCGCCTCCCGGATCATCCGCGCGTGGCGGAACAGGGAATCCCGCGGCACGCCGGGATACACGCGCTGGAGGGAATCCAGCATATGGTTCCAGCGGTCCGAATTGCGGGTCCGACGGACGTGACGGGTGGCCGAAACGGATAGCTTGAGGTCCCGCATCCCCACCAGGTTGTCGTCCAGCCGGGCGCGAATGCCGCCGCTCTTGGAACGCACGGTGAACTTGGGCTGGGGATGCGCCTGGGTGGCCGGTTCGATGCGGATGGTTTCCGTATTGTCCCGGATGCCAACGGCCATGCCGTCGCTGTCCCGAAGGCGCAGGCTGGCCACTTTGAGGATGCCCATCAGGGGCGTCATATCCTTGCTGCCCTTTAGGATTTCTGCCGAATTCTGGGCCAGCAGATGGACGTCCTTCCCCTTGGCGTACATGGTTCCCAGGGAGATGTCTAGGCTGTCTACATCGGCCTTCAAGGCCAGCACCCGGGCCCCCTGGCGGATGTTTTTGTCAATCTCGTTCCCCTTGGTGCACAGGTTCATTTCCAGGTGCGGGATATTGGCGTTGAGGCTGTCCCGTTCGATGTGAAGGTCGCTGCCGGTGATGTCGCAGTTGAGGTTCGCCGCGCCGATGCGGGCCATGTTCAGCTGTGACAGCTTGACTTTTCCGTTCAGTTTGGCATCCAGCCGGCCGGTGCCGTAGATACCCATGTCGTTGGTGAAGGCGCGGGTAAGGGAGTCTACACGGGCCCGCAGGGAGCCGTTCAACGTAATGGAAGGGTCTTTGCCCAGCGCGTCCTGGATGTCCGCCGTAGCATTGATCTGGGCACCCACGATGTCCACAAAGAGTTTATTCAGTTTGCCGTTTACCTCCTTCAGGTCGTCCGTGGTGACGGTGGCGTCCAGCGCCAGGCGGCCGCGGCGGCCCAGCCCTTCGTAGTTCAGGAAGGCGGGCGGAATCTGCACGCGGGCGTCCACGGCGGGCATCTGCCCGTTGCCATAACTGCCTTTGACCGCGGCGTTCAGGCTCAGGATGGCGTCTGTGGACACCTTCTTCAGCACGGGGAAATTCGGCTCGAATTCCCTGATGAGATCCCCGATGGGACAGTCGTTGATGTCGGCCGTGACATCCAGGTCCATGATGCCGTCCTTATGCTTGAAAATGTTCCCCTTCCCCTTCAGGGTGAGGGAGGAAACGCTCAGGCAGAGGCTGTTGATGTTGGCCTCCAGTTCCCCCTCCTCCCGTTCGGGGAGTTCTGCGTCGGCGTCCAGGTGAACCGGTACGCGGATGCGGCCGTAGGATCCGGTACGGAGACTGGCCCTGGCATCGGCGTCCAGCGTGAAATGCCGCTCCTTTACACCAGCCCGCAGCTGCTGGATGCCCACCGCCACAGTGTCGGCCGGAATGCGACCCGACACGAAGAGGGAATCGATGCCGATATCCACCTGCGAACGATAGAGCTGCTCTGTCTCCAGCCGTCCGTCCAGGTTCATCCGCCGCATGGTGAACATCCCGAAAAGCGTGTCCACCGGATGTGTGAAAATGATGATGGGCCTGTCTGTGAGGGCGATTTTGTCTATTATGATGGGCGGCAGGGGTTTGCTTTCTTTGTCAGTGGTATCCTTATCCTTGCCGATGGGAAGGATTTCCCAGTTGGCCGCCGTGGAATCATAGTAGTGGGCGAAAATGCGCGGGCGCTCCAGTTCCAGCCTGTGCACATGGATGCGGTTGCTGTTGATGAACGCCATATAGTTCACCGCGATGCTCAGTTTGTTGAAGGCCGCCAGGGTGTCCATCGTTACGCCGTTCTGGCCGTAACCGGCTTTCAGCAGGCTGAACCTCCGTCCGCTGTCCGTATAGACGCTGTCAAAGCGGGCGTACCGCTCATGGGGATAAGTGATGGAAAACTCCGTGGCGTCGATGGTCAGATAAGGGAAGCTCTTGATAAAATGCGCCCGTACCTCCTTGAAACTGACATCTCCATCCACGTAGTCCGCGGCCACATTGTTGACAATCCTGGTGAGAACGGCGGGACGCAGAAGGATCTGCAAGGTCACCAGCAGGGCCACGATGAGCCCCAGCAGGCTAAGGAGTATAATCCGTATGACCTTCCAGACTTTCATCCCTTAGAGGGCATAATCTTTCACGTCCTGGGCCGATACAGGATTGCCGCCCAGAATAAGGAGCCGCTCCACCACGTTCCTGAGCTGGCGGATATTGCCGGGCCA
Organism: Bacteroidales bacterium; assembly: GCA_017553545.1. Lineage (GTDB taxonomy): Bacteria > Bacteroidota > Bacteroidia > Bacteroidales > UBA932 > Cryptobacteroides. The sequence goes on along the minus strand of JAFZKT010000063.1, from coordinate 9,462 downwards.
GGAGCGCTCCTGGAGGAGTTTCATGGCTTCGGGCGCGAACTCCCGCACGGGTTTTCCGGCCTCACCGCAGATCTGCTCCGAGAAATGTTCCACCAGCAGGGGGATGTCCTCCTTTCGCTCGTCCAGGGACGGGACGTTGAGGATGATCACGCTGAGCCGGTGGTAAAGGTCCTCGCGGAAGTTGCCTTTCGCAATCTCATCCTGGAGGTTTTTGTTGGTGGCGGCGATCACACGCACGTCCACCGTAATCTCCTTGTCCCCGCCCACGGGGATGAGTTTTTTCTCCTGCAGCACGCGCAGCACCTTCGCCTGGGCGGCCAGCGACATGTCGCCTATCTCATCCAGGAAGATGGTGCCTCCATCGGCCTGCTCGAATTTTCCCTTGTGGTCCTTGATGGCCGATGTAAACGAACCCTTCTTGTGCCCGAAGAGTTCGCTGTCGATGAGTTCCGACGGGATGGCGGCGCAGTTCACTTCCACGAAGGGCATCATGGAACGCTCGCTGAGTTGGTAGATGCTCTGCGCGACGAGTTCCTTGCCGGAGCCGTTGGGACCGGTGATGAGGACGCCCGCCTGCGTGGGTGCCACCTTTCCTATCATCTCCCGAAGATGTTCGACGGGGGCCGATGCGCCTATCATTTCGCGGCCGTAGATCTTCTTTTTGAGGATTCGGTTGTCCTTTACGAGGTTGGCCTTGTCCGTGGCGTTCTTGAGGGTGATGAGGATGCGGTTCAGGTCCAGCGGCTTCTCGATGAAGTCGAAGGCGCCCCGCTTGATGCAGTCTACGGCGGTTGTGATGTCCGCGTGGCCGGAGACCATCACCACCGGGGACTCTATGCCTTCCTCCACCAGTTTAGTGAGCATTTCCACCCCGTCCATTTCCGGCATCTTGATGTCGCAGAAGATGGCGTCGAACTTCTCCTTCCGGGCCTTCTCCAGGCCTTCCAGGCCGTTTTCGGCCGTATCTACCTGGGCGTTTTCCATCTCCAGGATTTCCTTCAGGGAGTAGCGGATGGCGCGTTCGTCGTCTACGATGAGGACTTTCATATCACTGTTCTTTATTATGCAAATATCGTAAAAATAATCTATATTTGTATGTTTAACGGAACCTTTCTATGAGCATCCCGGACATAATTATTGCAGTAGACGGCTTTTCTTCCACCGGGAAGAGCACTTTCGCCAAACTGGTGGCGGCCGAATTCAGTTTCCTATACCTGGACAGCGGGGCCATGTACCGCGGCGTCACCCTGGCCGGCATTGAGGCCGGCGTGATTGGGGACGGTAAGATTGATGAGGAGGCTCTGCTTCCCGTGATGGGGCCGCTGGACCTGCATTTCCGCCGCTCAGACGGGAGCACCCAGCTGTTCCTCGGAGACCGCTGCATAGAAAAGGAAATCCGCGGCTGGGAAGTTTCCCAGTACGTGAGCCCCGTGAGCGCCATCCCGCCCGTGCGGGCCTGGGTGGACGCCAAGCTTCATGCTTTCGCCGCCGGCGGTCGCGTCATCATGGACGGCCGTGACATCGGCACCACCGTTTTTCCGAACGCTGAGCTTAAGATTTTCATGACGGCCGATGCCGCCGTCCGCGCCCAGCGCCGCTATGACGAGCTTCTGGCCAAGGGTGAAAAGACCACCCTGGAAGAGGTGGAGGCCAATCTCCGGGATCGCGACTACAGGGATTCGCATCGGCCCACTTCGCCGCTCCGCCAGGCCTCCGATGCATACGTTCTGGACAACACCCACATGACCCTCCATGAGGAAGTAGTGTGGATGCTGGGTCTGCTGCAGGGGAAATTCGGCCTGCTGGAAAGTCCCGGTCTGTCATGCTAAAAGTGGAGATTGACCCCGGTTCGGGTTTCTGCGGCGGCGTCATCCGCGCCATTTCACGGGCGGAGGATGAACTTTCCCGCGGCGGGAAGCTGTATTCGCTGGGGGCCATCGTCCATAATGAGGAGGAACTCTCCCGATTGCAGGTGCTTGGTCTGGAGACCGTGTCCTCGCTTGCGGAAGTGCCCGAAGGTTCGTCCGTCCTGATTCGGGCGCACGGGGAACCGCCTTCCACCTATGAAGAGGCAGCATCGCGGCATCTGACGGTGATTGACTGCTCCTGCCCCGTGGTGCTGCAACTCCAGCGCCGCATCCGGGAGGCCTATGCCCGTTTGCACGAAGGCGGCCGGCACGGCCAGATTCTCATCTTCGGCCGTGTGGGTCACGCGGAAGTGCTGGGCCTGCTGGGCCAGGTGGGGGGAGACGCGCTGGTGGTTGAAGACGCCTCCATGCTTTCCGCCGCCATTGCCGACGGCCGTCTTTCGCTGGACGAACCGCTGGAGATTTTTTCCCAGACCACCAAGAGCCCTTCCGAATACGCTGCCATTTGCGGGCAGTTGCGGGAGCTTGGAGCCCAGGTTACCGTCCACGATACCATCTGCGCCCAGGTGGCATCCCGCTACAGCGCCTTGGCGGAATTCGCCCGTCAGCACGATGTAATCCTGTTTGTCTCCGGCACCTCCTCCTCCAACGGCAAGGTCCTCAGCGACCTCTGCCGCGGAGTCAATCCCCGCACTTATCTGGTGGGAGGTATCGCAGACCTGTCCCGCGAGTGGTTCTTCGACGGCTGCTCCGTAGGCGTCTGTGGCGCCACCTCCACCCCCGCCTGGCTCCTGGAGCAGGTGGCGGATACTGTTAGAAAATCTAATTGATACGATATGGATAGACGTCTGTTTGTTGTCTTTGCCGCTTTTGCGCTGATGTTTGCCTCGGTGGCATTTACTTGTGGGGCGCAGAGTGTTCCTGCCGGAGCCGTGGATTTGGGTGTTGTGGTAACCAGGGTGGACGGAACCTCGTACAAATTGTATTGGGCTGCGTCAAATCTGAGCGAAGACGGGTTGTGCCCCAATCCTGAAGATTATGGTGATTATTACGCCTGGGGTGAGACGAAGGCGAAGAAGGATTACAGTTGGAATTCTTATAAGTGGTGTAACGGAAGCGACGATTCTCTTACCAGGTACAACACGGACAGTTCAAAGGGCGCGGTTGACAATAAAACCGTTCTGCAGGCCTCGGACGATGTGGCCCACGTCAAGCTGGGAGGCAAATGGCGGATGCCCACGGATGTAGAGTGGGCGGGACTAAAAAAGCAATGCACCTGGACCTGGACAAGCCGAAACGGGGTGGACGGATATGAGGTCATCGGCCCTAATGGCAAGAGCCTATTCCTTCCCGCGGCCGGCGGGTGGTACAATTCCAACCTCCTCAGCGTCGGGTCCAGCGGCAACTACTGGTCTTCGTCGCTCTATTCGGACTGCACGTTCGACGCGATGTACGTGGAATTCTATTCCGCCCTTGTCGGCCGGATCTTCTACTACCGTTGCTTCGGGTTCTCGGTCCGTCCCGTTTCAGAATAATGTGTTATTTGTGAAGATGACAATATGAATAGGATTCTTTTTTCCGTTGCTTTCACGGCGCTGATGTTTACCTCGGTGGCATTTACTTGTGGGGCGCAGAGTGTTCCTGCCGGAGCCGTGGATTTGGGTGTTGTGGTAACCAGGGTGGACGGAACCTCGTACAAATTGTATTGGGCTGCGTCAAATCTGAGCGAAGACGGTCTTTGTCCCAAACCGGAAGATTTGGGCGATTACTATGCCTGGGGGGAAACAGTGCTGCTTTACCATAAGGGACACTCCCAGGATAACCCCTGCGAGTTTTGGCGGGAATATGAAGGAAAGATTAGGATTGGATACGGTTGGCATACGTATAAGTGGTCTTTCATTTACGACAAGAGACTGTTCTTTACCAAGTACTGCCCAAAGGATGAGCGGGAAGATGATGATTATTATTGGGGCGGAAGGGAGGATCGTGCCGACAACAAGTCAGTTTTGGAAACCGGACCTATGGGTGATGATGCGGCATCAAAGCAACTTGGAGGCAAATGGCGGATGCCCACGGATAGGGAATGGACTGCACTCAGAAAACAGTGCACTTGGACATGGTCAGGCAGAAACGGAGTGAAGGGCTATGAGGTTACCGGTCCCAACGGAAAAAGCATTTTCCTTCCCGCCGCCGGCGGTAGATCCAGTGACGTGCTTAACTATGTGGGTTCCTACGGTTATTACTGGTCTTCGTCCCTCAATACGGAGTATCCGTACGGCGCCGGGTGCCTGTACTTCGACTCCGGCCATGCCTACGGGAGTTACGGCAGCCGTTACTGCGGCTTCTCTGTCCGTCCTGTCTCAGAATAGTCTTTGCAGCACCTGGCGAGGCCCCTTGGTGTGCTCAACGTGCACAATCCGGAACACGTCGGCCACGGCCTTGGCTCATTGATGCCATCTTAAGCACGTTTTAGACTTATATGTGCTTAAGAATGTCTCCCCGTACCATCTTAAGCACGCGTGGGGCATATTCGTGCTCAAGATTGTCGCGTTCATGAAAGTTGCATATTTATTAAGCTTCGCAAATTTGCGAACGTCGCGCGGATTGGTTAACTTTGGAGGGACAATGATGATATTATGAAGAAAGGAATTGTTGCCATAATGGCGTTTTTGCTGCTGTTCGCCTGCAATCCAAAGACTAGCGCTGGGTACAAGTCGTTTGTATTGCTCGCCCGTCACATCTTTAATGGTGACATAAAAAGCTTTTCCACCGGAGAGATCAGAATGGAAGCGGTGGATATGGGTCTCAGCGTAAAGTGGTCAAATGTCAACCTTGGTGCAACAAGACCCGAAGATTATGGTGATTATTTCGCCTGGGGAGAGACGAAGCCAAAGGCTGATTACAGATGGGAAACGTATAAATGGTCGACGGGAGATTATAACAACTTGACCAAGTATTATTCCTTTTTCGAGCCTTCCGATGACGCTGCCCACGTAATCCTCGGCGGCAAATGGCGTCTGCCAACCATTGAGGAATGGGACGAACTCCTGGATGAGTCAAATTGCACCTGGACATGGACTACGCGTAAAGGGGTAAATGGTTGCATCGTGACAAGTAAAAAGACCGGGAACAGCATCTTCCTTCCCGCTGTTGGCTACCGGGACGGTACCGATCTCAACAATGCCGGTTCCCGCGGCAACTACTGGTCCTCCTCCCTCTATATGGCCCCCCCGCGCAGCGCGTGGAGCGTGTTCTTCTATTCCGTCGGTAGGGGTGGCTTCTGTCGTTTCGGCAGGGGCGGCTACTATCGTTTCCGCGGGTTCTCCATTCGTCCCGTGTCGGAATAATCTGTTCGGCACTTGGCGGGTGCCGGATTTGCGTTTTTTTTGGTCCTGACGGAGTGCTGTAGCACCTGGCGAAGACCGAAAACCGGAAAAATGGTCCTGGTGCGGTTCTGTGAAGCAATAGATTTGCGAAGGTCGTACGGATTGGTTAACTTTGGAGGGACAATGATGATATTATGAAGAAAGGAATTGTTGCCATAATGGCGTTTTTGCTGCTATTGGCCTGCAAGCCGGGTGGGAATCCCGTTAAAGATGATGATAAAGTGCCTGAAGGCGCCGTGGACCTGGGGATTGTGATGACCAGGGAGGATGGGACAACCTACAAACTGTACTGGGCAACATCCAATCTCTGCGAAGACGGTCTGTGTGCCAATCCGGAAGATTATGGTGACTATTATGCCTGGGGCGAGGTTGCGCCCCATTACTCCAGCCTGGATCCCCTGACCTGGAAAAGCGGCAAGACCGGCGGATATACCTGGACTTCATACTCCCTGTGTGACGGACAGTCTGTAAAAATGAACAAGTACAATTACAACGCTCTTTACGGTACTGTGGACAATATGACGGAGTTCAAGGATTATGACTACGTCCATGATGCCGCACGGGCAAATGAAAAACTTGTCGGTAAATGGCGTATCCCCACCATCGCGGAATGGACGGAATTAAGGACCAAATGCACGTGGACCTGGACGACTCGCAGCGGCGTAAACGGAGTATTGGTTACGGCCGAAAATGGCAACAGCATTTTCCTTCCCGCCGCCGGTAAATGGGAATGGACCAACCACTCCAATGAAGGTACCAGCGGCGGCTACTGGTCTTCTACCCTTTCTACGAGTGGACCGGTGGATGCGCGTTACGTTTACATCGCTTCCGACGAGCTTGGCTTATATGGCTACAACCGCTGCTTCGGTTTCTCCATCCGTCCTGTTTCAGAATAATGTAAAACACATCATAACAATGCCAGATTTTAAATACGCGCCCATGTTTCAGTTGGGCAAAGACACCACTGAGTATTACAAGATTCCCGGATCCGAAAAGCTCGTGTCCACCGCAGAGTTCGAAGGTCACAAGATGCTCAAAGTGAGCCCGGAGGCGCTCACACTGGTGGCCCGGCAGAGTTTTCACGACTGTCAGTTTATGCTGCGCCGCGCCCATAATGAGCAGGTAGCGGCGATTCTGAAAGATCCGGAAGCCAGTGAGAATGACAAATACGTGGCCCTGCAGTTCCTGCGCAATGCGGAGACGGCCGTGAAGGGCGTGCTTCCGTTCTGCCAGGATACCGGTACGGCCATCATCCACGGCGAAAAGGGCCAGCAGGTGTGGACGGGCTTCGAAGATGAGGAAGCCCTCTCCAAGGGCGTGTACGAAACCTACACGCAGGAGAACCTGCGCTACAGCCAGAACGCCCCGCTCAATATGTACGATGAGGTGAACACCCGCTGCAACCTGCCGGCCCAGATAGACATCGAGGCCACCCAGGGCGGCGAATACCGCTTTATCATGGTGGCGAAGGGCGGCGGCAGCGCCAACAAGACGTACTTCTACCCCATGACCAAGGCCACCATCCAGAACGAGGGCACCCTGCTTCCGTTCCTGGTGGAGAAGATGCGCACGCTGGGTACCGCGGCCTGCCCGCCTTACCACATCGCGTTCGTGATCGGGGGGACATCGGCCGAAAAGAACCTCCTGACCGTGAAGCTCGCGAGCATCAAATACTACGACGGCCTGCCCACCACGGGCGATGAAACCGGCCGCGCCTTCCGCGACGTGGACCTGGAGCAGAAGCTCCTGAAAGAGGCGCAGAAAATCGGCCTTGGCGCGCAGTTCGGCGGCAAATACCTGGCCCACGACATCCGCGTGGTCCGTCTGCCCCGGCACGGCGCCAGCTGCCCCATCGGCATGGGCGTGAGCTGCTCGGCCGACCGCAACGTCAAGAGTAAAATCAACGCCGATGGCGTCTGGATTGAGAAACTGGACGTGAATCCTTCCGAACTCATTCCGGAGGAATACCGCAAGCCCGGCGAGGGCGCAAAGGGCATCGAAATCGACCTGGACAAGGGCATCGACTTCGTGCGGGCCGAACTCACCAAATATGAGGTGGGCACCCGCGTGAACCTGAAGGGCACGATCATCGTGGCCCGCGACATCGCCCACGCCAAGCTGAAAGCCCGCCTGGATGCGGGCGAGGGGATGCCGCAGTACTTCAAGGACCATCCCATCCTGTACGCCGGCCCCGCCAAGACGCCGGAAGGATACCCTTGCGGCAGCATGGGCCCCACCACGGCCAACCGCATGGATCCGTATGTGGACGAGTTCCAGGACCACGGCGCTTCGCTGGTGATGATCGCGAAGGGCAACCGCACGCAGCAGGTGACGGACGCCTGCCGCAAGCACGGCGGGTTCTACCTGGGAACCATCGGCGGCGTGGCTGCCGTTCTCTCGCAGAGCAGCATCAAGAGCATTGAATGCGTGGAGTACCCGGAACTGGGTATGGAAGCCATCTGGAAGATCCGCGTGGAGGATTTCCCTGCCTTCATCCTGGTGGACGACAAAGGAAATGACTTCTTCAAAAAAATAGGACTGTAAATTATGGCCGATATGAAATTCCGCATTGAAAGCGACCTCATCGGGGAGCTTCAGGTGCCCGCCAGCGCCTACTACGGCGTCCAGACGCAGCGCGCCCTCAACAATTACAAGATTTCCACCACCCACATGTACGACTATCCGGAGTACATCATCGCCATCGCCTATGTGAAAATGGCGGCGGCCCAGGCCAACGGGGAGTTGGGTGTGCTGGATAAAAAGATAGCCGATGCCATCGTGGCCGCCTGCAAGGAAATCGTGGGCGGCGCCCTCCGGGACCAGTTCCCGGTGGACATGATGCAGGGCGGCGCCGGCACCTCGGTGAATATGAATGCCAACGAGGTCATCGCCAACCGCGCCCTGGAGTTGATGGGTCACAAGAAGGGGGAGTACCAGTACTGCTCGCCGAACGACCACGTGAACTGCGCCCAGAGCACCAACGACGCCTATCCCACGGCCTTCCGTTACACTTTCGTGCGGATGAACCGCCATCTGGAAGACGCCCTGAAACAGCTCATCGCCGCCTTCCGGGCCAAGGGCCAGGAGTTCAAGGACATCATCAAGATGGGACGTACGCAGCTGCAGGACGCCGTTCCCATGACTTCCGGCCAGGAGTTCAACGCCTTCGCCAACAACCTGGAGGAGGAAATTGCGAACCTGGAAAGGAACGTGGTGCTCCTCAAGGAGATCAATATGGGCGGAACTGCCATCGGCACGGGCCTGAACGCCGTTCCCGGCTTTGCCGAACTCTGCACCAAACGCTTGAGCGAATTCTCCGGAGACAGCTTCGAGAAAGCGCCCGACCTGGTGGAGGCTACGCCCGATACCGGCGCCTATGTGAGCTATTCGGCCGCCCTCAAACGCCTGGCCGTCAAGCTCTCCAAGATCTGCAACGACCTCCGTCTGATGGCTTCCGGTCCCCGCTGCGGCCTGCACGAGATCAATCTGCCGCCCATGGCGCCCGGTTCCTCCATCATGCCCGGCAAGGTGAACCCCGTAATTCCGGAAGTGACCAACCAGGTGTGCTTCAAGGTCATCGGCAACGACACCTGCGTGGCTTTCGCCGCGGAAGCCGGTCAGCTGCAGCTGAACGTGATGGAGCCCGTGATTGCGCAGAGTATCCTGGAAAGCCAGACCTGGCTAACCAACGTGATGCACACCCTCCGCGAAAAGTGCATTGAGGGCATCACCGTGAATGCGGACCATTGCTATGAGATGGTGAAGCATTCCATCGGCATTGTCACCGCCCTGAACCCCTACATCGGCTACAAAGCCTCCACCAAAGTGGCCAAAGAGGCCCTGGAGACCGGTCGCAGCGTTTATGACCTTGTGCTGGAGCACGGCCTCATGACCAAGGACAAGCTGGACGAGGCCCTGGACCCCGCCGCCATGACCTCCTCCCATGAGCTGCTGAAGTAGCCTGGAGCGTAACTTGCTGATTGATAGCAAGATGCTAATAAAGGGGTGCACCTGGCGGTGCACCCCTGTTTGTGTTATAGGCTGAAAATCAATCACTTGCGTGTCAGGGGGGCGGAGGGGCAGAGAGGAGAGACGGGGGGACTCCGGTCGCTTCGCTCCCTCCGGCCCCTCCCACCGTCTCCTTCGTCCCCTCCGGGAACTTGTATCCGGCGGGCCCCTCCCCCTATACTCGTCCGGGGGTGGACAAG
>JAFZKT010000014.1 GCA_017553545.1 Bacteroidales bacterium | reverse complement strand
GTCCTGGACTTCAACGAGCAGCAGAAGCGCATCGCCCTGGGTCTCAAGCAGCTCACCCCGCACCCGTGGGAGGCTCTTTCCGCAGACCTTAAGGTGGGCGACACCGTGAAGGGTAAAGTGGTTGCCGTGGCGGACTATGGCGCATTCGTGGAAGTGGAACCCGGCGTGGAAGGCCTGGTACACGTAAGCGAAATGAGCTGGAGCCCCCGTCTGCACAGCGCTCAGGAATTCCTGAAGATGGGCGACGAAGTGGAAGCCGTCATCCTCACCCTGGACCGCGAAGCCCGCAAGATGTCCCTGGGCATCAAGCAGCTCACCGCCAACCCTTGGGAGAGCATCCGCGACAAATATCCCGTGGGCAGCCAGCATAAGGCTACCGTCCGCAACATCACCAACTTCGGTGTGTTCGCGGAACTCGAGGACGGCGTGGAAGGTCTCATCCACATCAGCGACCTCTCCTGGAACAAGATCAAGCATCCTGCAGAGATGGTGCAGAGCGGCGACGTAATCGACGTAGTCATCCTGGACTTCGACGAAAACAGCCACAAACTCTCCCTGGGCCACAAGCAGCTCACCCCGAATCCTTGGGACGAACTGGAAGCCAAATATCCCGTGGGCAGCACCGTGGACGCTACCGTTGCCGTTATCGGCGACAAGAACACCACCCTCACCCTGGCCGACGGTACGGAAGTTTCCGCTTTCAACCGCGAGCTGGTGAAGGAAGACGGCAAGAACGTTGTCGTGGGTGAAACCCTGCCTGTGAAGGTCGTTGACCTTCGCCGCAGCACCCGCACCATCCGCGTGTCCCACGTCCGCACCTATCAGGAAGCCAAGGCCGCCAAGGAAACCGCAGAGGCCGAGGTAGCGAAGAAAGCCATCAAGAAGGTCCAGACCAACGTTGAGAAGACCACCCTTGGTGATATCTCCGCACTGGCTGCCCTGAAGGAGCAGATGGAGAAGGGTGAATAATTCATCCAATATATTCAAGGTTACCTTATTGGGCACGGCTTCGGCCATGCCCGTTAGGGGCCGGAGACAAAGCGCCCAGGCACTGCAAGTGCACGGGCGCTTGTTCCTTATAGACTGTGGGGAGGGCACCCAGTACGCCATGACGGAGTACAGGATTCCGATGATGAAACTGGACTCGATCTTCCTCAGCCACATCCACGGAGACCACGTGTTCGGCCTGTTCGGCCTGTTGAGCACCCTGGGGATGAAGGGACGGCTTACGCCCCTCAACATTTACGCTCCCGTGAACTTCGGCCCCATTCTCAAATTCTTCCTCAGCTATTACGGGGAAGGTATCGCCTACGAAATCCGTTTCACGCCCCTGAAGATGAAGGAGCCGGAATCCTTCCTGGAGACCAAGAGTGTCCGCGTGCTGGCTTTCCCGCTGGACCACGGCATCGAGACCTTCGGATTCCGCTTTGAGGAGAAGGAACCGCCCTTCAACGTACACAAGGACGCAATAGAAAGGTACGCGCTCACGCTCACGGAGATAGGCACGCTCAAACGCGGGGAGGATGTTCTCCGGGCCGATGGGAGCATAATTCCGGCCACAGAAGCCGCCTACAAGCCCTTCGAGCCCCGGAGCTATGCCTACTGCTCGGACACCGCACCCTTTCCGGAGGAAGCAAAATGGCTGAAAGGCGTGACAGTGCTCTATCATGAGACCACCTATCTGGAAGAGCTGGCGGACCAGGGCGCCCAGCGCCACCACAGCACCACGCACCAGGCCGCCCGGCTGGCCCTGGATGCCGGCGCCGGAAAACTCCTCATCGGCCATTATTCTTCGCGCTCCAGCGACGTAAACGCCTATGAACGGGAATGTCGCAGCATTTTCCCCGAAAGCTACGCCACCTCGGACGGCGAAGAGTACGATATTTGCAGGAAAAACGCCTGATATGAAAAAAATCATCACATTGCTCGTGGCCCTTCTGCCGTTAATGGCGGTGGCCCAGACCCCTCAGGAAGAATACATTGACAAGTACGCGCCCATCGCCCAGCAGGAGATGGTCCGCAGCGGCGTTCCCGCCAGCATCACCCTGGCCCAGGGCATTCTGGAGTCGGGCGCGGGGAAGTCCACCCTTGCCCGGGAGGGGAACAACCATTTCGGCATCAAGTGCCACAAGGGCTGGACCGGCAGGACGATGTATATGGACGACGATGAAAAGGGCGAATGCTTCCGCGTCTATGACAGCCCGGAGGAGAGCTTCGCGGACCATTCGGACTTCCTCCGCTACCGGGACCGCTACAAGTTCCTCTTCGACCTGGAGCGCACGGACTACAAGGGTTGGGCCTACGGCCTCAAGAAGGCAGGCTACGCCACGGACAAGAAATACGCCGAAAAACTCATCCAGTATATTGAAAAGTACGACCTGACGCGCTTCGACACCCTCTCGGAAGAGGAGGTCGCCGTCCTTCCGGAGCCCCCGCACCAGATAGAGGAACCCGTTAAGGTGGACGCGCAGACGGCCGACGAGCAGTTCCACTTCTCGCTGGAACGCACGCTGTATTCGCAGAACGGCGTTCCCTTCATCTATGCGGCCGAAGGCGAAACCTACCGTTCCATCGCCTCCGAATATCATCTCTTCCGCTGCGAACTGCTGCGCTACAATGACCTGAAAGGAGATCAGGAACTCCTGCCCGGCACCGTAGTTTATCTGGCGGCCAAGAAAAAGAAAGCCCCCCAGGGCCTGGACAAATACATCGTGGAAACGGACGGAGAGGACTTCCACGCCATTTGCCAACGTTTCGCCTTGCGGGAAAAAGCCATCCTCAAACTCAACAATCTGAAGAGCGCCCCCACCGACCTTCGGGAAGGCGACGAAATCAAACTGAGATAACCCTATGCCAACCCGTCGGATCGTTATCATCATCGCCAGCGTCCTGGGCGCTGCACTCCTCGCCATTGGCGGCGTATTCCTGTACCGGATGTGGTATGACCGCAAGGTCTCCAATTTCAGTGGAATGCAGGAACTCTACGTCTATCCCGACATGTCAGTCCAGGCGGTCCGAGACAGTATTCTCGCCGGTGGCAAGGTCAAAAATCCCGCCAGTCTGCTGCGCGTTTTCAAGGATGTTGAAACTGTACAGACCGGCCATTACTGCATTGACGACGGTTGCTCCAGCATGTATGTGGCCCGGATGCTGCATAACGGCTGGCAAACGCCAGTCAACCTCACCCTCTCCGGCTCCATCCGTACCCCGGAAATCCTGGCCCGCAAAGTGGGGTCCCAGATGCTGGCGGATTCTGCCGCCGTGGCGAATTTTGCTTTCTCGGACGACTCACTCGCCCGTTTTGGCGTAGATGCCGCCCACCTGTTCACCATCGTCATTCCGGACACCTATCAGATTCTCTGGACGGCCTCCGTCGGAGAAATCTTCCAGCGCCTGTCGGACGAAAGCGACGCCTGGTGGACCCCGGAGCGCATCAATGCCGCCAGGGCCCAGGGACTCACCCGGAAAGAGGCCTGCACCCTCGCTTCCATCGTGGCCGGGGAGACCCGCTATGAGCCGGAAATGCCCACTATCGCAGGCGTCTATCTGAACCGCCTCCGCACGGGCATGCGGCTGCAGGCGGACCCCACCATCGCCTTCTGCTTCGACTATGAGCCCAAGCGCATCCTGAAGTCGCACCTGGCCGTAGATTCGCCCTACAACACCTATCAGCACACCGGATTGCCGCCCGGACCCATCGCCTGCCCTCCCAAGAGCTGCCTGGAAGCCGTGCTGCATCCCCAGTCGCATAATTACATCTTCTTCTGCGCAGACCCTTCCTTCAACGGGAGCCACCGTTTCGCAGCCAGTTATTCGGAGCATCTGGCCAATGCCCGCGCCTTCCAGAAGGCCATGACGGAGCGCCAGAAAGCAGAGGCCAACAAGTAAATGGAAAAAACGCCGCTCATAGAGAAAGCCCGGACCGCCGCCGCCGTAGCCCTGGAAGGTCTCACCCGTCATGACGGGACGCCTTTCATCGGCCATCCGGACGCAGTGGCGCGCATCGTGGCCGACGAAATCGGCCTGCCGGAAGAATGCATCGCGGCGGTATATCTGCACGAAGCCAGCCGGATGACCGGACTGGAAGTGAGCGAAAAGGAATGGGGCGCCCCCATCCGCACCTTGGTGGAGGGCCTGGGCCACATTTCCACCATCAAGCCCAAAGACACGCGCCTGGAGGCCGAAAATTACAAGAAACTCATCATCCAGTATGCGGCGGACCCCCGTGTCGTGGTTTTGAAACTGGCGGACCGCCTGGAGGTGATGCGCAGCCTGAAGATCTTCCCGAAGACTTCCCGCGAAGGAAAGATCCTGGAAACCTTGATGCTTTACATTCCCCTCGCCCACCAGCTGGGGCTGTACAACATGAAGCGGGAGATGGAGGACATCTATCTCAAATACGCGGAGCCGGAACAGTACCGCATCATCACCAACAAGCTGAAGGCCGGGGAAAAGGACCGCGAGAAACTGATGGCCGAATTCATCGAGCCGCTGAAAGTGAAGCTTTCCCAGGCAGGTATCGCCTATAAACTGAAGATCCGCACCAAGGCCGCCTACTCCATCTGGCAGAAGATGCAGAAGCAGAAAGTGCCCTTCGAGGGCGTGTACGACGTTTTTGCCATCCGCTTCATCATCGACTGCGACGGGGATGACCACAAGTTGGAAAAGGACCTCTGCTGGCAGGTTTATTCCTTCGTGACGGAGGAATATGAGGCCGACACGAAACGCCTGCGGGACTGGGTGACCAATCCCAAGCCCAACGGCTACGAGAGCCTGCACATCACGGTGAAAAACCGCGACGGCGCCTATGTGGAAGTGCAGATCCGCACCCGGCGGATGGACGACATGGCGGAAAACGGATTCGCCAGTCACTGGGCCTACAAAGGCATCAGGCGGGAAGAGTCCATGGCCGCCTGGCTGGGTTCCGTGCGCTATGCCCTGGAGCACCCCGACGAACATACGGAAGACCTGCCCGAACCGCCGTCCAAGGAGATTTTCGTTTTTACTCCAACTGGCGAGTTACGCATTCTTGCGGCAGGTTCCACGGTGCTGGACTTCGCCTTCGGCATCCACACGAACATCGGCGCCCGCTGCGTAGGGGCAAGGGTGAACGGGAAGGCCGTCCCCATTAAGGAAAAACTGTGCACCGGCGACGTAGTGGAGATTCTCACCGCCAAGAACCAGCATCCGGCTCCGGACTGGCTGAACTGGGTGGTCACCTCCAAGGCTCGCGCCAAGGTGAAACAAGCCCTCGCGGCCCAGGAGCAGACGCGGGCCGTGGACGGCAAGGAACTGCTGGAACGCCGGCTCAAGAACTGGAAACTGGAACTGCCGGACGCCATGCTCACGGAGTTCCGCACCAAACTGGGTTACACTTCCCTCACCGCCTTCTACGCCGCCATCGGCGAAGGCACGGTGGACGTAAACGCCGTCAAGGACTATATCCTGGGAGAGGCCGATCGGCACGCCCAGTCCGTGGAGGCGGCAGAGGCCGTTCAGGCATCGGCCAAAGCGGCCCGGCACTATGAAAGCAAGGACGACATCCTGGTGCTGAATGCAAAAAATGTGAAGGGAATCGACTACAAGATGGCCCGCTGCTGCAATCCCGTTTTCGGCGACGACGTCTTCGGCTTCGTCACCCGGGAAGCCGGCATCAAGATCCACCGCATCAGCTGCCCCAACGCCGCCCGTTTGCTGGAGTTGTACCCGTACCGCATTCAGAAAGTCCGCTGGGCGGACTCCCCTTCCAGCGGCAGTTTCCAGGTTACCCTCAAGATTGTGGCGGATCAGGAAAGCGCCGTTCTGAACCGCATCATGGAGGTGATTGGCCAGTTCAAGGCCAGCATCCGCAGTTTCTCTGTGCAGGAAAACCACCGCGGCGGCACGCAGGAGATCAGCGTCAAGCTCTCCGTCCCCTCGAACCTGGAGCTGGACAAAGTGCTCTCACAGCTCCGCGCCGCGAAGGGAATCATTAAGGTTTCCAGACTTTAAGATACTCTTGTAAAGCCCACATTTCGTCGCGAAACTTTGCGGCTGCCGTGAAATCCAGGTCGGCGGCCGCTTTCTGCATCTTGCGTCTGGCTTCGGCGGCGGCTTTTTCCACCTGCTGCCGGGACATGGCGCGGATCACCGGGTCCTGCAGCACGGCGGCCAGGTCGGCCTTGATGAAGCCGTCTTCCCGGGCCGATGTCCCCTCGCGGCGGGCGTCGTGCCCCAGTCCCACGGAGACATCGCCCTTCCCCAGTTCGGAGGCGGAAGGGACGTAGGTGGGGTCTGAAACGCTGTCGGGGGCGCTCACGTGGCCCGTAACGCTGTTCTTGAGCACGGGATTCAGGAAGCCGCTCATGTGGGTGGTGTCCTCTCCCGAACGCACCAGTTCCGCCATCAGGGCGTTGGCGCGTACCTGAACCTGCTTCGGCGTGATGCCGTGCAGTTTGTTGTATTCCTGCTGCTTGGCGCGACGGCGGGCCGTTTCCCGGATGGTCTCATCCATCGAGGGCGTGATGGTATCGGCATACATGATCACCAGGCCGTTGACGTTGCGGGCGGCGCGGCCGGCGGTCTGCGTGAGGGCGCGGCCGCTGCGGAGGAAGCCTTCCTTATCGGCATCCAGGATGGCCACCAGCGACACGGTGGGGATGTCCAGGCCTTCCCTTAGAAGGTTTACGCCGATCAGCACGTCGAAGAGGCCGTTCTTGAAATCCTCGATGATTTCCACGCGTTCGGCCGTGTCTACGTCCGAATGGATATACCGGCAGCGGACCCCGTTGCGGGTGAAATAGCTGTCCAGTTCCTCGGCCATCCGCTTGGTGAGGGTGGTCACGAGGACGCGCTCGTCTTTTTCTGCCCGTTTGCGGATTTCCTCCATCAGGTCGTCCACCTGGTTCTTCGTGGGACGCACCTCTACGGGCGGGTCCAGCAGGCCGGTGGGACGCACGATCTGCTCCACCACCAGGCCCTCGCACTTCTCCAGCTCATAATCGGCCGGCGTGGCGCTCACATAGACCGTCTGGCCCGTCACGGCCTCGAATTCGTCGAAGGTCAGGGGGCGGTTGTCGCTGGCGGCGGGCAGGCGGAAACCGTACTGCACCAGCGTTTCCTTGCGGGAGTGGTCCCCGCCGAACATCGCGCGGATCTGCGGCAGGGTGACGTGGCTTTCGTCGATGAACACCAGGAAATCCTCCGGGAAATAGTCCAGAAGGGTAAAGGGACGCTCTCCCGGCTTCCTGCCGTCGAAATAGCGGGAATAGTTCTCCACGCCCGGACAGTAGCCCATTTCCTTGATCATCTCTATGTCGTACTCCACGCGCTGTTTAAGGCGTTTTGCCTCCAGGAACTTGCCTTCTGATTCGAAATAGGCAATCTGTTTCACCAGGTCGTCCTGGATCTGGCTCACCGCCGCCGCCCCCTTTTCCTTGGACGTGACGAAGTTCTTGGCCGGATACAGGTCTATCTTCTCCAGTTCCTCGAACACGGCCCCGCTCACGGGGTCGATGAGGGCGATGCGGTCCACCTCGTCTCCGAAGAACTCGATGCGCGCGGCATAATCGGCCCCGCCCAGGAAGATATCCACCGTATCCCCCCGTACGCGGAAGCTCCCACGCTTGAAATCCGTCTCCGTACGGTAGTAGAGGGCATCCACAATCTTATACAGGAGCCGCGTCATGGACATCCTGTCCCCCTTGTGCAGGGTGACCGTCTGGTCGTGGAAGTCATCCGGATTGCCGATACCGTAGAGGCAGCTGACGGAGGAGACCACAATCACGTCCCTCCTGCCGCTCATCAGGGCCGATGCGGCGCTCACGCGGAGTTCGTCTATCTTTTCGTTAATGCTGAGGTCCTTCTCGATATAGGTGTCCGTGGACGGGATATAGGCCTCCGGCTGATAATAATCGTAGTAGGATACGAAATACTCCACCGCATTTTCCGGGAAGAAGGCCTTGAACTCCCCGTACAGCTGGGCGGCCAGGGTCTTGTTGTGGCTCAGGATGAGAGCCGGGCGCTGGAGGTTCGCGATGACGTTGGCCATCGTGAAGGTCTTGCCTGAACCCGTGACGCCCAGCAACGTCACGCTTCCCGCCCCCTGCCGGAGCGCATCGCACAGACCGGCTATCGCCTCCGGCTGGTCACCGGAGGGAGCGTAGGAAGAATGGAGTTTGAATTGCATAAAAAAGGCTCTGACGCAAATATACGGCTTTTAAAAAAAACTTAAAAATCTTTGAGGAAATTTGTTTCTTTCAGAAAAAAAACGTACATTTGCCCTGATGAAAGGTGTATTTTTACCCTTCCAAACGTAATAAGCAATTAATTATCAACCTAATAGCTATTATGAAAGGTATCAAAATGATTCTCGGAGCCCTTGCAGCTGCAAGCCTCCTCTTCTCCGTGAACGCCAGCGCTCAGGAGAACAACAACCGCGACGAGAACGGTAAAGTTGTGCGTGGTGCCTATGAAACCAACAAGGCCTTCGACAACACCTTTATCGGTATCGGTGCCGGTATCAACAGCGTCATCGGAACCATCGGTGACTTCAGCACCTGGGGCAAGATCGGCCTCGGCGTAGATCTGAACTTCGGTAAATGGTGGACTCCCGCCGTCGGTATGCGTTTCGGCTACCACGGTCTGTGGAACTCCCCGAAGATCGCCTTCGACGCCATGGGTGGTGCAAACCAGCAGGCTGCCGGTAACGCCAACAACGGTGACCAGAAGCTCGGTTTCCACTACATTCACGGTGACATCCTGTGGAACATTTCCAACAGCATCGGTGGTTACAAAGAAACCCGTTTCTGGGACTTCGTTCCTTACTTCCAGATGGGTCTCCTCGATGTCAGCCAGAGCATCAATCCCTTCGACGGCCAGAACCTCGAGTATGCCGCCGGCCCTGGTATCATCAACGAACTCCGTCTTGGCAACCGCGTGAACGCCATCATCGACCTCAGCGTCCTTCTCGGCAAGCGCAGCGCTTACACCGCTGACGGCGCCGGCATGCTGATGCTCTTCCCGTCCGCTTCCCTCGGCCTCCAGTTCAACCTCGGCAAGACCAACTTCGACCGTCACAGCTCCATCACCCCTGTCGTGATCCCTGTGCCCTTCACCACGGACCAGTACAATGCCCTCGCAGACAAAGTGGCTGCCCTGGAGGATGAGAACAACAAACTCAGGGACAAGATCGCTTCCCTCGAAGACGAACTTGCTCCCTTCAAGAACCTTGTTGATGGTCAGACCTATCTCTATGAGAACGGCACCTTCACCGCTGTTGACGTGAAACCCGGCGCCCCGCTGACCGTTTACTTTGACTGCGGCTCCACCAAGATTTCCGCACGTGAAAGGGCTCACCTCGACTTCTTCATCGAGAATGTGGTCAAGGATAACGAAGACATCCAGCTGGAAGTTACGGGTTACGCCGACAAGCAGACCGGTTCCGGCAGGCGCAACCAGTATCTGTCTGAGCAGCGCGCCAAAGTTGTCAAGGACATCCTTGTCAATGCCGGTGCTAAGGAAGAAAACGTGAGCGCCGAAGGCTTGGGCGACAAAGTCCAGCTCTTTGACGGCATGGAAAAGAACCGTGTTGCTCGGATTGTGGTCAAGTAAGACCAAAATCTATAAAAGCTAAAAGCACCTCTCCGGAGGTGCTTTTTTTGTTTTTCTCAAAAAGAATGACTACTTTTGTGCGCTTGTATGAAATAATATTCATCTTATATTATGAAAGGTATCAAAATGATTCTGGGAGTTCTTGCAGCTGCAAGTCTCTTCTGCCTGAATGCAAATGCGCAGGTGGTCCGCGGTCCCTATGAGACCAACAAGGCCTTCGACAACACCTGGCTGGGTATTGGCGCCGGTGTCAACACCGTCGTCCTTCCCGGCGCCTGGGGCAACATTGGCCTGGCGGCCGATGTAAACTTCGGCAAATGGTTCACGCCCGCCATCGGCGCCCGCATCGGCTGGATCGGCCTTTGGAACAACAACTCGGCAAACTTTGACCGTCAGGGAATCGATCCCAACTCCCGCTTCGGCTACAACTATTTCCACGCCGAACTCCTTTGGAACATCTCCAACTCCATCTGCGGCTACAATCCGGACCGCTACTGGAGCCTGGTTCCCTATGTCACCGGCGGCGTTCTGGATATCAGCCAGAATCCGAACCTCTTCTCGCCCGATGCCGGCCACAACTGGGAATATGCCTGCGGCCTGGGCCTGTTGAACGTCCTCAAGATGACTGAAAAAATCGACGTCAACATTGACCTTTCCGTCATTGCCGGCAAGGCCAGCGCCTACCGCACGCAGGAAAGCATGTTCATTTTCTTCCCCACCGCAACGCTGGGTCTCGCTTTCAAGTTCGGCAAGACCGGCTGGGATCGCCACGACGATATAGCCCCCGTGGTTGTGCCCGTTCCTTTCACCGAGGACCAGTACAACTCCCTGGCAGAACGTGCCGCCGCCCTGGAGAAGGAGAACGCGGATCTGCGCGACAAAGCTGCCGCCCTGGAAGACGAACTCAGCGGCTACCGCAACAACCTGGTGGATGGACAGACCTATCTGTATGAGAACGGCACCTTCACCGCTGTGGACGTGAAGCCCGGTTCCCCCATCACCCTGTACTTCGACTGCGGCGCCACCACCCTTTCCGCCCGCGAAAAGGCTCATCTGGAGTATTTTACCTCCAATGTGGTAGATGCGGACACCAAGCTTTCCGTTAACGCCTACGCAGACAAACAGACCGGTTCCGCCAAACGCAACCAGTACCTGAGCGAGCAGCGCGCCAAATACGTGGCAGACCTTCTGGTGAAGGCCGGTGCCAAGGAAGAGAACATCGAATCCGCCGCCCACGGCGCTTCCGTCCAGCTCTTCGACGGTGCGGAAAAGAACCGCGTGGTCACCATTGAGGTGAAGTAAAACGGTTCCCGAAATGATTTAAGGACATTCCCTCGGGAGTGTCCTTTTTTGATAAATAACTGAATATGAGACTTCCCGCAGAATGGGAGCCGCAGGGCTTCATCCAACTCACCTGGCCGCACTCGGACACAGACTGGTACGACCTTCCGCATGTCCTGGACTGCTACGTGCAGGTGGCCCGCGCCATCGTCAAGTATGAACCGCTGCTGGTGGTATGCCGCTCCCGCGAAGAATGTCTGGCTGACATGGCTGCCCGCGGGTTCGTCCCCGGCGCCAATGTTCGGCTGGTGGAATGCCCGCTGAACGACACCTGGGCCCGCGACCACGGCGGCATTTCCGTCTGGGACGGTTCGAAAAAAACCGTTTTGGACTTCGTATTCAACGGGTGGGGGCTCAAGTTCGGGAGTGACCTGGACAACCAGATTACCCGGCGCATTTATGAGGCCGGCGTATTTGCCCCGGATGTGCGGCTTTTGGATATGCGTCCCTTCGTTCTGGAAGGCGGCAGTATTGACACGGACGGCCAAGGCACCTTGCTGACCACATCCGAATGCCTGCTGTCCATCAACCGGAACGAATATCTTTCCCAGGAGGAGATTGAATCCCGGCTTTCGGAGGCTTTCGGCCTCAAGCGCATCCTGTGGCTGGACCATGGCGGTATCGTGGGTGACGACACAGACAGCCACGTGGATATCCTGGCCCGCTTCTGCAGCCCGGACACCATCGCCTATACCAGCTGTGAAGACACGGCCGATGCCAATTATGAGCCGCTGAAAGCGATGGAGGCGCAGCTTCGCTCATTCCGCACACTTGATGGGCGGCCCTATAAGCTGATTCCCCTCCCCCTTCCGCCCGCAATGTATTTGGAAGACTATCGGCTCCCCGCCTCCTACGCCAACTTCCTGATTGTAAACGGTGCGGTTCTTATGCCCGGCGCCGCCTCGCCGCTGGACGAGGCAGCAGCCGCACAGTTACGCCTGGCCTTCCCCGGCCGTAACGTGGAAATCATCGACTGCCGCGCCCTGCTCTCCGGCCACGGCGGTCTTCACTGCATTACCATGAATTACCCCGCCGGATGGGCTGGAGCGTAACTCGCTGACTGTTAGCGAGATGCTGAAAGAGGGGTGCACCTAGCGGTGCACCCCTCTTTGCATAAAACGCTGATTAATAAGCTGTTACGCGTAACGCCTATTTATACAGGAACCGGCGGATGGACATCTTCGGGGTTTTCTCGAAGGGCTTGTCCATCAGTTCCACCTTGGCAATCTGGCTATAGCCGGGCAGCTGGCGGTTGGCACCCAGGCGGATGTTCTCCGGGATTTCGGCCTTGGCTTCATTGTCCAGGAGGGCTTTGGCGATGGCTTGTTCGTCCGGGAATACCAGGGCGACCAGTTTGCCGCCGCGGTCTACCACCACGCTTTCAAGTACGTAGTTCTGGTTGTTAACTACAGCTTCCAGTTCTTCCGGATAGATATTCTGGCCGGAAGGACCCAGAATCATGTTCTTGGAGCGGCCGCGGATGAAGATGTTGCCATCCGCATCCATAATACCAAGGTCTCCGGTGCGCAGCCAGCCGTCTTCCGTGAAGGCGTTGGCGGTGGCTTCCTCATTCTTATAATAGCCGATGGTGATATTCTCACCGCGGGCCTGGATTTCACCCACAACGTGCTGAGGGTCGTCCGAGTCGATGCGAACTTCAGCCACATCCACGGCCTTGCCGCAGGAACCGGCCACATACTTGGTCCAGTGTTCATAGGCCAGCAGCGGGCAGGCTTCCGTCATACCATAGCCGACCAGGTAAGGGAACTTGATCTTCTTGAAGAGACGCTCCACCTCCGGGTTCAGGGCGGCGCCGCCCATGATGAACTCCTGCACGTTGCCACCGAAGGCCTTCACAAGACCGTCGCGAACCTTATTGTAAATGATGTTGTTAAGGCCTGGAATCTTGGTGAGGAACTTCACGAAAGGCTGTTCCAGCGTGGGCTTTACCTTGCTCTTATAAATCTTCTCCATTACCAGCGGAACGGTGATCAGGAGATACGGCTTTACATCGGCAAAAGCCTTCAGGAGGGTGGCCGGAGTGGGGGCTTTCGCCATCCAGTAGATGGAGGTGCCGTTACACAGCGGATAGAGGAACTCAATCACGAGACCGTACATGTGGGCCATCGGGAGCATGGAAACCATTTTGTCGCCGGCAGGAACGTGGCGCTGGCTGAAGTCTACGTTGGCGCTGAAGTTCCTGTAGGTGAGCATCACGCCCTTCGGGTCTCCGGTGGAGCCGGAAGTGTAGTTGATGGTGCTTAAGTCGTCCCAATTGTCCGTGGGGAACACTACGTCGTCCGGGCCGAAGCCTTTGGGATACTTCTTGGCAAAAAGACCGTCCAGTTCATCCACCGCCTTCTGGATTTTGGGATCCCGGCAAAAGAGCACGTTCCAGTTATCTACGTCGAAGACCACCTTGAGGCCGGGCATCTTCTCCGGATCCATCTTGGCCCAGCGGGCTGCGTTGGTGAAGAGGGCGATGCTCTCCGAGTGGTTCACCAGTCCCATTACGCTTTCCGGCGTGAAATCCGCCAGGATGGGAACAATGACTGTCTCGAATGTATTGACGGCCAGATAGGCGAAACCCCACTTGGCACCGTTGTTGGCGCAGAGGGCGATTTTGTCGCCTTTCTTGAAGCCGGCTTTTTCAAAAACAATGTGGAAACGGGCGATGTCCGTGGCCATTTGGGCATAGGTGAAGGAATCACCGCCAATGGTATTCAGCGCAGGTTTGTCCCAGTATTTGCGGGTGGCATCCTGAAGGCGCTGAAGGTAATGAGGATAACTCTGCATATCGATTTTGTTGGTTATTCTATAGTCTTACAAATATAGCCTTTTTTTCGTATCTTTGCAACCGTATGAGACGTAAACCCATCATAGCCCTCATCTACGACTTCGACGGAACCCTCTCTCCCGGCAATATGCAGGAGTTCGGTTTCATCCAGGCCATCGGCCAGACGCCGGAGGAATTCTGGTCCAAGAGCAACGGTATCGCCATCGGCCAGGACGCATCGGACATCCTCGCCTATATGAAACTGATGGTGGACGAAGCCAAGAAAAACGGCATCAAACTCACCCGGGAAGACTTCAAGAAATACGGGGCCGATATCAAACTCTACGAAGGCGTGCGCGAATGGTTCAACCACGTGGACCAATACGGAAAGGAGCACGGCGTTGTCATCGAGCATTATATCAACTCCTCCGGACTCACGGAAATCATCGAAGGCTCGCCCATCGCAGGGGCCTTCAAGCACGTTTTCGCCGGCAGTTTCCTCTACGACAAGAACGGAGAGGCGGAATGGCCCGGCATCGCCGTGGACTTCACCGCCAAGACGCAGTACCTGTTCAAGATCCAGAAGGGCATCTTCTCCTCGCGCGACGCGGAAAAGGTGAATGAGTCCCTGGCCGATGAAGCCAAGCGCATCCCCTTCACCAACATGATCTACTTCGGCGACGGAGAGACGGACGTTCCCTCGATGAAACTGGTCACCATGTTCGGCGGCAATGCCATCGCGGTCTTCGACCCTGCCCGTCCCGGCAAGAAGGAAGCGGCCCGCAAACTCCTGAAGGACGGCCGCGCGAGTTTCATCACGCCCGCCTCCTACACCAAGGACAGCCGCACTTTCCGCCTGGTCTGCGCCATCATCGACAAGATCAAGGCCGATAATGAATTACGCCAATTCAGCCGCTACAGATAATGAGAACACTGAAAATAGGAATGGTGCAGCAGCACTGCACGGCCTCCGTCCCGGAGAATATCGCCCGCCTGGAAGGATACATCCGCGAGGCGGCGGCCCGGGGCGCCCAGCTGGTTGTGCTGCAGGAACTGCACAACAGCCTCTACTTCTGCCAGGAAGAAAACGCCAAATCCTGCGACCTGGCGGAACCCATCCCCGGCCCTTCCACGGAGCGTTTCGGCGCCCTGGCCAAGGAACTGGGCATCGTGCTGGTGCTTTCCCTTTTCGAACGTCGCACCCCCGGCATTTATCACAACACGGCCGTAGTGCTGGAGGCGGATGGCACCATCGCGGGCAAATACCGCAAGATGCACATCCCGGACGACCCTCTTTTCTATGAAAAATTCTATTTCACGCCCGGAGATTTGGGTTTCCAGCCCATCAAAACTTCTGTAGGCGTGCTGGGCGTGCTGGTCTGCTGGGATCAGTGGTATCCGGAAGCCGCACGGGCCATGGCCCTGAACGGCGCCGAGCTACTCATCTATCCAACCGCCATCGGCGGCGTGCCCACGGACCCGGACTGGGAGCAGGCGCAACAGCGTCAGGCCTGGCAGCTGGTCCAGCGCGGACACAGCGTAGCCAACGGCCTGCCCGTCATCACGGTGAACCGTACGGGCGTGGAGCCGGATCCCACCGGTCATTCCACCGGCATAGACTTCTGGGGCCATTCCTTCGCCACCGGCGCTCAGGGCGAACTCCTCACGGAGTTTGAAAAGGCCGAAGAAGGCGTGCGTGTGGTGGAAGTTGACCTTGAGCAAAGCGAATACGTCCGCCGCGGCTGGCCCTTCCTCCGTGACCGCCGCATCGACGCCTATGACGTACTGCTAAAACGTTTCGGAGACGAATAAGGCTGGAGCGCAACTGCCTATCATTCAGCGTTTTACGCAAAATAGGGTGCACCTGGCGGTGCACCCTATTTTCAGCATCTCGCTAACAATCAGCAAGTTACGCTCCATGCATTATTTCAGATACGCGTCGCTTACAACCTTCTGGCTTCTGGCAATGAAGTCCGCCAGGGCTTTGCCCTTCAGCATACCGTTCGCCAGCAGCGCCAGGTCCACAATCTGGTGCAGGGAGTCGCAGCCATCGGCATAGGTTTTCAGCTCGCCCTTATGCTCGTCGCTCTTGACGTCGCCTGTGGGCTTCGCGGCCAGGATCTGTGCCACCAGCGGGTTCTCCAGATTCACGGTGATGTTGTAACTCTCCGGCATGGAGCCGTAGAAGTTCATCCCGCCGCCCAGGGCGCTCATTTCGCGGTAACGGCGCATAAACTCGTTCTGGGTGATGAGGATGGGAGCTTCGGAAGCGCCCAGATTGTCGCCGGTCACATAGTAGTCGTTGCCTTCCGGCAGGACGGCCTTGAAGAGGTTTTCCAGGTCGTACCGCTCATCTTCCTTCATCTCCGGCTTGATCTTGTCTTCCTTGGGGATGAGGTTTTCCACGGCGTCGGAGTCCACGCGGGCGAAGCGGGTGTCCGTGAGTTTCTGCTCCAGCAGATTCACATAGTGGGCATCCAGTTCGCAGTCCATCAACAGTACATCGTAACCTTTATTCTTGGCGGCTTCGATGAAGGCGTACTGGTCCTCCACGGAGGTGGCGTACAGATACACCAGTTTCTTGTCTTTATCCGTCTGGGCGCTCTCCACGGCCTTTTTATACTCGTCGAAGGAGAAGTACTTTCCGTCCGTATTCTTCAGCAGGGCGAACTTCAGGGCCCGCTCGCAGAACTTTTCGTCGCTCAGCATGCCGTACTCGATGAAGAGCTTCAGGTTGTCCCATTTCTCCTCCAGCTGCGTGCGCTGCTCCTTGAAGATGCTTTCCAGGCGGTCGGCCACCTTCTTGGTGATATAGGCCGATATCTTCTTGACAGCCGCATCGCTCTGCAGGTAGGAACGGCTCACGTTCAGCGGAATGTCCGGAGAGTCGATGACACCGTGCAGCAGGGTCATGAAGTCCGGGACGATGTTGTCCACGTGGTCCGTCACGAACATCTGGTTGCAGTAGAGGGAAATCTTGTTACGCTCCACCGCCACGCGGTCCTTCAGTTTCGGGAAATAGAGGATGCCGGTGAGGTTGAAAGGATAGTCCACGTTCAGGTGAATCCAGAACAGCGGTTCCTCGTTCATGGGGAACAGAGACTTGTAAAAGTCCTTGTAATCCTCATCCTTCAGGTCTGCGGGGGCTTTGGCCCACAGGGGCTCCACCGTATTGATAATCTTGTCTTTATCGGTGTCCACCCACTTGCCGTCCTTCCACTCCTGCTCCTTGCCGAAGACGATGGGAACGGGCATGAACTTACAGTACTTCTGCAGCAGCCCCTCGATGCGGCTCTTTTCCGCGTATTCCTTCGAATCGGCGTCCAGGTACAGGGTAATCACCGTGCCTCTGTCGGCCTTGTCGCAGGCCTCCATCGTGTACTCCGGCGATCCGTCGCAGGTCCACTTGACCGGCTTGGCATCGGCCTTCCAGGAAAGCGTCTCGATGGTCACCTTCTTCGCCACCATGAAGGCGCTGTAGAAGCCCAGGCCGAAGTGGCCGATGATGTTCTGAATCTGGTCCTTGTATTTTTCCAGGAATTCCCCGGCCGATGAAAACGCAATCTGGTTGATGTATTTATCCACCTCTTCCTCGGTCATGCCGATACCGTTATCGATGACCTTCAGCGTCTTCTTTTTTTCGTCCAGTTCCAGCCGCACCTTCAGTTCGCCCAGCTCCTCCTTGCAGTCACCGCTGGCCGCCAGGGCCTTCATCTTCTGGGTTGCATCCACCGCGTTGGCCACCAGTTCCCTCAGGAAAATCTCGTGGTCGCTGTACAGGAATTGTTTGATTACCGGGAATATGTTCTCGGTGGTTACGCCAATCTGTCCTTTGCTTGCCATAATATAATGTATTTTAAAACTCAAAACCGACCCCTTGCGAGGTCGGTTCCAGATTTGTCAAATTATGAGCCAGCCGGGATTTGGCTGACAAATTGGCAGATTACTGCGCCTGCACTTTCCGCATCGTGTACGGGAAGGCGAACTCGGTGTTGTAGTACTTCGTGTTGGGGTACCAGCCGTAATACTGGCAATAGCCCATGAAGGCAAGGTCGTCCAGACCGGAATCCGCGGCCTGCGGCTTGTGGGCCTTGATAACCACTGTTCCATCCTCCTGCATCACGAAGTCGCAGATGGTGTACTCGATGGGCGTCTCCGACACATTGGCGGCGAAAGAGCCCCGGGCGTAGGCACGCTCCGTTCCGCTTCTGGTGCTGCCCAGGAATTCAATCGTGTAATCTCCACCTGTAAAGAAAGTCTGGCGGTCAATCTGCAGGGTGCCGGTTTCGGCATCGTAGCGGGCAGCCAGGCCGATGTATTTGTGGACCACGTTGGAGTAATAGTCGAAGATTGACTGATTCACCGTGGAGCCGTAGTACAAATATTGGTTATCGGCCGCCGTAGCGCCCGTCTCCCAGTTCTCGATGGTGTAACTCTCATCTTTCACCGACTCATAAATCTGGATGGCATAGGAGAAGGTGTAAAGCTCCGTACGGTCATGCCATTCCCCGAAATACTTGTGCTCGGTGCCGGTAACAATCCACTCCCCGATGAAATCCGAATAAGCGGCCTTCACGGGATGCTCCACAATGGCCGGCTCTCCGTTGCCGCCATTACCGCCGTTATTATTGCCGTTTTCCGATTTGTTGCCGTCGCAGGCCAATGCAGCAGCCAGAAGGATACTCAGAAAGAGAATCTTTTTCATTTTTCGATGAGTTTCAGGAATTCGTTGCGGGTGCGGGCGTCGTTCATGAAGGCGCCGGAGAAGGCCGATGTGGTGGTGATGGCGTTGGTCTTCTGAACGCCGCGCATGGACATGCAGGTGTGCATGGCTTCGATAACCACCGCAACACCCAGCGGATGGAGGGAATCCTGGATGCAGTCCCGGATCTGCTCCGTGAGCCGCTCCTGCACCTGCAGGCGGCGGGCATAGGTCTCCACCACGCGGGCAATTTTGCTGAGGCCAGTGATCTTCCCGTCAGGAATATAAGCCACGTGCGCCTTGCCGATGAACGGAAGCATATGATGCTCGCACAGGGAGAAGAGTTCGATATCCTTCACGATGACCATATGGTCGTACGGCTCTTCAAAGAGGGCACTCTTCACAATGGTTTCCCCGTCCTGGAAATAGCCCTGCGTAAGGAACTGCATGGCCTTGGACACGCGCTCCGGCGTTTTCTGCAGGCCTTCGCGGGCCGGATCCTCCCCCAGCAGCTGCAGGATGGCCCTCACGTGGCCTTCCAGCTCCCGCGTGGTTTTTTCGTCGTATTCTTCTATCTTCCGGTATGCCATTGGTCTGTTCTTTGCAGCGTTTTGTAAGAAAGGTTTGCAAAAATAACGAAAAAAATCCATTATATCATTTTTTTGTCTATCTTTGCAGCCCCAAACGCAAAAGAGCAGCAATAATCAATTGAATTTTAAACAATAAGATACTATGTTTTGGACACTTGAACTAGCCAGCAGCCTGGACGACGCTCCGTGGCCGGCCACCAAAGACGAACTCATAGACTACGCCACCCGCACCTGCGCCCCCGACGAAGTCATCGAGAATCTGGAAGAACTGGACGACGATTCCGAAATCTACGAATCCATCGAAGACATCTGGCCGGATTACCCCACCAAGGAAGACTTCATGTGGAACGAGGAAGAGTATTGATTTGATTATCAATAAGTTACAAGCATAAAACCAGGGTGAAAGCCCTGGTTTTTTTTCTGTCTATTAACTATCCTTTTACTATCCAATTTTGGAGGAGGTCATTTGGCAAAAAGGAAGAGGAATAGTAAAGGGTGATATCGAAGAAATAGTTATCTTTGTATTATGAAAAGAACGCTCATTTTAATCCTAATACTTCTCTTATCCTCATCGTTTTCGCTGTGGGGGCAGTATCCTTACAAATGGTCTGTTGGTGGAACAATGGGGTTTGGCGCAACAATGGGTAATAATAGTCCGGGGTTTACAATGAGTGCGACGATTGGATTTAATAAGGCCATTAAAGAGACAAAGTGGAGATGGGGTATCGATGCCGGTCTTATGAATCAGGGTCTCTTAGACTATTTTTTCGAAGAGGATGAGCCCGATAGATTTATTCGTCCCAACTACGAGTACATTGGAGGAGTGGTGGATTATAGCCTCTTCACAAAAAACGAATTTACAATGTTTGCCAGGGGCGGCTTGGCTCCGGCTCATAGGCGAGATATGTATGTCCGGCATTCTGAAGATAAATACACCTGCCTTGGGCTTATCGGCATAGGGTTTGACCATTATTTTAGTCGGTTTTTAGTTCACGGTTATTGGGACCCCAGAGGCTACTTTGTTCTGATGCTCTCTTATGGGTGGTGGTTTGGCAAAACAAGAAATCCCTGGTGGTAGATGAAATCACTTTTCAAAATATGCTTGACAGGGATAGTAGAATGAGGATTGTCATGTCAGTTGATGACTATTACCCTGCCTCAGACTTTCCCTGTGACTATCCGGGTTTTAGAACGCAGATGTAACTTGCTGATAATAAGTAGAATAGAACAATTGCACCATATGTTTAACGAGGAAGAGTATTGATCAAGAGATCAATGAAATCGAAAGCCAAGGATTATTTCCCTGGCTTTTTCTTTTTCCTAAAAACTGGGCGGGGTGGACATTTAGTAGGATGAAAACCTTGTAACTGTTTTTGAGTTAACCGATTATAACGATTATCAATGATGGCGTTAAAAATCGAATCCTTCTTTTTTGTTCTTTTCGGCAAATTTACCACCTGCCATTTTTGCCGAAAAGACCAAGTAGAACGCCTTATGGGCGGTCTTTTCGCCAAAACTAACAGGCTCTATTAGTTGCCTACCAGAACAAAAAAGACTCATTAAAACAAGCGTGACCATCCTACTTTTTGTCCAGGTGACCAAAAACTGAAACGAATGCCAACGCCGTCCTGCGTCACCGTGGGAGCCACGGACGCAGGAACAGAGGACGCATTCAGTTCTTCGGCAAGGCCACGTACTTTTTTTGAGGCGGAGGAGGTTAGGTAAATGCCATAGCCTGACCATACCAATCCGCCCACGATAAAGGGGAAACCGCCCGGAGAAACACAGCCGCCCTTTTGAAAGGCTTTTACCTGAAGCCAGCTGAAAACGCCAGTCAAGGCC
>JAFZKT010000062.1 GCA_017553545.1 Bacteroidales bacterium | reverse complement strand
TAATCCATCTGGATGGCGTGGCTCTTGATGGTGATGCCCTTCTCCCGCTCCAGGTCCATGTCGTCCAGCACCTGATTCTCCATCTCCCGGCTCCCAACGGTCTGGGTGAGCTCCAAAAGACGGTCCGCCAGGGTGGATTTACCATGGTCGATGTGGGCGATGATGCAGAAGTTGCGGATGCGTTTCATAGCTTGCAAAGATACGAGTTTTTTGCTACATTTGTAAACACATAATCCAACACCCATGGCTAAATCGAATAAAGAACTCCAAACCATCGCCACCCAGGTGCGAAGGGACATCCTCCGTATGGTGTGCATGGCTTCTTCGGGGCATCCGGGCGGCTCCATGTCATCGGCCGATGTCCTCACAGCCCTCTATTTCAACCAGATGAAGCAGGATCCCGCCACCTGGACCCGGGGCGGCAAGGGGCAGGACATGTTCATCCTGAGCGCCGGCCATATGACGCCGGTGTATTATTCCGTCCTGGCGCGCGCCGGTTACTTCCCGGTGAGCGAACTGGCCAGTTTCCGCCAGATGGGCACCCGCCTGCAGGGTCACCCTTCCGTGAGGAAAGGTCTCCCGGGCGTATTCCAGGCCTCCGGCTCCCTGGGCCAGGGCCTCAGCGCCGCCGCCGGCCTGGCCCTCGCCAAGAAACTGGACAAGGAGGACAACATTGTCTGGTGCCTCTGCGGAGACGGTGAAAGCGAGGAAGGCCAGATCTGGGAAGCGGGCATGTTCGCCGTTTTCCACAAGCTGGACAACCTCATCGCCATGACGGACTGGAACGGCAAGCAGATCGACGGTCCCGTGGAGGAAGTCTCCGGGGAAGGCGACCTGGCCGCCAAATGGGAAGCCTGGGGATGGAGAGTGATTGTGGCCGATGCCCACGACTTCGAATCCATCGAAAAGGCCTTTGCGCTGGCCAAGGCCGGCAAGGGCAGCGGCGTTCCCACCATGATCCTCTGGAAGAGCGAAATGGGTCACGGCGTGGACTTCATGGCCGGCACCCACAAATGGCACGGCTCCGTCCCCAAGCCCGAACAGCTGGAGGATGCCCTGAAACAGTTAGGTGAAACCCCTTTAGGAGATTTTTAATATGAAACAGTATATTGACTCTGGTAAAAAAGACACCCGCAGCGGTTTCGGCGCGGGATTGCTGAAAGCCGGACAGGCCAATCCCAACGTGGTGGCCTTAACGGCCGACCTTAAGGGGTCCCTCAAAATGGACGCTTTCGCGGCGGAGTTCCCGGAGCGCTTCTTCCAGTGCGGCATCGCGGAAGCCAACATGGTGGGCGTAGCCGCCGGCCTGGCCATCGCCGGCAAGGTGCCTTTCATCGGCTCGTTCGCAGAGTTCGTCACCGGCCGTGTGTATGACCAGATCCGCCAGGAAGTGGCCTACGGCAATACCAATGTGAAGATCGCCTCCTCGCACGCCGGCATCACGCTGGGCGAAGACGGCGCCACGCACCAGACCATGGAGGACATCGCCCTGATGAGGGCCCTTCCCGGCATGGTGGTGCTGAACCCCTGCGACTACAACCAGACCGTGCAGGCCACCGTCGCCGCAGCCAAGTACAACGGCCCGGTGTACCTGCGTTTCGGCCGTCCCGGCGTTCCCAACTTTACGGACCCGGAGGAACCGTTTGTCATCGGCAAGGCCATCGTCCTCAATGAGGGGAAAGACGTCACGCTGTTTGCCACCGGGCACACCGTCTGGGAGGCCCTCAAGGCCGCCGAGGCCCTGGAGGCCGATGGAATCGGCGCGGAGGTCATCGACATCGCCACCATCAAGCCGCTGGATGAGGAGGCTGTGATTGCATCGGCCGCCAAGACCGGTGCGGTGGTGGTGGCCGAAGAACACAATATGGCCGGCGGACTGGGTGAAGCCGTCGCCGGGGTGCTGGCCCTGCATCGGCCCACGCCCGTGGAATACGTGAACGGGCAGGACCGCTTCGGCCAGTCTGGCACGCCTTCTGCATTAATGGCCGCGTACGGCCTGGACGCCCTGCACATCGCAGAGGCAGCGAAGAAGGCCCTCGCCCGCAAGTAAATGGAGAACCCGGAGCAAGTCTTCAATCAAATCGTCAGGGATTATTCCGAGCGTCTGTACTGGCACGTACGCCGGATGGTGGGCTCCCACGAAGACGCCGACGACCTGCTCCAGGACATCTTCCTGAAGATTTGGAGTGCGCTTCCCTCTTTCCGGGGGGAGGCGCAGCCCTTTACCTGGGTGTGGCGCATCGCCACCAACGAGACCCTCAACTTCCTGCGCAAGGAAAAAGTACGCGCGATGCTGCGCTTCGCTTCGGCCGATGACATCGCGGCGCAGAAGGTGGCGGGCGACCCTTATTTCAACGGTACCCAGGCCGAACGGGAACTGGCGAAAGCCATCGCCCGGCTGCCCGAAAAACAGCGGCAGGTGTTCCTCCTCCGCTGGTGGGATGAACTGAGCTATGAGGAGATATCGGCCATTACCGGGACCTCCGTCGGTGCGCTAAAAGCTTCCTTCCACATTGCAAAAGAAAAACTTCAATTAAACCTTTCAGACACGGAGGTGTCAAAGTAAGCGATGACCAGAAGAAATCCCACATCCGTCCCCGACGGTTATTTCGCTTCCCTTCAGGAGCGCCTGCTTGCCATTCCTGCTCAGGAGTCCAAGCCCCGCTTCCGGGCAGCGCCCTATCTGGCTTTCGCCGCCGCGATGGCCGCACTGCTCCTTATTGGGAACCTGACCATCCGGGAACCGGAATCCGGGCTCAACGACGAAGACATCCGGAATTATCTTCTGGCCAGCAACATCACCGTCGAACAACTTTATTCCGTGTACTATGAAGAAGATTATTAGTGTATTTTGCGCCATTTCGCTCATCAGCGCGGTGGCCCTTGCCCAGCCCGGCAACGGCAAAAAGGGCGACAAAGATGCCTGGCAGGAGAGAGTCCGCATTGAACAGATCTCCTACATCTCTTCCGAACTGAACCTCACCCAGGAAGAGGCGCAGACCTTCTGGCCCGTTTTCAACGACGTACAGAACAAGAGCCACGAGGCCTTCAAGGCATCGTCCGAGGCCTTCCGGGCCCTGCAGGAGGCCGATGACTCCAATGTCGCCGAGCGCCTGGACGCCTATGTTAAAGCCAAGAACCAGGCCAACAAGGTGAACGAAGAAGCCGTGGAACAGTACAAAAAAGTGCTGCCCGTTGAGAAAGTTGCCAAACTCCTTGTCGCCGAAGAGAACTTCCGCCGCAACCAGATTGGAAAACTGGGAGGCAAAGGCGGTCATGGAAAGGGCGGCCCCGGCAAACACGGCGGTCCCCGTCCCGGCGGTTTCCCCGGCGCCCCACAGATGGATGAATAATAAAAAGCCAGGCCTTGCGGTCTGGCTTTTTTGTCGGGATGACAAGACTCGAACTTGCGACCCTCTGGTCCCAAACCAGATGCGCTACCAACTGCGCCACATCCCGAATCGCGGGGTGCAAAAGTAATGCTTTTTTCGTATCTTTGCAAAGCTATGATTATCCGGGCTCAGCAAATCAGGAAGTCCTTCGGCACACTGGAAGTGCTGAAGGGCGTGGATTTTTCTGTGGAAGCGGCAGAAGTAGTGGCCATCATGGGCGCTTCGGGCGCCGGAAAAACCACCCTGCTGCAGATTCTGGGCACGCTGCTCACCCCGGACGGCGGCTCGCTGGAGATTGAAGGGACGGACGTGCTGCGTCTCCGCGGGAATGCTTTATCGGCCTTCCGGAACCGGCGCATCGGCTTTGTGTTCCAGGCCCCGCACCTGCTGCCGGAGTTTACCGCGCAGGAAAATGTGATGATGCCCGCCCTCATCGGGGGTATCGGCACAAAGGAAGCGCGCAGCAAAGCCGATGAACTGCTGGAGGCCGTCGGGCTGGCCGGACGACTGTCGCACAAGCCCTCGGAGCTTTCCGGCGGGGAACAGCAGCGCGTCGCCATCGCCAGGGCGCTTATCAACGCGCCCGCCATCGTCTTTGCCGACGAACCCACCGGCAACCTGGACACCAACACCAAGAAAGAGATTCACGAGCTTCTGCTGAGCATCCGCAAAGAAAGAGGCCAGACCGTCGTGGTGGTAACCCACGATCCGGGTCTGGCCAGTCTGTGTGACCGTACCTGCCTGCTGCAGGACGGCGCCTGGAAAGTCTAGAAAATATCCGGATAATCCTTTTTGTTCACCTCCTCCGCCAGGTATTCGCGCCTGGAGAAGCCCAGCATGCCGGCGATGGCCGATGTGGGGAACGAACGCACCTGTTGGTTGAAACGGGTGACCGTGTCGTTGAAGGTCATGCGGGACAGACGGACGTTTTCTTCGTATCCCTTGATATCCTTCATGGTCTGCTGGTAGGTGGCGTTGGCCTTCAGGTCCGGATAAGCTTCGGCCACCGCAATGAGCTTGGCGCTCATGGCCTGCAACGCAGCTTCATTGGCATTGATATCCGCCGCCGTGGGAGAAGGAGAGGAGGTGATTTTGCGCCCCTCTACCACCTTTTGCAAGGTTTCCGATTCGTGCGTGGCATATTCCCGCGTGAGTTTCACCAGGGCTTTCAGGGCATCGAAGCGGCTGATTTGCTGCACGTTGATCTGCTTGAGGGCGTTGTTGCAGAATTCGTCACTCTTGACGAGCTTGTTCTGGACGCTGATCACCCAGAGAACGGCGACGGCGACAATGGCGACGACGACAATAATGATAATGGACGTGGTTGACATAACTGCACTTTGTTTTTGTTTTACAAATATGGCAAAAAAGTGTAAATTTGTCAACAAACAAAAAAGGATTTCTGTTATGAAAACCAATCAGCAGTTCAAAAACGAAGCACTGGCGGCCCTGCGCGGCAACTGGGGCAAGGCCGTGCTCATTACGCTCCTTTATCTGATCATCACCTGCATCGCCTCCGCACCCTCCACCTATGCTTCCTGGCAGGCGGATTCCTATGTTCAGCAGCATGTGGGCCAGTATCACAATCCATTCCAGCTGGCGTCCAAGTCACTGGGGCCCGAAATCATGCAGGCATACCGGAACACGCAGAAAAGCAATGCCCTTTCCTTCTTCCTGGATGTCCTTCTGGTTTTTCCGCTCATGCTGGGTTACGCCAATACCATGCGGAAACTCCTTGTGGACGGAGACAATAACCTTACAGTCAACACATTTCGCATAGCCTTCAGCAAGTATTGGCGCAAAGTGTGGGGAATGCTCTGGATGAATATCCTCATCTTCCTGTGGTCATTGCTGTTCTTTATCCCTGGAATCATCAAGAGCTTCTCCTATGCGATGACGCCTTTTATCCTGGAGGAAAATCCCGAAATGGGTGCTGTGGAGGCCATCCACCGCAGCCGGATGATGATGCGAGGGCACAAGTTCGACCTGTTCTGGCTGGAGCTGAGTTTCATCGGATGGATCATACTGGGCATTCTCACTGCGGGTATCGGCCTCCTGTGGATTATACCGTATATGCAAACGGCCATAGCCGCCTTCTATGAGGAGGTCAAGGCCGACTATGCTTTGAACGGCGGGTTGGACTAAAGATCCAAAATACCATCCGGGATGCTGAGAACCAGTGTCCCGGATTTTTCATCTATCCCTTTGACCAGGTCTTCGTGGAACGGCAGGAGCACTTCCGTGCCGTCCGGACGCCTGACCCAGAGGCAGGTGTTGCCGGGGATGTCTTCGTAATCCGTGACGGTGCCCACGGTCTCCCCTGCCGGCGTTTTCACCGTCCAGCCGGTGAGGTCTTCTTCCGTCTCTTCCTCGAAATAATCCGCGTAGACGGCCTGCCCGGCCAGTTCGTCGGCGTCTTTCAGCGAGCGCACGCCCGTCAGGCGAACGAGGGCGCGTGTGTCGCCCCGCCGGTTGAAAGATTCAAAATAAAAGGGAACCGGCAATCCATCGAAATAGATGAATACCGGTTCCTGGAGGTCGATATCCTCCGGGCCGATGTCAAAGAAACTGATGAGCAGTTCTCCGTCCGTCCCGTTGGATTTCAGTACCTGGGCTATCCGCTGCATTATTCTGCGGCGGGAGCTTCGGCGGCGGGTTCCTCTGCTGCAGGGGCCTCTTCCACGACGGGGGCTTCCTCAACGGGAGCTTCGGCCACTTCTTCAGCAGCGGCTTCCTCAGTAGCAGTTTCCTCTGCAGCGGCCTCTTCGGCAGCAGCTTCGGCGGCAACTTTTTCTGCCTCTGCCTTCTTGGCGGCGATGGCCTTCGCACGGGCCTCGTTCACCTTTGCTTCCGCAGCCTTCGCGGCTTTAGCCTTGGCAACTTCGTCGTTCTTGATGCCGGCTTTCTTGGCGGCGATCTTCTTATCCTGTTCGGCCTTCCAGGCAGCGAACTTTTCTTCCGCCTGAGCCTCAGTGAGCGCACCCTTGGCTACGCCTTCTGCCAGGTGCTTGCGGAGAAGCACGCCCTCATAGGAGAGGATGCGGCGGGCAACCAGAGTGGGCTGGGCACCGACCTTGAGCCAAG
Source organism: Bacteroidales bacterium (assembly GCA_017553545.1). Classification (GTDB taxonomy): domain Bacteria; phylum Bacteroidota; class Bacteroidia; order Bacteroidales; family UBA932; genus Cryptobacteroides. Next base: position 3,448 of record JAFZKT010000062.1, on the reverse strand, counting down.
CCAGAGCCTTTTCACCGTCAAGGACGATGGTGGCAGGATTGGTGTTGGGGTTGTAGGAGCCAAGCAGCTCGATGAATTTACCATCGCGCGGGGCGCGGGAATCCGCCACAACAATGTGGAAGAATGCGAAATTCTTCTTTCCGTGGCGCTGGAGTCTGATTTTAACAGCCATTGTGAATCTGTTTTAAATTGTTAATGCGTATTCCCCCAACTCGTGAGGGACTGCAAAGGTAAGAAAAATTTGTTGAATTCAAAAAAACATTTTACCTTTGCAATCCCGTTTGCGGATGTGGTGAAATGGTAGACACGCCACTTTGAGGGGGTGGTGGGCATTAGCCCGTGGAAGTTCGACTCTTCTCATCCGCACAAAAAACCGGCCTTTTGCAAGGTCGGTTTTTTCGTTATAGCAGCAGGTCTTTCACGCCCAGTTTGGGAACGAAGTGGGCGCCGTCTTTGCGATAGTAGGCCAACGAGTCGCCTTCAGAAGCGGGGATGAGGAAAATGCGTTCCAGGGGTTTGCCGATGCCGATAAGCGCGATGGGCGCCAGGGGAAGAGCCAGGGCAGCTTTCAACTCTGCCGCACGGAAGTTCAGCACAAATATGCCCCCTAAGCCATTCTCCACGGCCCGTAGCAGAATGCTCTGTGCGGCGATGCCTAAATCAATATCGACGGCACGCGATACGGGAGCCGCTGAACAGACCACAATGTAGGCTTGAGGCTCTTCGCCCGGATGCGGCAGGTGCTCATCCGGCAGGGCGGAGCCAAGGGTAATAAGGGGGTGGACCAGGTCCACGGCTGGGCCGGTCACCAGTTTAAACCGCAGCGGCTGGGCGTTCATTCCGGAGCCCACCCAGGGCACCACTTCCAGCAACCTCAGCAAATCCGCTTCCGTCACGGGATGGGAATGGTCAAAGCCGCGGTAACTGCGGTTCCGTTTCAAAAGGCTTTCCAGCGAGGGGTGCGGATGCACCACCTTCGGGCGGCGTTCGGCCAGCTCCTGCTGCCGTTTTTCCAAGTAATTGTCGGCCATCGTAAGGGCAAAGATACGTTATTTTTTCGTACATTTGTACTCAATATGGCACTGGAAAATACAAGCGCAGAGCGCATTCAGGAACTGGTAGAGAAACAGCGGGCTTTTTACGCCACCGGCACAACAAGGGATGTCAAATGGCGGAAAGAGCAGTTGAAGGCCTTCAACAAGGGCCTCGCCAAGTGGGAAAAACCGCTGACGGACGCCCTGTGGAAGGACCTGCACAAGAGCTATGAGGAAGCCTTCATGACGGAGCTCGGCCTTGTGTACGGGGAAATCGGCGAGGCCATCCGCAAGATTGAGAAATGGGCCCGCCGGCAGCGGAAATGCACGCCGCTCACCGTGTTGCCATCGGCCAGTTATATCGTGCGCGAACCGCTGGGTTGCACGCTCATCGTGAGCCCGTGGAACTACCCGGTGCAGCTGCTGCTGAACCCGCTGGTGGGCTGCATCGCCGCCGGCTGCACCGCCATCCTGAAGCCCTCGCCGTATGTGCCCACAGTCTCCAAAACGCTGGAGGCTTTCATCGCCGACACTTTCCCGGAAGAATACATCGCCGTGGTGCAGGGCAACCGCCTGGTGAACGGGGAACTCTTCCGGCATCGCTATGATCTGGTGTTCTTAACCGGCAGCCCGTCCCTCGGCCGCATCGCAATGGAGGCCCAGTCCAAATACCTGACGCCGATGGTCCTTGAACTCGGCGGCAAGAGCCCGTGCATCGTGGACAAGGACGCGGACCTGAAAATCGCCGCCCGCCGCATCGCCTGGGGAAAGTGCCTCAACAGCGGCCAGACCTGCATCGCCCCGGATTATCTGTTTCTGCATGAGGACATCAAGGATGCGTTTATCGAGGCGTTCAAGCAGGAACTCGCCGGCCTGTACCCGGACGGAACGGAGCACTCCGACAAATTCGTGCACATTGTGAAGGACAGCGCTTTCGAACGGCTGGAAGGCTATCTGAAAGACGGTAAAATCGTCGCGGGTGGCCGATATGACCGGGAACGCCTCTGGATGGAACCTACCCTCCTGGACGGCGTGTCGCCCGACGCCCCCGTGATGCAGGAAGAAATCTTCGGCCCCATTTTTCCCATCCTCACTTTCAAGGATCGCGCGGAAGTGGTTTCCTTTGTGAACGGCCGCGAAAAGCCGCTGGCGTTTTACTATTTCGGCGCCGCTGCGAACGGGTGGGATATCATCGGCCGGACCACCTCCGGCGGCGCATGCATCAACGACACCATCATGCACATCGCCAACAGCCACATCCCCTTTGGCGGGGTGGGCAATTCCGGGATGGGCAGCTACCACAGCGAGCGCAGTTTCCTTGCCTTCAGCCACGAACGCGCGGTGGTAAAAACCCCCACCTGGATAGACCTCAAGTTCCGCTATATGCCCTATAAACTCTTCGGCATCATCAAAAAGATGCTCCAGATGAGCGCAGAATAAATGAATGTAAGAATTCTCAGTGGTAGTCATCTGAAGCTGCTGGCGGTCCTGCTGATGCTGGTGGACCACCTGGCAGCCTTCTGGTGGTGCAAGTGGCCGGAATTCCAGACGGCACTTTTCACCGTGGGGTCCAGGGCCGTTACACCCTGTATGCTTATGCGGCTGGTGGGGCGTCTCGCCTTCCCGCTGTTCGCCTTCCTCATCGTGGAAGGCTTCCTGCACACGCGGAACCGCAAGCGCTACGGCATCAATCTGGCGGTATTCGCCCTGCTGTCGGAAATTCCCTGGAACCTGGTTCACACCGGCAGCCTTCTATGCCCTTCGCAGAACGTGTTCTTCACCCTGTTGCTGGGCTATCTGGGCCTCTGCGCCATCGAACGGTACCGGGAGCGTCCGGTGGTAATGGCGGGATGGCTTATCGGCCTTTTGGTCGTGTCCATCTTCTTACGGGCCGACTATGGCTGCAGCGGTTACGGCTTCATCCTCCTGCTCTATGCGCTGAAGGACAACAAACTGCTGCAGGCGGTCATCGGCTCCTGCGTCCTGGGCAGCCGATGGATTGCCGGCCTCGCGTTCATACCTATTAATATGTATAACGGGCAGCGGGGCTTCGTGAAGGGTCCCGTGTGGAAATACGCCTTCTATCTGTTCTACCCGCTTCACCTGCTGGCCATCTGGTGGCTGGCCCGACATTGATTCGACCCGGCGCCCAATTCTGCCGAAAACCCCGGTTTTGGGCAGGAATGAGCGCCGTTTGGAGGAGCGAAGCGACGATATAGCGCCTGCAGGCGCGTGGCGCAGCCGCGGAATGAAATGAAGCGGCGGAGCCACCGGCCGGAACGAAGTGGAGGACGCCATGCCCCCTGGGGGGCCGGCCGCAGGCCGAGGGGGTTAAACGATGGACTATCTCCAACGAAAAAAGGTCAGCGAAATCGCTGACCTTTTGAGTGGAGATAGTCGGATTCGAACCGGCG
>JAFZKT010000061.1 GCA_017553545.1 Bacteroidales bacterium | reverse complement strand
TGGTCTTACAGGCCCGGGCAGCGTACCCGATGCATGTCGCCATGCAGCGTCGTGGGCTCATACCCCGCGTTTTCACCCTTACCTCCATAGAGGCGGTAGTTCTCTGTTACACTGCCTGAAGATTACTCCCCACTGCGCTTTCCGCAGACGGGTGCCCTGTCCTGTGCGGACTTTCCTCAGCTCCTGTCCCTAAAAACGGGGGCCCGGTTCAGGAGCCGCGACAGATCGTCCCACCATTCTTTTTGGGACGGCAAAGATACAAATTATTTTTGAATGCGCGCGGCCGATGCCTCCACATCGTCATAGGAGTACCCACGCGAAAGCCCGAACTTGAGGAGTTTCAGCCGCTTTTGCGGATCACCCTCCAGGGTTTTAGCCATGGCAGCCAGCAGGCGGTCCAGCTTATCCGCCGCCTTAGATGGCTCCACTTCCTCCAAGGCAGCAGTGATATCAGCCTCCGAAACGCCCTTTGCACGCAGCTGAAAGCGGATTTTGATGGGGCCCCAACCCTGGATGTTCGCCTTTTCGCGGGCGAAGGCCACGGCATACCGGGCATCGTCCACATAGCGGTCCTCCAGGAGCGAAGCGACAATGCGGTCGGCTGCATCTACATTCCCTTCCATGTCCTTGAGCGCCTTCCGGCGGATGTCGGAGCGGCAGTACTCCGCCTTGGAGCACAGACGCTGGAGACGTGCGAGGCTCTTCTGCTCTTCCATCGGCCTAAAAATGAAATCCCAGGGAGAAATATGCGCCCAGTTTCTTCGTATAGTCCGACCAAAAGACCTGGAACTGCAGCGGACCGGCGATGGAATTATACGCATAGCCCAGCCCCACGCCGGAGATGAAGTCGGCGTCCGGAACCGTGCTGATGTTTTCCGAATTCACGGCAACGTTGCCAAAGGCGCTTATATAATGGTTACTGCCCAGGCGGTAGCGGGCGTCCAGACGGAAACAGGCCAGGAAGTCCTTCAGGGCCGCATTGGTAAGAATACCCGCAAAGGGAATCTGCTGGTCAAAGTAGTACCCTTTGATGAAGGAGCCCACGTAGTTTTGGAGGAGAGGCGGGGCATCCTGGGCCAGGACATAGCGGGCCTGGATCTGGGGCTGCAGGGTAAAACGGCCGATGGTGGCAGGTGCGGAGCAGTCCAGCGCGATGGCGCCCATCAGCAATTGGGCCGCGTCCGACTGAAAGCCGGTATAGAACAGTTCCCCACGGAAGCCTGTGGAGACGCCCTTTGTGGGGAAATAACCGTTATCCAGGGTTTCTACCCTGCCGTCCAGGAAGAAGGACGGGTAGTCCACTGTTGCCACCAGGTCTCCCCCATTGGTAAGGTCGTTGAACGTGCGGCAGAACTGGTTTTTCAGGCCCACCTTCACGTCATAGTGCGACCAGTGCATATTGGAGAAGTAGATTTCCTGGTTGGAGAGGATACGTGAGAAAACCTGCGTGGAGCCGTCCGGCAGCAAAACGTTCATCCCATCCTTATAGGAGAGATTGGCCCGGGCGTTGAATGTCGCGAACTTTCGGCCGTTATAGGCATACAGCAGGTCCAGATAAGGATAGGTGCTCACCCGTGCGGTGATATCCAGGGAGTGTCCCCGCATCGCGTTGGTGTTCAGGCCCACGTTGAATAGGAGCGACACCAGGTCTTCCGAATCCAGACGGGCGCTGAAGCCGATCCGGTGCATCGGCCCCCTCTTACAGGCGACGCGGAGGGTGAAAGGCTCCTTCTCCCCACGGAGTTCATAGTTCACATAATCGTACGCGCCCTTTCCGAAGATGGTAGCGATATCCTCTTCAATGACATCCCGGTTCACCACCTTATTGGCCTTGACGGACATCTGTTCCTTGATGAACTGGGCCTCGGCCTCATCCACGCCCACCACTTCCACGTGGCCGATGCGGACGGGGGTGGTATCCAGGTCGATGGCCGGCGGCGCATTCAATTGTTTATGGGCGGTACCCAGTTTGCTGCGGAGCGCCTTTATCTCCCCTTCCATCCCCTCCGCCGCACGATATCCGCGGGCGTACAGGGTATCCACCGCCTCCCGGCTGAAACTGAGCATATTATAGCCCGTGAGGTCCGGATGGATGCGGAGGTCCAGCAGCCGCTGATTCACGGCGAAGGCGTCATTGGAGAACAAATCCAGTCCTGCCATCATGATGTCGGCCAGATTCTGGATTTGATCGGCCTCCAGCCGATGGTCGGAGAGGTCTATGCCGATGACTACATCGGCGCCCATCCGCTTGGCGATGTTCACGGGGAAATTATTACGCATGCCGCCGTCTACCAGCACCATCCCTTCCGTGCGCACCGGCGCAAAGAGGCCCGGGATGGACATCGTGGAGCGGAGCGCGACGTTCACTGATCCGCTGTGCCATACCTTGGCCTTGCCGGAAACCATGTCCGTAGCCACGCAGGCAAAAGGGATGGGGAACTTGAAGAAATCCGTGGAATCACTGTAGCCTACGGTGCGGGAAGTGATGATATGGTTCACATTCTGGCCGAATACAAAGCCGGAGGGAAGGCTTCCCAGCAGGTTGTCGCGGGCCATATCACTCATATCGGCACTCTCCGCGCCCAGCTTCAGTTCCCTGGAACGGCCGGCCGCGAAAGGCATTTCGCCCTGGATGTAGTTCTTGTAATCGTCCGACTTATAATAAAAGGGGAAGGACAGGAGATATTTCTCCTTGTTGCGGATGCGGGAATAGGGCTGATACTTGCGGTCCACCTTATCGCTCAGGGCCATATTCCAGTCCATCGTTCGGAAAAGTGAATCCAGATAGTCTGCGCTGTAGCCCAGGGAATACATCCCGCCAAGAAGGCCGCCGATGCTGGTTCCCACCACCATATCTACGGGGAAATCGTACTGCTCCAGGTATTTCAGGGCGCCCACGGCAGCAGCTCCCTTGGCCCCGCCGCCGGAAATAACCAGCGCCACAGTGGGCCGGGTTTTGCGGATGCGGGCCATCCGGTTGCGGATTTCCTGCACGGCCTTGGCGTCTTCCTCGTCCAGGCCGAAGGTGGAGGAAGGAGGATCCGTGATCTTCTGCGCCTGCACGGTCAGGGCCGTCATGGCCAGAAGGAGTATGGTCAGTAGTTTTTTCATTGTTCTGAGTGTTTTCCAGCCAGGAGGCCGCACGCCGCGAAGATGTCCTCCCCTCTTGACGCCCTGATGGTGGCGGTAAGGCCGCCCTCGTTGAGCCGGTTCCGGAAGGCCTCCATCTTCTCCACGCTGGCCGGACCATACGGAAAGTCCGGAATCCTGTGGAACCTTATCAAGTTTACACGGCATTCCAGATGCCTTAAGAGTTTGATTAATTCGTCCGCGTGTCTGGGCGTATCGTTCCAGCCTTCAAAGACGGTGTATTCGAAACTCACGCGGCGCTGGCCGGTGAAGTCGTATTGCTTAATCAGGCGGACGATTTCTGTCAGGGACCAGGCCTTCTGGACAGGCATCAACTCCGCACGCTCTTCCGGGAAAGGATTGTGCAGGCTCACGGCCAGGTGGCACTTGCTCTCCTCCAGGAACAGTTTCAATTTAGGCAGTACGCCGATGGTACTCAGCGTAATACGTTTCGGGCTCCAGGCCAGGCCCCAATCCGCCGTGAGGATGTCTATGGCACGCTTCACCTCATCCCAGTTATCCAGCGGCTCACCCATTCCCATAAAAACGGCATTGGTAAGTTCACCGGCTTCTTCTATGGCAAAGAACTGGCCCATGATATCTGCCGCCGACAGGTTTCCGTGGAAGCCCTGCCGCCCTGTCATGCAGAACTTGCAGCCCATCTTGCACCCCGCCTGCGAGCTCACGCAGAGGGTTTTGCGGTCCTCATCCGGAATCATTACGGCTTCGACGAAGGAATCCTCCTCATGCCCTTTTCCGTCATGCCCGGCCCCGACCGGGCATCTCACCGGGAACAGATACTTTTTAGTTCCATCCTTAGAAGTCTGCACATCCACCGGATCCGTTATGCCCACTTCATATCGCTGCGCCAGCGCTTCCCTGCCCTGCTTGGACAGATTCGTCATCTCGTCGATGCTCTTCACCCGCTTCTGATACAGCCACTGGGCCATCTGCTTCCCGGCAAATGCCGGCAAGCCCGCCTCAAGAGCAATCTGCTTCAACTCCTCCGGAGTCCTGCCCAGTAACTTGGTCTTCATACAATGCAAAAATAATGATTTCCGCCCGGAATTACAAGCTGCGACCATCTTGCGCACATCTTGGCAGGTTATTATGCTTAAGATGGTAAGCAGTGACCATCTAAAGCACACAGGAGGCGTCATATCTGCTTAAGATGGTCAGTCATTTGTAGATGAAGCCGCCGCCAAGAGGCAGCGTGAAAGGCCGGTGTAATGTTCTTCGGAGAGGATGCCGGCCTGGCGAAGCCCTTCCAGCGTGCACTCCGCTGCGGTATGATGCTCACGGTATAACACAATGCTGTGGGCTTCGGCCCTGGAGAGGTGCGGATGTTTAGCCAAATCCGCCTCCGGTAGCGTCCAGATGGAGAAAGGCGCGGGTTTGGAGCAATAGATGAGGTCCCGCATACCATCCAACTTTTCGCTGTCGAAGTGGTAAATCTCCGTCAGCTGCTCCACCGTGGAATAGCCGCCCAGCTTGGTTCGGTATTGAACAACCTTCCCGGCGAAGTACGGGCCGATGCCAGGCAGGTCCAGCAGCGCCACGCTATCTGCCTTGTTAATATCCAGACGGGGGATGTCAATGAAAGGCGCCAGCCGCTCATACACGGAATCCGCTACAACATAACTCTTCGCGAAATCCGCCTTCCGCCGGAACCTGCCGCCCTTCTGCCGATAATTGTCGATGGACTGCGCCTGTTTCTCGCTGAAGCCCAGCCGCTGCAGGTCCTCAATGCTGACGGTATTGGGATTAAAGCGGAAAGACTCCACGGGGCGCGGCGCGGCCTTCTCCCGCACCCGAACCGCCTCGGGCGAATGGGCGGCGTTGTGACGGACTGAACGGGAGGCGGTGGGAGAGGGAGACGCCCCCGCAGGAGCATCGGCCCTCTTTTTAGCGACTAAGGTGGCGTCTTCTACTCCCGGCGCCGAGGGACCATCGGCATAAACAAAAACCGTATCCGGCTGATCGCGGTTGGCGACCAGACGCGTCACGGCGGCCTTGTGGACAAACACGGCCACTTCGTATCCGATGATGAGGAAAACCAGGGCGATGGCGCCCGTGATGAAACTGGCGGTTAAAGGGCCGTCACCCTTCTTCTTCGGTGGGGTCATAGCGCTTTTTCTTCGCGGCTTTTACCGGCGGGACCCCACCCACCACAATTACAATTTCTCCTTTAGGTTCGTGTTCGCGGAACCAATCGGCCACCTGGGCCAGCGTGCCGCGTCTGTGCTCTTCGTGCACTTTGGATATCTCCCGGGCGACGGAGCAGGGCCTGTCTTCTCCGAAGAACTGCATGAACTGATCCAGGGTTTTTACCAGCCGATAGGGCGACTCGTAAAACACCATCGTGCGTTCTTCTTCGGCCAGCTCCAGCAGACGGGTTTGGCGGCCTTTCTTCTGAGGCAGGAATCCCTCGAAGACAAAACGGTCGCAGGGCAGGCCGCTGGAGACCAGCGCCGGGATGCAGGCCGTGGCGCCCGGAAGCGTCTGCACTTCGATGCCCTCTTCCGCGCAGGTGCGGGCCAGCAGGAAGCCCGGATCCGAAATTCCCGGCGTGCCGGCGTCCGACACCAGCGCCACATTCAATCCGCCCAAAATACGGTCTTTCACCAACTGCACCGTCTGATGCTCGTTGAACTTGTGATGACTCTGCAGCGGCTTGTGGATGTCGTAGTGCTTCAGCAGGACCGAGGATGTGCGGGTGTCCTCCGCCAGAATCAAGTCCGCCTCCTGCAGCACCTTGACGGCCCAGATGGTCATGTCGTCCAGGTTGCCAACGGGAGTGGGAACGATATAGAGTTTCCCCGCCACTATCCCAGTTTCTTACGGATGGCCATCATAAAGCGGTAGGCAACATCCGAGTTCAGATTCCACTGCGGGAAATGCTCCTGGATGTAGGCGACTGCCTCGTCCAGCGAGTTCATATTATTAAGGTCCGCGATGGTATTGTCGTACAGGGCGAAATCCTCTTTGAACAGCGTGCCGATGAACTGTGCGCGGTCCAGCAGCGAAATGCCGCTGCGGATGTTCTTCACGGACAGTCCGGGCCGATCCCTCCTCCACGGCATGTTGGACGTATCCACCGGCGCGGGCTTCGGTTCGGGTGAAGGCGTAGGAACTGGGGCCGGTTCAGGTTCCGGCGCGGGTTCGGGCTCGGGTGCCGGTTCCGGCACGGGCTCCGGCTCGGGCGCCGGGGCTTCCGGGGCGGGAGACAGCTCCGCGGGAGCATCGGCCTTTATTTCCGCGACGCCGATTTCCACTCCGGTGAAGTCTACTTCATCGGCCGGGGCGGGCTCTTCGGCCGCCTTTTCCTGAATGGCAGAGATACGCGCCTCAAGGGCGGCGATGCGTTCTTTCAGCGACGCCAACTCTTTTTGGCAATCCTGCAGAAAATCCAGTTCACTTTTATCCATAATTTCGTATATTTGCAGAACAAGTGTTCACCTAACAAAGTTACGGAAATGTTTTTGGAAAATGCAAAAAAATCGGGCTGCATTGAAGTGATTTGCGGCTCCATGTTCTCGGGAAAGACGGAAGAACTCATCAGAAGGCTCAAAAGGGCCCAGTTCGCCAAGCAGAAAATCGCCACTTTCAAGCCCACCATCGACACCCGCTATTCGGAGCTGGACGTGGTCTCGCATGATTCCCACAGCATTTCCTGTACGCCCATCAAATCGCCCTCCCGCATGCTTCAGATAGACCCTGACGTGCAGGTGGTGGGCATCGACGAAGCCCAGTTCTTCGACGAAAGCATCATCGAGGTGGTCCAGGAACTGGCCAACAAACGCGGCGTGCGCGTCATCATCGCCGGCCTGGACATGGACTATATGGGCAAACCTTTCGGGCCGATGCCAGGCCTTCTGGCCATCGCGGAAGATGTGCAGAAGGTGCACGCCATCTGCGTCCGCTGCGGCGCCCTGGCCAACCACTCGCACCGTCTGTCCGCCAGCAAGAAACTGGTGGTCCTGGGTGAAAAGGACACTTACGAGCCCCTCTGCCGCGAGTGCTACCAGAAAGCGCTGGAAGAAGATAACGCATAGGAGTGAATATCCTCCTTCAAAATATGAAGTCTAAGGCGGACCCGTCACAGGTGGCGGGTCTGTCCCGTTTTTTCAAGACGGGGCCGGGACAATATGGGGAAGGTGACAAGTTCCTGGGTATCAAGGTGCCTGTGACGCGGGAAGTTGTGAAGCGGTGCTGGCGGGAAGTGGGATTTCCGGAGCTGGAAGAGTGCATGGCCAGCGAGTATCACGAGGTGAGGCTGGCGGCGCTACTCGCGCTAGTGGAGATCTTCCGGCACGCCAAGAGATGGCCGGTCAAGCCGGGCATGACGCAAAAGGCCCCCGGCATTACGCGGGAACAGTGCGTGGAATTCTATCTGAACCACACGTCCGGCATTAATAATTGGGATCTGGTGGATCTGAGCTGCTATCCGCTGCTGGGCGAATGGCTGCTGGACAAAGACCGCAGCCTTCTTTATGAGCTGGCCCGCAACGGCAAAACCCTTTGGGAGCAGCGGATAGGGATGGTGAGCACGATGACCTTTATCCGCCACGGGGAAATACAAGACACTTTTGCCATAGCCGACATCCTCCTCTATCACCCGCACGACCTCATTCACAAAGCCGTGGGATGGCTACTCCGGGAAGCCGGCAAGAAAGACAAGCCCGCGCTGGAGGCATACCTGCAGGGGATGCCAGATCATGTTGGGCGAGACGCCGGGGCCCGGCCGGCCTCTGCGCCCGGAAGAGCCATGGTGATTAGCGCCCCCAACGCACCCGTGCCGGACGCCCCCCGCTATCTATCCATGCCCCGCACCGCGCTCCGTTACGCCATCGAAAAGTTTCCCGAGGCGGAGCGGCGGCGATATCTGAACGGACAGCACTCCCTTTAACCATCTTAAGCACAAATACCTGCCCAAACTCGCGCAAGATTGTCTTGGGATACCATCTTAAGCAAGTAATGTGTGGCAAATGTGCTTTAGATGGTCAAAAGCGTGGTTGAGGGCGGATGCCGTAATCTTTCGAGCGGATGGCCTGGGAGACGGTGAGTTCAGAAAGATATAGCGCCTGCGCCAATTGGACCGGAGCAAGGCCGAGACGTTCATTCAAACGCACCGCCACACGGCACTTTTCTTCCAACGTGATGTTTTTGAACAAGCGACCGGGATAGGTGTTCCGCAATTCCGTATTGGCTATCTCGCGCACTTCAGCGGCAGAAAACTCCACTTCATCATCCAGTGTACGGGCTATTTTCACAACCGTTTCATACTCTTTCACCAGACGCGTTTGATATTCTTTGGCCGAACTGAAAAGCCGTTCAACCTCCTTGACCCTCACAAAATTGCGTGGCAGGATACCCAGATTCGAATGGATTTCCCAATCCGGCGGCAAATCTTCTCTGGTCCCGGTCAGTTTCCGCAGAAGAGTCGTATGCAATGAGTCCACTTTGTCGCCCCGAATACTGTCTGCCAACTCATTGAAATACAGATAACCAGAGCCCCATCTGTGACCGCCCGGGCCACAAAAACCCTTTTCATAAGGATTCCTTACCGTGTATAGGATTTGCGATCGCAATGATTCATCATCTTCGACAGGAATCAGTTTGCAGCCATAATCCCGTGGCAATGCCGGAAACCCCTTTTTGATCATCTGCTCCGAAAACCTCCGCTTCAAATAAGAGAATACCTTCATACACTGTTCTCCGGTGCCATAGAGGATATCGTGCAAGTGGTTGGGCATCAGCTCAAACGCATAACACTCCACGCCAAACCTCAAGGTAGAAAGAGCAATGGCTGCCATCCCGTTTCTATAATCATCCTCGTCCTGGAACAACAGCGGCTTCAAATCGGATCCGTTAAAACGCGGATCCTCCAGTCGGTCAAGGCACAGATGATAAAACCCCGCCGGCAGTTTTTTATATTCCTTTCGTGTTTTTCTATTCATAGGTTAAACCATCTTAAGCGAAAATTACGCCCTAACGTGCTTTTGTTGGTCACACCAAACCATCTTAAGCACAATTTTCAAGGGGACATGCTTAAGATGGAAAGGCGAGACCGATGAGCGTTCAGCTTTTCATTTTGGGAGGCATAATGTTCGGGGCGAAAGTCATCACCTTTGCGCCGTTTCTTTCCAACTCATGCATAGTCTCCTTTATGCTGTCGGAAATGACCTGGGCGGTGTATTCTATTTCCCGGATCATTTCCTTTTTATGCTCGCACAGGGCTAAATCCGCCATCCCCAGTGCACGGAGAACAGCCAGAACAGATTGCTCGTTCCCGCCCCACAGTTTGGTGGCCATTGAAAAAGCAGCCATAGAGGCAATCTCAATGATTTGACCTGGATTCCTGGCAACGTCAACATCTGTATTGAAACGGATCTCACCGTTTCCATATTGTAAAACTTCCAATATTTTTTTCATAACAAAAAGCATTTTTATCCCCACTTTTGGGAGGGACTTGTTTGAATAACGGATTGACGGACGCCCACAAAAGGCATCCATTTATGCCGAAAAGGCACATCAATAACGATTACACGGTGCCCCACGTGCACAAGAAAATGCACGTCGGGCACAAGGTGCTGATTAAAGTGAGATTAGTCCTGCACGGCGGCGAGGGCGGCGCGGATCTTGGCCTCGATTTCCTCCGCCAGTTCCACGTTGTCCTGCATGAGCTGTTTGCAGGCCTCGCGGCCCTGCGCCAGCTTGGTTTCTCCGTAGCTGAACCAGGAGCCGGACTTCTGGATGATGCCCAGGTCCACGCCCAGGTCCACGATTTCACCGCTACGTGAAATGCCTTCCCCGAAGACGATGTCGAATTCCGCTTTCTTGAAAGGCGGTGCCATCTTGTTCTTGACCACTTTCACCTTCACGCGGTTGCCCAGGGCTTCGTCCCCGTCCTTGATCTGGGTGGTGCGGCGGATGTCCAGGCGCACGGAAGCGTAGAACTTCAGCGCGTTGCCGCCGGTGGTGGTTTCCGGATTGCCGAACATCACGCCAATCTTCTCACGCAGCTGGTTGATGAAGATACAGCAGGTGTTGGTCTTGGAGATGTTGGCAGTGAGTTTACGGAGGGCCTGGCTCATCAGGCGGGCCTGCAGGCCGACTTTGTTGTCCCCCATCTCCCCTTCGATTTCCGCGCGGGGCGTAAGGGCGGCCACAGAGTCTATGACCACGATGTCCAGGGCGCCGCTGCGGATGAGGTTGTCCGCGATTTCCAGGGCCTGTTCCCCGTTGTCCGGCTGGGAGATCAGGAGGGTGTCCAGATCCACGCCCAGGGACTTGGCATAGGTGCGGTCGAACGCATGTTCCGCATCAATAATCGCCGCAATGCCGCCCGATTTCTGGGCCTGCGCGATAGCGTGGATGGCCAGGGTGGTTTTACCGGAACTTTCCGGGCCGTAGATTTCGATGATGCGGCCTTTGGGGTAACCGCCGATGCCCAGCGCGTGGTCCAGCGAAATGGATCCGCTGGGGATTACCTGGGCGGCGTCCCACTGAGGCTGGTCACCCAGCTTCATGATGGTACCCTTACCGTAATCTTTCTCGATTTTGTCGATGGTTGCCTGGAGGGCCTTCAGTTTGGCCGCTCCCAGCGTGGAATCTACTGCTTCTTTTGCCATAGTGCTTTAATTTAAATTGCGGGCGTCCTGTAAAACCGCATCTACAAAGTTATAAAATCCTCCGTTAAAAAACAATTCATTTTTCGAGTGCAAAGATAGATTCACCTTGAGCCAAACCATTGCACAAGTAATACAAAAACAAAAAATATCTAAATTTGCAAAAATGATCAAGCGCATACTCATAGTATTTGCCCTCCTGGCGGCCGCCTTGCAAGCCGGTGCGCAGACGGCCTGGCACATCCAGCAGCGCCTGATGGAAATCCCCCACGGCCAGTATTCGGGCATCACCCGCCTGCAGGACGACGTATACGCCGTGGTGCACGACAAAGCCCCGGGCGGCGGCCTCTACATCTTCACCATCGCACAGAACACGGACGGCACCGTCGGCGCCGTCAACGTCTTTAAAATAGACGCCGACGGCCCCAAAGGTCGCGACAACGAGGATGTGGTGTTTGTCCCGGAAACGGAAACGCTGTTTGTATCGGCCGAAGGAGACCAGTCCATCCGCGAATACAGCGTAGACGGGAAGGAAACCGGAAGGCAGCTGACCATCCCGGAGGACCTCAAAAAGAACAAGTCCAACGCCGGTTTCGAAGCCCTGGCCTATGCCGACGGCACCTTCTGGACCACAACGGAATCCCCGCTCCCCGGCCAAACGAAGCACATCATTCAAAGCTTCAACCTGGAAACGCTACAGCCGGGCAGCCGTTTCCTCTATCAGGCCGATGAACCCTCCACCGCCTCCAGAAGCGCCGCCAAGGCATCGGCCTTCGTGTACGGTATCTCAGCGATGACAGTGCTGCCGGACGGGCAGCTGGCAGTGATGGAACGGGAAGTCTATGTTCCCGGCGCGTCAGCCGGTTTCCTGCAGCGCCTGATTGGTTCTTTCACGCGCACGAAAATCTATACGGTTAATCCAGCCGATGCCAAACCCGGCGAACTGCTGGAAAAGAAACTGCTCACGAGTTTTACTACATCGGCCCTCTCCCTGGCGAACTTCGAAGGGATGTGCCTGGGCCCCGTGCTGGAAGACGGCGGGCAGACGCTGCTGCTCATCGCCGACAGCCAGGACGGCAAGGACGGCCTAACGGGAGAGTATCTGCGCGTTCTCGCGATTTATCCGCAGTAGAAATACTGCTCCACCAGCCGACGCATCATCTTCGTGTCGCCGCGGGCTTCGCGGTGCAGATTGTCGTCGTGGAAAGAACGCAGGGCCTTGAGGATGCCGTCTATCATCCGCGGGCGGAAGACATCGGCCTGCTCATAGACGCTCCGGGCGGCCT
Source organism: Bacteroidales bacterium (assembly GCA_017553545.1). Lineage (GTDB taxonomy): Bacteria > Bacteroidota > Bacteroidia > Bacteroidales > UBA932 > Cryptobacteroides. The sequence goes on along the minus strand of JAFZKT010000061.1, from coordinate 60,339 downwards.
CCAGGCAATCCGCGCTCTCCGTGCAACAGGTGGGCAATTGCCTGAGCGTAGCCAGCCGGGCGGCGTTTTCGCTGCGGTGGATGTCCATGTCCACATAGGTCTCATCGGCCAGCTTCAAAGCCTCTTCGCGGGGCATTTCCAGGCCGATACGGGCAGCGACGCATAATCCAGCCATCAGCTGATAGATATCGGCCGAGCAGTCCGGACTGCGCATTTCGAAGGTCTGCTTGCCCAGCGCGGCGCTCCAGCCGAGGGGCACGCGTACCAGCGCACTGCGGTTGCAGTCCCCCCAGCAGACGTTGGTGGGCGCCTCCTGATGCGGCACCAGGCGAAAATAGGAGGTGGGATTCTTGTTGCCGAAAGCGGTGATGGACGGGGCCATCTTCATCAGCCCGGCGATGGCACGGCGGGCTTCCTCGCTCAGACGATTGTCCGGTGCCAGCGTGACATTGCGGCCATCCTTCATCAGACGCATATGGATGTGCATCCCGCTGCCGGCCTTCCCGGTGGTAATCTTCGGGGCGAAACTAACGTCCAGGCCCCATTTGTAGGCCAGATTGCGGATCACCCATTTGGCCAGCACCAGCTGGTCTGCGGCAGTGTAAAGCGGACAAGGCAGGAACTCGATTTCGTTCTGTTCATAGACCTTGCCGTCCAGGGTGAAGTTCCCCACTTCGGAGTGTCCGTATTTGATCTGGCCGCCGGTCTTGGCCACGTGGTCCATACAGGCGCGGCGGAAATCGTTCATTTTGGCAAAGGGCTCGCTCTCATGGTAGCCCTTCTGGTCCGTGGCCGGAAACAATACGTCCTCGTCCTTGATCACATAGTACTCCAGTTCGCCCATAGCCTCGAATTGCATCCCCGTAGAAGCCTCAAAGGCTTTTTCGGCCCGCATGAGCGTGGCGTGCGGCGCGCAGTCGAAGGGTTCCCCGCTCTTGTCGAAGAAACTGCACAGCAGGCACAGCGTGGGAATCTCCGTGAAGGGATCCACAAAGGCGGTGTTGTAGCGCGGCTTCACATACAGGTCACTGTTGCCGGCCTCGATAAAGGACGGAAACAGGCTGGATCCGTCCACGCGCTCCCCTTCCGCCAGGATGGTTTCCGCGTACTCAAGATTACTGACGGTGAAATTGAGGGTTTTCACCCGGCCGTCCTCCGCCGGATACATAAAGTCTATCATCCGGATGCCGCGTTCCTGGACGAATTTCAACAAATCCTCACGCGTGAAGGTCTCCGGGGCCTTCTGCAAAAAACTTACAACCTCGTTGGGGTTCAGTGCAATCTTTTTGTCCATCATTGATTATTGGGCCGGTTTCGGCTCGGGGTTCAGAAAGGATTCGGGCGCCAGTTCCGTGAAAGGATACAGAGGTGTTTCCGGCGTCACGTCCGGGTTCACATACTCATACACTTTTCCGCTGGGGAGCGTGAAGGTGATGCGCGCAATCTGCTGGGTGCCGTTGCAGACGCAGAGATAGCATGTGCTCAGCAATGCTTTACTGTCGGCCTTGTCGATGAATTCCTTGAAGGCAGGGGCCTCCGCCACGGGGACGGCCAGATTGTAATAGCCCCAGGGTGTCATCGGGAGCCAGAAGGAGAATGTCTCTTCGTCGGGGTTATAGGGATACCAGTGAAGGCCGATGCTGCCTTTACCATCCTTGATGCTCTGCGCGACGACGCCCAGAAGGTATTCGCGCTCATAGCCCTTCAGCTGCCTGGAGATGTACGCTTCCTGCAGAGCGGGATCCGCTTGACGGGCCCGGAAATCGGCCGTCTTCTCGAACTCACCCTGCTTTCCCCGCAGTTCAGCGGCTTTCTTCTCCCTGGCCTGATTATAGGAGGCGGTTCCTAAATAGCGGAGCCAGTAATCCATGCTGACATCAGTCCTTCGCAAGCAGGCGGGGATCACCACCTCTCCCTAGAGCTGCATTAAGCCGCATTTGCCGTCCTGCACGAATTCAAGGCCTGTCCATCGGGCCTTATTGGGATTTGTAATCACCACCGTCTTCATACTGTCGTATTCAGCGGGAATGAATTTCCGGTGCAGGAAAGAGTAAAAGCCCCACTTGTTTCCCTGCCGCAGGAGGAGGCCGTCGGGAGAGGTTTGTATCTCATCATACGCGCAGTCAATCTCCAGTCTGTTGTAGTACCAATAACCGTACTTTCCGTTCTTCTGAACAACGCCGAAAGTGTTGTTTCCCTCGAATCCCGCCGGAAGGTCGCGGACAATGAAGCGGGTGGTACAGAAATGGCGGCCACCGCGGGTATCATAGGCCTGGGAAGCGGTCCAATGCCTATAATCCTTCCATTTCCCTTTCATATTATTGGTAAGCTTCCCGTTCGCATCCCGTTCTTTATAGGTGATAACATGGGAGGGCCAGTCCAAATCGGCCGCATTGTAGATGGGATAAAAGACATTCCTCCCTTGGGGCGTAGTCCACCGGAATCCCAGCATTCCTTCCGGGACATCCTCCTCCACATCCGGCAGGGCTCCCGCTTCCCGGGCATACAACCAATCTTCCAGGAGCGGCATGTCGGTGCCCAGGCCGCTGACACTGGCCAAAAAGCGTACGCAATAGAATCCGTCCTTCATGAAATCCTCTTCCCTGTAGACATCGGCGGACGAAGCCACTTTTGAATTAAAGAGGGCCATCTGTGCGTTGGTGAGACGCCGACTGATCCAGAATCCCTTCACCTCCTTGGTCACCTTGGGCAGTTGCGGGTTTTCGATTGGACGTTTCGTATCAATCCAGTACTGCTTCTTTTCCGTGTCCCAGGAGAGCGTCCGATAGCCCTTGTGTGCAGGCACGGTGACGGTGCCGGTTTCCACCCAGGTGAGTTCAAACGGCACGCTGTCAATGTAAATGGTTTTCTGCTGTCCGGTTTGCTGGGCCGCAGCGCTCAGGCCAAGCGCCAGTGCCAGCAGGGCAATAAGGATACGTTTCATCTTCTTTGATTATTAGTTTCTTACAAAGATAAGAAAAATGTGGAAGAATTCCATCTTAAGCACATTTTAGAGGTATTTTTGCTTAAGATGGTACGGGCTGACCATCTTAAGCACGCTAAGGGTTGTTTTTATGCTTAAGATGGTCATCGATGCCCGTCGCAGTCTATGCGAGGAAGGCCAGGATGTCGGCCAGAGATGCCCGGTCGGGGCCGGGCATGACGGGTGAAGGGAAGGCCTTCTGTTCGCCGGAAGCCAAATTCTTAATGTTCACTGTTCCGGCCTCTATTTCGGAGGAGCCGTTGATGGAGAGGAAAGGAATGGCCTTGCGCTCCGCGTATTCGAACTGTTTGCGCAGTTTGGCGGCTTCCGGATATACTTCCACTGAAACGCCGGCGTCCCGCAGCGCTTTTGCGATGGGGAGAACATAACGAAGTTCATCGGCCCCCATCACGGCAAAGAGCAGCGTGGTGGACTGCTCCAGGGCGGCGGGGAAAAGATTCAGGCCCGCGAGGACGTCGTAGATGCGGTCCGCCCCGAAGGAAATGCCCACGCCGGAGAGGTCCGGAAGGCCGAAGATGCCGGTGAGATTGTCGTACCGGCCGCCGCCGCAGATGCTGCCGATTTCCCAATCCTGCGCCTTCACCTCGAAGATGGCGCCGGTGTAATAGTTGAGACCGCGGGCCAGCGAGAGGTCCAGTTCCACGGGGGCCGATACGCCCGCCGCGTCAATGAGGCCGAAGAGTTCTTCCACCTCATCCAGGCCGCGAAGGCCCACCTCCGAACGGATGCCCGATGCGCTGCCGCCGTCGAAGAGGGCACGCATAGCCGCCAGCTTCTCCGCAAAAGCGCCGCCCAGGGAGAGGATTTGCTCGATGACCGCGATTCCATCGGCCTGCAAACCCTTGGCAGCCATTTCTTCCTTCACCTTCTCCAGGCCGATTTTATCCAGCTTGTCGATGGCGACGGTGATGTCCACCACTTTGTCCGGAGCGCCGGCGATTTCCGCGAAGCCCGTGAGGACCTTGCGGTTGTTGACGTGTACCTTCACGCGGACGCCCAACTTTGCGAAGACGGCGTCAACCATCTGCACCAACTCCAGCTCGTTCACCTGGCTGCGGCTGCCGATCACATCTACATCGCACTGGTAGAACTCACGGTAGCGGCCTTTCTGCGGACGGTCCGCCCGCCAGACGGGCTGGATCTGGAAGCGCTTGAAGGGGAAGGAAATCTCATTCTGGTGCTGCACCACGTAACGGGCGAAAGGCACCGTCAGATCATAGCGCAGGCCCTTTTCGCACACCTGCGGGGTGAGGGGCTTCGAGAAGTCCACATCGGCAAAGGCATCGCCGGAATTGAGGATGCGGAACAGCAGTTTATCGCCTTCTTCCCCATACTTTCCCAGCAGGGTGGAAAGGTTCTCCTGGGCAGGCGTCTGGATTTCCTGGAAGCCGAAGCTGCGGAAAACGCTGCGGATGCTCTCGAAGATATAGTTGCGTCGGGCCATTTCGGCCGGGCCGAAGTCACGTGTGCCCTTGGGGATGGAAGGCTTCTGGATTCCCATTTTGCTCAATTTTTCACAAAGTTAAGAAAAAAGTGTTATATTTGCACCCCAACGCGGAATTAGCTCAGTTGGTAGAGCGGCGGCTTCCCAAGCCGCAGGTCACGAGTTCGAACCTCGCATTCCGCTCCAAAGCCAGCCCGCGAAGGCTGGTTTTTCCTTTTTACGGGGGAATTGCTATATTTGCTAAAAACAAACAGTATGCAGAGTTTCGACTATATGACCCCGACACGCCTTATCTTCGGGAAGGGCGTCGTGGAGAAACTGCCCGGTGTAATGACGCAGTTCGGCAAAAGAATCCTCCTTACTTACGGTGGCGGCAGCATCAAGAAAATCGGCCTGTACCAGAAGGTGCTGGAGCTGCTCCGGGGCTATGAGATTGTAGAACTCCCCGGCATCCAGCCCAACCCGAAGTATGACCCCAGCGTGTTGGACGGCGTACGCCTGTGCAAAGAGCACCACATTGACGTAATCCTTTCCGTGGGCGGCGGATCGGTCCTGGACTGCTCAAAAGCCATCGCCGCGGGGGCCTGCTATGACGGAGACCCCTGGGACCTCATTTCCTACAAGGTGAAGGCAAAGTCGGCCCTCCCCATCGTGGATATCCTTACGCTGGCGGCCACCGGCAGCGAATACGACGCCGGCGGAGTCATTTCCCGCACTGAGACCAACGACAAAATCGGCTATATAGACCCGCTGCTTTATCCTGCGGTGTCCTTCCTGGATCCCACCTATACCTTTACCGTGTCCCGGAAACAGACCTGCGCGGGCATCGCCGATGCCATGAACCATGTGATGGAACAGTACTTCGTGGAGGATGCCACGCTGCTGAACGACGGCTTCTGCGAGAGCATGCTCCGCAGCCTGATGGTCAACGGGCGCAAATGCCTTGAGAATCCGGAGGATTACACCGCCCGGGCCGAAATGATGCTGGCCTGCACCTATGGCTGCAATGGTATCCTGGCGCTTGGAAATAGCGGGAGCGGCTGGCCCTGCCACGGCATCGAGCACGCCCTCAGCGCCTACTACGACATCACCCACGGCGAGGGCTTGGCCATCATCACGCCCCGCTGGATGAAACATATCCTGAGCGAACGCACACTCCCCCGCTTCGTCAAATACGGCATCAATGTCTTTGGCATCGACGCCTCGCTGGACCCTTGGGAAATTGCCCGCAAGGCCATTGACGAAACCTATAAGTTCTTTGAGGGCATCGGCATCCCCATGCACCTTCGCGAGGTGGGCATCGACGACAGCCGCCTGGACGAAATGGCCCACCACATTGCCGTGAACGAATGGCTGGAGAACGCCTACGTCCCGCTGACGGAAAAGGACATCAAGGAAATCCTGGTAGCCAGCTTGTAAACTATGGCCTGTAACCCATATTTCGTGCAATTCATCGTGGACCAGTGCTCCGGCGCCGGGGACCATTTCTATATCACGAACGTGGATGACCGGGACTACCTGGAAGATATCGTCCGGGCGACGGTGCCGGAACTGATGTCGCATTGAAGCACATCCCAAACATAATAACCGCCACCTTTGTGAATAACTGTAAAATAGGTTGTATGAGCAATATCACCATTTCCAGAGAAAAACTCGCCGATGCCCATCGGCTTGTTGAAGAAGTTGAAGAGGCATTTAACACCTCCATTCCTCCCATTAGCATTCAAATCAGTAATAGGGCCGATGTCAAGGCGTTCGCGACCGTTTTCAGGTCGGCAGAACATAGTTATCAAGGAAAGAGGATATCCTGTAGTAATGCCAAAAGCTATGCACCGTCAACATATGCTGCAGTAGAAATATATACTCTGGAGGATAACAAGTTCCCCATTGTGCTATTCTTCAAAACCTTACAGGATATTGAGGATTTCGCAGAAGGGTATCTGAGGGCTGTAGAGACAGTCCCTTCTCCCAGCAGACGTATTGTAGAGCCGGAGCCTGTCCCGCAGGAAACAGCATTCAACGAAGAGCACAAGGCTGCGAGAATTGCACCGGAAAAATCTACAAGGATAGTTAGAAGAGACAGCTTTGAAGTAAACCCGTTTGCGGAAACTTTTTTGGACACAATGCTCACAATCTTGCTGGTGGCAGGTTGGATATTTGCTATAGGTCTGCTAGCGTCATGCGTCTTTATAGCCTTTAAGGGAAGGATGTACTATTATATCCCTGTCGGCATATTATTAGCTGCTGCCATCCTCCTGTCATACTATTTTATATGGGCGATCAATAAAGTGATAATCAATATGTCTCGCAGTCTTTACAACATCAACGAGAGGCTGAAGGACATGGAATAGTATGAAATCGCCAGGCTTCAGACCTGGCGATTATTCTATTCCACTGTAACCGGTTTCCCGGCTGCGGTCCAGGCCAGAATACCGCCCAGCATATTGTATGCCTTGAAAGAGGCGGCATCCAGGCTGGCACCAGCATCGGCGCTCCGCCTTCCGCTCCGGCAGTACAACAGAACGGGTCTATCCTTGGAAAGCAGGCTTTCCGCCTTCTGCATGAAATCATCGGCCTTCCAGTCAATGTTGATGGCCCCCTCCAAATGTCCCGCGGCGAACTCTTCCGGTGTCCGCACGTCTACAAGTTGAACGGTAGGATCTTCGGCGATCATCTTTTCAAACTCGTCGATGTTCAGGTTGGTGTAACCCTTGCAGCCGATAATGCTGAGGATTGATAAAAGAGAAATAAAGACGGACTTCATAATTGTCGTGTACTTACATCAGTGAGACATGCAGCTTCCGCCATCTTCTGCGGATTGGTACCCGGAAGACCCTGCGGTACTTCCGTTCCCAATTTTCCGAACAGCCATTCCCAATAGGGCGGCATGGTTCCGTCGGGGGCCAGGAAGTTCATCGGCTCGCTCTCGAAAACGGGGTTCCCATCGGCATCCAGATAGCATTTCTGCACCAGCTCCGTGCAGTAGAGGTCTTCGTTATCCGGCAGGAAACGGACGTCGTAGGCCCTGCCGCAGAAGCTCTTCGCCCGCTCCACGGCGGCATCGGCATCCACGCCCTTTACCCGCTTGACGATGAACGCCGGATAGCTCCCGTCCCGCAGCGTAAAATCCCTCAGGAAGGTATCCAGCGGGTGACGGTCCACCCCGCGAGCGATGGTGGCGTCGATAATCCAGATGCTGTCGGCCTTTACTTCCGCGATGGCCACGTGAATCAGATTCAGCGCATCCTTTTCTCCCGTGGCCGATGCAATTGCGGCGTCCATCGACCCGCTTTCCGCGTCATAGCCGACGGGCAGGCCCACGAAGATGAGGTCACCGTTTTGCAGGCGGTCCTGTACAGGGCTGCAGCCAATGGCCAGCAATGCCATTGCTGCCAGGAGGGTGAAAAAGCGGTTCATATACCTATTCCAGCCCTTCGGCCCAGGCCTTGATTTCGGCCTTGGACTCATAGTTCAGCGTCTTGCCCGCCTTCCAGTTGATCTTGGGATAGGCCGATTTGAAATCCCGGTTGGCTTTGTCGATGGTGCTGCCGCCGGAAGTGGCAAAGAAGATAACCGTCTTTCCCTCAAAGCCATAGGTCTCGATGAAGGTGTTAATAATGGTTGGCGCTGTGTACCACCAGACAGGGAAGCCGATGAAGATGCGGTCATAGGAATCGGCCTCCTTCAAGTCTTTCACGATAGCCGGACGGGAGCTCTTGTCCTGCATCTCGACCGAACTGCGGGAAGTCTTTACAGTCCAGTCCAGGTCTGCGGCGGTGTACTTGACTTCCGGTTTGATTTCATAAAGCGTTCCGCCTGTAACTTCGGCGAGGTCCTTGGCAACAGCCTCAGTGGTGCCGGTGGCAGAGAAGTACGCAACGAGGGTTTTCATATTCTTGGTGTTTTGTCCGCAGGCCGTGAGCATAAGCGTCAACGCTGCGAGGATGGTTAGTATACGTTTCATAATTCCAATCTTAATACGCGTATTGGGGTGTCTCTGCCCTGACTCGGGTCCACGACGGTTTCTCCGGTGGGGATGAACCCGCACTTCTCCATCACGCGGCCCGATGCCGGATTGTCGATGAAATGGCCGCTGATTAGCGACTTGATGTCTGTCGTTTGGCGGATGTGATTGATCATCATCCGGAGCGCCTCCGTGCAGATGCCCTGATTCCAGTAGGGCCGACCCACCCAATAACCGATAAGGGGTTCGCCCTCCCGGGCAGGGAGATTGCACTCACAGGACGGGCCGTAACCCATAGCGCCGATGGGTTCTCCGGTTTCTTTCCATACGATGGCCCAGGTGTTGGTGGCTTCCCGAAAGACTGTCCGAATAATCTCCAGACTCTCCTCCACACTTTTATGCGGCGGCCACCCGGCACGCGGCCCCACCTCGGGATCCGAGGCGTACTTATACAATGCCTCTGCATCGCTTTCCAGCCAGGGGCGTAATAGAATTCTATTATTATCCATAATGCGGCTTTAAGCGGCCTGGGCAAACCTGTCAAGATAGCGATTGAATGCCGCCAGCTCAGAGAGGTTCCGTTCAAGGAATGCCTTGCAGTAGAGTTCCCTGAAACGGCATAGTTCCTCCAACATGGCAGACCGAAGCCACGGAGAGGCCTTTATACGGCCATATTTGATTGTGAGATCAATCAGTTCCTGAAAACGGGCAAACGCGCTCTCGGCCCGGGATTCCTTTCCGGCCTCCAAAGCCCGATAGATGCGGGAAGTCTCGCTGCCGATATTCGCCATCTGCTGCGGAAAAGTCAATTCGGCCCACCGACCGTTTTCAAGATCCTGATGTTGCATTATTCTATTATGAACGTATCAACAATGCTTGCAATCCTGTCTCTTACATCCTGATCCAAGACATCCCTTGAGGGGTTTCCCTGCCATGAGCGAATGTTAATGAGCGAATCGTATTCGATAAAACCATCGCCAGTTTCATCGGGATACAGGTTAAATCCCCAGAGTGACGTCTGCTGAGAACCATTCTCAAGTAACAACCGCTCAAGATCTGCGTGCAGATCTGCATCAACAGCAAGCAATCCCTTATCCACATCCGCCACGCATTTAATCATGTCTCCAAACGTGTTGGCGGCATACTCTTTCAAAACTGCTTTTGTAATTGGAGTGTTAAGAATCAGCATTGTAAACCCTTTTTATGCAAAGTTAAGAAAAAACTCTGATAATATGGCCTTCCTGAATGGCTGCAAAGGTGGCAATGGCGGCCCCAAGGACTCTGAGGATGGTTATTATGTTGGGTATGTGTTTCACCCTTTTAATCTTCCAAAATCATCCCAACCTGATTGCATCTTCCCGGCATGACAATCCTGGACAAAGCGCTGCAAGGCCTTCTGCGCCTGTTGCTCCCGACCGGTTTGCCGATAGTGCTGAATATAATCCACCCGGATGCGTCGGTAGGCCTCAGGAAAAGAGATGTAGGTGTTCCAAGCCTTTTCATCGGCCCTGATGGCGTCCAGCACCCAGTCTTCAAAGACAAAACGAGAAGGGTCCAAATCCGGCGCCGCCGCTAATCCGGCGGGTGTCATTTCTCCCAATTGAACCAGACGTCGGCAGCGGATCAGGTTCCGTTCGCACCAGTTGCTCCGCTTGCGGCGCGGCGTAAAATGCTGAACCGGTTTCCCGTCATCGATGCTCTTCATCGTGCTGTCAATCCATCCGAAACAAAGGGCCACCTCCACGGCATCCACATACCGCACCACTCCAGGGCAGTCTGCCGCTGCCCGGTTCACGCGAAGCCAGAAATCTCCGACTTTGTCGTGATTCTCCAGATACCACTCGTACAACTCCTCGCGGCTGTGTATGTCAAGCAGGTTGATGACGTCCATTCACAAAAATGAAATCGGCAGCCGGAATGGCTGCCGATTGTTTTTAGTAGCGGAGGCTGGACTCGAACCAACGACCTCCGGGTTATGAGCCCGACGAGCTACCGACTGCTCTACTCCGCGGTTTGGGATTGCAAAGGTAAAACGTTTTTTCGGAAACTCCAAATTATTATTGCGGATTATTACTAAATTTGCATAGTATAAAAAGGACGTGAAGTGAATACCAAGAAACTGATTGTCTTTCTCCTTCTGGCTTTCCTGCCGATGGTAGCCGTTGGACTGGTAATGCATTACATCGGCGCGCCGGCCATGGGAGCGGCGACCGACACCGCGGATTCGGGTCCTCTCGATGCACTGAAGGGAATTGTTCTCAGCGCGGGGGCCATGCTCATCCCCCTGTTAGCCGTCATTTTTACGCAACTGATTTTCAAGGAGCCTGTCTTAAAAGGTCTGGGCATATCCTTCAAGCTGAACCGCTGGTGGTGGATTGGCTGGCTGCTGATGCCGGTCATCGCCATGCTAACGCTGGATGTTACGCTTTGGATGCCGGGAGCCCAATGGACTCCGGATGGCGAAATGGTGCAGAAATCCCTCCAGAATATGCCGGAAGGGGCCGATGTCTGGACCCTCATCGGAATCACATTATTCAGTGGCCTGCTAGCCGGCATTACCATAAACGCCATCTTCGCCTTTGGCGAGGAAATCGCCTGGCGTGGCTTCCTGATGAAGGAGTTCAAGGGAAAGAAGTTTCTTTCGGCGGCCCTGTGGATTGGGGTCATCTGGGGATTCTGGCATGCTCCCCTCATTTTGAACGGACACAATTATCCGCAGCATCCGGTCGCCGGCGTTTTCATGATGGTCGTTGTCTGCATTTTGCTCACGCTGATGCTAATGTATTTCCGGAAGAAAAGCGGCTCCGTTATCGTCGCCGCCATTATGCACGGGACCATCAATGCGGTCGCGGGAGTAACGGCCATGGTCGTCACCCCGGCCAACGATCTCCTTTACGGATCTGCCGGAGTGGCGGGATGCAGCGTCTTGCTGGTAGTCAATTTCTGCCTGTTCCTGTATGACAGGTTTGTCAGCAAGGACAGAATCTTCACGACAGTATTGTCATAATATGCAGGCGTTGATAACAGGCGGAAGTTCCGGCATGGGGCTGGAGTTCGCAAGGCAGCTGGCCGACAAAGGCTATGACCTTGTGCTGGTGAGTAACCGGCAGGAGGAACTGGCCGCCGCGGTGGCCGAACTCGGCAAGAAAGTCAAGGTCACCACGCGTTTTCAGGACCTCTCGAAGGCCGATGCAGCCGATGAACTCTTCTCCTGGTGCCAGGAACTGCCGGACATCGTCATCAACAACGCCGGCATGTTCTTTTTCAAGGAGCTGGAAGAGGCCGATATAGACCGCGTCCAGGCGATGATGAACCTTCACATGGTCACCGTCACCCGCACCTGCCTCCTCTTTGGGAACGCGATGAAAAAGCGCGGCAGCGGACGCATCCTGAACATGTCGTCGATGGCTGCCCGTATCCCCGCCCCCGGCATCACAGTCTATTCGGCTACAAAAGCCTACCTTAAATCCTTCGGCCGCTCGCTTTCCTATGAACTGAAGCCCTATGGAGTGACGCTCACCACCGTATGCCCCGCGGCCATCGCCACGCCCCTCTATCGGCTCAGCGAAAAATGGCTGAACTTCGGGGTGAAGATTCGCCTCATTCATACGCCCCGCTGGCTGGTAAAAAGGGCTCTGAGGGCCCTGTTCCACGGACGCCGCGTCGTCTGCCCATCGGCCATGAACATCTGGCTTCCAGCCTTGATCGCCCTTCTTCCCGGATTTATAATCGCCGCCCTATGGAAAAGATTCAAATAACCATTGTTTTGCTGCTGAGTGCCATCCTGCCGCTCCATGCCCAACGCATCGAAACTGTCCCCAACGGGGATTTTGAGCAGTGGACCACGCGGTCCATCAAGGAATCGGGCATCGTGGGCGGCAATACGCGCACCCTCTACACGGTGGGGCCCCTCAAAACCACCATCTGGGCTTCGTCCAACGCCTGGGCCCGTGTGATGGGCGTAGTTCAGGCCAGCGTAACCATGGAGCCCGAAAACGGCCCCACGGGAAAATGCGCCCGCCTCTCCACCCGCTTTGCCACCTGCAGCGTTGCAGGGTTGATAGACATCAAGGTACTGGCTACCGGCGCCCTCTACTGGGGGAAAATGCTGGAACCCGTCACCGGGGTATCGAAACCCTATTCCTATATAGACTGGGGCATCCCCTTTACCAAGCGGCCATCGGCCCTCCTGCTGGACTACAAAGCCTATCTGCCGAACACCGGCATCCTCACCAAAGGAACCACTTTCAAGCAGGAGGAGTTCCCGGGAGAGGACCCCTGTCAGATTCTCCTTATCCTCCAATACCGATGGGAGGACAGCAAAGGTAACATACACGCCAAGCGGGTAGCCACCGGCGTCCGGCGCATCTTCCGGAGCACGGACTGGCAAAAGGATTTCCGCGTGCAAATGATCTACGGAAATCCCCGTGAAAGCGGCGCCCTCGCTGCGGGGATGAATCTCCTGACCGGGGACCGTTCGCTTTACGCCGTGAACAGCCGCGGCAAGGTAAAACCCATCATAGAGGAAGGATGGGCCGACAAAAACACCCCCTGCACGCATGCCGTCCTGCAGATTACGGCCGGCAGTCAAGGCGCCTTCGTGGGCGCCCTGGGGAATACCCTGTGGGTGGATAATATCAGACTGGAGTATCCCGAATGATGTTCCATTGGTTCCTGACAATAATGGCCCTTGTGGCCGTGGTGGTCTTCATCTGCCTGTTCTTCGTAGATGCGGGCTACGGGAAGTTCTACAACGCCAAATGGGGACCTTCGGTGGACAACCATCTGGGCTGGTTTCTGATGGAATCCCCGGTATTTGTGGCTATGCTCCTGCTATGGTGGTTCTCCGACCGTCGGGCCGACTTTGTCCGGCTGGCATTCCTGATCCTGTTTGAAACCCACTACTTCCACCGCTCGTTCATCTATCCTTTAAAGTTGAGCGGCCACAGCCGGATGCCCCTCAGCATCATCCTGATGGGCGTGCTGTTCAACACCTTGAACGCATTCATGCAGGGCGGCTGGATCTTCTACGTTTCCCCGTTGGATTATTACCCGTCGGACTGGCTTTACAGCATTCCTTTCTGGGCCGGCACCGCGCTTTTCCTCACGGGAATGTTCGTGAACATCCAGTCGGACTCCATTATCCGCCATCTCCGCAAGCCCGGGGACACGGCGCATTATCTTCCTCGCGGCGGTATGTTCCGCTATGTGACCAGCGCCAATTACCTGGGCGAATTTTTGGAATGGGTGGGCTTCGCCATCCTCACCTGGTCCTGGGCGGGGGCCGTTTTCGCCCTCTGGACCTTCGCCAACCTGGCGCCGCGCGCCGCCCGTATCTACGACTATTATCTCCGCGAATTCCCCGGCCAGCTGGATACTGCCAAGGTGAAGCGGATGATCCCTTTTATCTATTGATATGATTGAGTCTTCGGTCTTTACGCCTGTTACCATTGGTCCTGTTACGCTTCGGAACAGGGTTATCCGTTCGGCAGCTTTTGAGAATATGGCGCATAACAACAGCCCGTCGCAGGAGCTGTTCGACTACCATACGGCCGTAGCCCGGGGCGGCGTGGGAATGACCACCCTCGCCTATGCTTCCGTGAGCCAGAGCGGCCTTTCATTCCGGGGGCAGCTGTGGATGCGGAAAGAGATTGTACCGGGACTCCGCAAGATTACGGACGCCGTGCACGCGGAGGGCGCAAAATGCTCCATCCAGCTGGGGCACTGCGGCAATATGACGCACCGCTCCACCTGCGGATGCATGCCCGTGGGCGCTTCCGGGGGCTTTAATCTCTACTCCCCCACCTTTGTCCGTCGGCTTTCCGTGAAGGACATCGACCAGCTGGTAGAAGACTTCGGCACGGCGGTTAACCTGGCCCGAGAAGCCGGCTTCGACTGCGTGGAAATCCACGCCGGACACGGCTATCTCATCAGCCAGTTTCTCTCCCCTTACACCAATCATCGGCGGGACTCCTACGGCGGTTCGCTGGAGAACCGGATGCGCTTTATGCAGCGGGTTATCCGTCGCGTACTGGAGGCCGCCGGGGACGACATGGGCGTGATCGTGAAGATGAACATGCACGACGGATTCCGCCGCGGAATGCAGGAGCCGGAGTGCCTGGAAGTGGCCCGCGAGCTGGAAAGGCTGGGGGTGCACGCCATCGTTTTGTCGGCCGGCTTCGTGAGCAAAGCGCCCATGGAAGTGATGCGCGGGGCCATGCCTCTCAAAGCATTTTCTTATTACCCGTCCTGGAAGACCGACTGGGCCGTCAAGATTATCGCCCGGCTGATGGGGCGGGTCATCATCCCCACCGTACCGTATAAGGAAGCCTATTTCCTGGAGGAAGCCAAACGTTTCCGGGCAGCGGTTTCACTGCCTCTCATCTATGTGGGCGGGCTGGTGTCTTTGAATAAGATGGAAGAAGTGCTGGCGGCGGGCTTCCAGGGCCTGCAGGTTGCCCGCGCGCTGGTGCGGGACACGGATTTCGTGAACAAGCTCCACAGCGGGGAAATCACCAGGAGCGAGTGCGGACACTCGAACTATTGCATCGGCCGGATGTATGGCCGCGAAATGAAATGCCACCGCTGCGTGGCAGATTTACCCGCCCCGCTTGCCCGCGAGGTTTCGAAAGCGGAGGCGCGATGGGCCGGGAAATGACGGGCCGATATCTCATAACAGGCGCCACCGGCGCAATGGGCGCGGCGGCCGTGGAAGCCCTCGCCTCCCGTGGCATCCCCGTGCTGATGGCGTGCCGGAATCTTGCCAAGGCGGAGGCGGTACGGTCTTCGGTTCTCTCGCGGGTTCCTTCGGCGGATATCGTTGTGCGGCATTTGGATTTGGCTTCTATGGAGTCTGTGCGGTCATTCGCCGCTTCCATTAAGGGCGATTCCGCCAACGCTCCGGCGTGCCCGATTAACGCCGTCTTCCACAATGCGGGTGTGATATCGAAAGGCTATTCTTTGACCGATGACGGCTTCGAGAACACCTTTTCCGTGAACTACTTCGGGCCCTGGCTGCTGACTTCCCTACTGCTGCCTATTTTGCCGGCGGATGCCCGAATTGTTTATATGGTGTCTTTGACCTGTCGTTTTGCAGGTTTGTCGGAGTCGTCTTATCTGCAACCCTCCGCTCGCGATTTTTCCCAGCTGGGCACCTACGCCCGCGCCAAACGCGCCCTGCTTTCATCGGCCCTGGAACTGAAACGCCGTCACCCCGCGCTGCAGGTGCACCTGGCAGACCCCGGTGTCGTAGCCTCCGACATGATTGATATGGGCCACTGGTTCGATCCCCTCGCGGACATCTTCTTCAAACCCCTCTGCAAAAAGCCCGCTACCGGCGTCCAGCCCGCCCTCCGCGCGCTGTTCTCTTCGGTGGGCGAACCCCGTTACTTTGTCGGCCGTTCAGACCGCCCCATCCCCCGCCGCTATCTCACCCCTTCTTTGGACGAGCGCCTCTGGTCCGCCACCGTCCGTTTGCTGAATCTCGAGGATTAGCTGGATCGCAACGCTCTCTGAATCAATCACTTCCAAAACATAGGGTGCACCTGGCGGTGCACCCTAGTTTCTGCATCTCACTATTAATCAGCGACTTACGCTCCAGCGGTACAAACCCTAGATATGGCGAAGTTTGGCGAACTTGAGGAGAAGGAGTTTTTCGCCGTATTGGTCGAAGCGGACTTTGGCTTTGAGGTCTGGCATTTCGCCCATGATTTCCAACACTTCACCGGCACCGAAACGGTTATGTTCGATGCGGTCACCGGCCTTGAAGGAAGACATCGGGTCCGGGACGAACGAGGGGTCTATGACCGGGGGCTTCGCAGAGGAGGACGACACTCCTGAGGGAGCATCGGCCTTCTTTTTAGCGACCGAAGGAGTGTTGCCTCCGGCGGCGAAGCGAGAGGGAGCGTCCCGCCTCGGGAAACCGCCACCAAAACTACCGCGGGAGCCAAAACCGAACCCACGGGATGCCCGATCCGGGTCGGGCATGACGCGCGAAGAGCCGGGCTCAAAGCGCGAGGAGCCCAAGCCTTCACGCATCAGCGGCTTATCCAGATACTGCGGCGCAAGCTCACGCAAAAAACGGCTGGGGGAATTGGATTCGTGTTTGCCGTTGCGCATGCGGGTATCCGCGAAACTCAAAAAGACGGCCTTCATTGCGCGGGTGATGGCCACATAGAACAGCCGGCGTTCCTCTTCCAGGTCTTTTGGCGTTACCAGCCATCCACCGGAAGGGAACAGATTCTCCTCCATTCCGGAGACAAAAACATACGGGAACTCCAAGCCCTTGGCCGTGTGGATGGTCATCAGGGCCACGCGGTTGGCGGTTTCGTCCTCCGCCACGTCCACGTTGGAGAGCAGGGAGACGTTCTCCAGATAGTCCGCCAGGGTAACATGCACAGGCTCATCCGGCTCTGCGGAAGCCTGAACCTCTTCTTCATAAGCCTTCACGCTGTCCAGCAGTTCCTGCACGTTGGCGAAACGGGACTGGCCCTCCACGGAGGTATCCGCCTTATAGAACAGATAGAGCCCGCTGTCCTGGGCCAGCGAAACGGCCAGACCATAAGCTTCGGCCGAGGGCGCCTGCGCCGCTGCAGCCTCCACCAACGCACAGAAAGAACGGATCTTGGCAATGGCCGCAGCCTTCAAACCATATTGCTCCAGCGAAGGAAGCGAAGCCGCCGCATAGAGCGACAGCCCATTGTCCCGGGCGGCGAGGGCCAGGGCCTGCAGGGAGGTTTCTCCGATGCCGCGGGTGGGCTTGTTCACCACGCGCTTGAAAGATTCGTCATCCGAAGGATTCACCGCCAGCTTGAAGTAGGCCATCATATCCTTCACCTCCAGCCTTTCAAAGAAGGAATTGCCGGAGTAAATCATATACGGGATGTTCCGCCGGCGGAGCTGCTCTTCCAGCGCCCGCGACTGGGCGTTAGTACGGTAGAGAATGGCAAAATCTTCATATTGGGCGCCGTCTTCGCGGATGCGCGAAAGAATGGTCGATGCAATCTGCATGGCCTCCTCCTGCTCCGTATAGCAGTGCACCATATGGATCTTCTCCCCTTCCTCGCCCATGGAGACGCAGTTCTTGGGAATGCGGCCCTCGTTGTGGGCGATCAGGGCATTGGCGGCGTTCACGATGTTGGCCGTGCTGCGGTAATTGCGTTCCAGGCGGAAGGTACGGGCCGATGGAAAGTCTTTCCGGAAGTTGAGGATATTCTGGATCTGCGCCCCGCGGAAGCCATAAATGGACTGGGAGTCGTCCCCCACCACGCAGAGGTTCTGATGATGCGCGGCCAGCTTCCGAAGAATGAAATACTGCGCCAGGTTCGTGTCCTGATACTCATCCACCAGGATATGGTCAAAACGGCCGGCGATATCCGATAACGCCTCTGGGCTCTGCTTCAGCAGGATATTCATATAGAGGAGGATATCGTCGAAATCCATCACCCCGGACTGCTTGCATTTCTGGCAGTAGAGGGCGTAGATGCGGTAAATCTCCCCTTTCTTATGCTTGTTGTCGTCTTCCCGGTAGCCGCCCACGCCGTTCATGTAGGGCGTCGGGGTCACCAGATCATTCTTTGCACGGGAAATGCGGGACAGAATCTCCTTGGGCTTGTAGAGTTTGTCGTCCAGGTTCATTTCCTTGACGCAAGTCTTCAGACAGCTCACCGAATCCTGCGTATCGTAAATGGTGAAAGTGGCAGGAAAGCCGATGACACCGGCATACTCCCGGAGGAAGCGGATGAACACCGAATGGAAGGTGCCCATCCAGATTCTGCGGGCCTGGCGCTCCCCCACAAAAAGCCCGATGCGGTCCTTCATCTCCCCGGCCGCCTTCTTGGTGAAAGTGAGGGCCAGGATGCGTTCCGGAGCCACTCCCTGTTCAATCAGATAGGCGATGCGGGAAGTGAGCACACGGGTCTTGCCGGAGCCGGCCCCGGCTACTATCAGCATGGGTCCTTCGGTGCAGGTTACAGCTTTCAGCTGTTCGGGATTTAAGGCGCTCAGAATCTCACTCATCTCTTCCTCTAGAATTGTATGCGAAATTAGCGAAAATTTTCGTAACTTCGCACGGTATTTTAAGGCAAATACATAAAATCATTTTTCAATAATGTCAAACCATCTTGTTTTGAAAAAAGGGCTGGATATTCCCATCAAGGGAAAAGCGGCCCCCGCTGTCATCAAGAGCGTGCTTCCGGACATTGTTGCCGTGAAACCCACGGATTTCGCCGGCCTGGTTCCCAGGCTGCTGGTGAAGGAAGGGGATCCGGTGAAGGCCGGCTCGCCCGTGATGGCGGACAAACTTCATCCGGAGGTGCTCCTCACCAGCCCCGTCAGCGGAAAGGTGAAGGCCGTCGTCCGCGGTGCCAAGCGCAAACTCCTGGCCGTGCTGGTTGAGGCCGATGCCAAGCAGAGTTTCGTGGACTTCGGCAAAAAGGCCCCCAAGGATGCGGAGGAAGTGAAAGCCCTCCTCATGAAAAGCGGTCTGTGGTGCGGCCTCATCCAGCGCCCCTACGGCGTGATGGCGGCCCAGGATGCGGCCCCGAAGGCCATCTTCATCTCCACCTTTAACACCGCTCCCCTGGCGGCGGTTCCGGAATTCACCCTCGCAGGCTCCCTGGAAGACCTCCAGTCCGGCGTGGACGCCCTGGCAATGATCGCCCCCGTGCACGTGAGCGTGAAGGCCGATGATTCCATCTTCGCCAAATTGCAGAACGCGAACATCCACATCGTCAGCGGCCCTCACCCCGCGGGTAACGTAGGCGTACAGATCAGCCACATCGCCCCCATCCAGAAGGGCGAGACCGTGTGGACCGTGAAGCCCGTGCTCCTGGCAGCCATCGGCCACCTGATCAACACCGGCAAACTTGAGCTCAAGCGCAAGGTCGCCGTCACCGGACCCGACGCCACCAAGCACGGCTATGTGGAATGCGTTCCCGGAACGCCCGTCCAAGACATCGCCCACGTCCTTCCGGATGTGCGCGTTATCGGCGGCGACGTCCTTTCCGGCGAAATTCTGGGCGCGGACGGCTATCTGGGCTACTTCCAGGACCAGCTCACCCTCATCCATGAAGGACACGAGCGTGAGTGGTTCGGTTGGGCAAAGCCCATCCGTCCCGGCGTTTTCAGCAGCTCCATGTGCTACTTCTCCTGGCTCACCCCGGACAAGCTGTACGACATGGACACCAACGTCCACGGCGGTCCCCGCGCATTCGTGGAGACCAAATGCTTCGAGGATGTCACCCCCATGGACATCTTCCCCATCTACCTCATCAAGGCCTGCCTGGCAGGAGACATCGAGAAGATGGAGAAATTCGGCATCTATGAAGTGCTGCCCGAAGATCTGGCCCTGTGCGACTATGTAGATCCTTCCAAGAACGAGATCCAGGCCTATATCCAGAAAGGTATCGACCTAATGATCAAAGAAATGGCATAAGCTATGGCAGACGAGAAAAAACCTGGCCTTTTTGAAAAAGGCGGCAAGCTGTACTGGCTGCATTCTTCCATCGACGCTTTCGACACCTTCCTGCGGGTTCCCGGCACTGTAACGGCCAAGGGCGCCCACGTGCGGGACGGCATCGACCTCAAGCGCGTGATGATCATGGTGGTTGTGGCCCTCATTCCCGCCGCGCTCTTCGGCATGTACAACGTGGGTCTGCAGACCTCCACGCTCTACGGCCTGGAGTGGGGCTTCTTCCATAAGTTCTTCTACGGTCTCCTGCGGATGCTGCCCCTGTTCGTGGTATCCTATGCAGTGGGCCTTGCCATCGAGTTCGCATCGGCCCAAATCCGCGGCGAAGAAGTGAACGAAGGCTATCTGGTCACCGGTTTCCTGATTCCGCTCATCGTCCCCGTGGACGTTCCGCTGTGGATGCTGGCCCTGGCTACCGCCTTCTCCGTCATCTTCGTGAAGGAGGTCTTCGGTGGCACCGGCATGAACATCTGGAACCCCGCCCTTGTGGCGCGCGCCTTCCTGTTCTTCTCCTATCCTTCCAGCATGTCCGGCTCCAGCGTCTGGGTTTCCAAGACCTGGGCGGGCCTGGGAGACGTTGACGCCATCAGTGCCGCAACGCCGCTGGCCATCGCCCACGACGGCACCTTCGACGCCGCCACGGGCGCCGTGGGACAGTATTCCTTCATGGATATGTTCTGGGGCTTCATCCCCGGCAGCACCGGTGAAACCAGCGTGGTGGCCATCCTGCTGGGCGCCATCCTCCTCATCTGGACGGGTGTGGCTTCCTGGAAGATCATGGTCTCCAGCATCGCCGGCGGCCTGCTGGTGGGCTGGCTGGGCTGGCTCGCCGGCGCCACCGCGCTCCCCTGCTACTATCAGATTGTGATGGGCGGCTTCCTCTTCGGTTCCGTCTTTATGGCGACAGACCCCGTCACCGCTGCCCAGACGGAATGCGGCAAGTGGATCTACGGCTTCCTCATCGGCGCCCTCGCCGTTGTGGTGCGCCTGTGGAACCCCGGCTATATGGAGGGCATGATGCTGGCCATCCTGCTGATGAACACCTTCGCCCCGCTCATCGACCACTGTGTGGTTTCGGCCCACATGTCGCGCCGGGCAAAGAAAGCACTTAAAGCCTAAAAGTACGCGAGCCATGAATACCAATAACAACATCTACACTGTTATCTACACCGCCCTCATCGTGGTGGTGGTGGCCGCACTCCTGGCGTTCGTTTCCCAAAGCCTCAAGGCCAAGCAGGAAGCGAACGAAAAGGCAGAGACCATCTCCCAGATGCTCACTGCGGCCCGTATCTGCACCAAGGACTCGCTGGATCTGCTGAGCAACGCCCAAAAACTGGACTTGTATGCCCGGGAGATTGAAAAAGCCTTCGTCATCGACACGGTCGGCAACATAGTGGATACGCTTAGCATCGCCCGTGAAAAACTGGACGTCTACAGTCCCAAGGAACTCAAACGGCAGAACTACAACATCAAGGGCGGCGCCAACGCCACCGGAGCTCCTGCCATTCCCGTATTCGTCTTCAAGAACGGCCGTACGGTGGTTCCCATCTACGGTGCCGGCCTGTGGGGCCCCATCTGGGGATACATCTCCTTTGAGGCCGACAACGTCACCATCGGCGGCGCCTACTTCGACCACGAAAGCGAAACCGCCGGTCTGGGCGCGAAGATCAAGGACGACCCTTCCTTCCAGGCCCGGTTCATCGGTGAAAGCGCGGACTTCTCCGCGAAGAACGTCTTTGACATCGTAAAGGGCGGCGCTCCCAAGGAGGCCGACGGTACTTCCGTCAAGGATAACAAGATTGACGCCATCTCCGGCGCCACCATGACTTCGCAGGGCCTTGACGCCGCCATCGACACCTGGCTGGCCGCCTACGCCAAGTACTTCCAGGCCAATGCGCCCAAGAAGCACCACTGCGGGAACTGCAAGCACCATCACAATGAAACAGAACCCGAAACCCAAACGGAGGAGTAAGCCATGAAACTGAAAGAAACACTTCTGAATCCCATTTTCAAGGGCAATCCCATTACCGTCCTGGTGCTGGGCATCTGCTCTTCCCTGGCGGTCACCGTCACCCTGAAGGGTGCGCTGGTGATGGCCCTCTCCGTGATAGTGGTCTGCGGCATCTCCAGCTTTATTCTCTCGCTGCTGCGCAACACCATTCCCGGTCGCGTTCGTATTATCGTACAACTGGTGGTGGTGGCCATGATGGTTATTCTGGTGGACCAGATCCTTAAGAGCTTCGAAGCTACCTACGCCATCGACAAGCAACTGAGCGTATACATCGGCCTCATCATTACCAACTGTATCGTGATGGGCCGCATCGAAGCCTTTGCCCTGGGCAACAAGCCCTGGCCCAGTTTCCTGGACGGCATCGCCAACGGTGCCGGCTACGGCCTCATCCTCCTCATCGTCGCCTTCTTCCGCGAGCTCTTCGGCAGCGGGACCCTTTTCGGCGTCACGATTCTTGATCCAAAGTGGTATACCCCCAACAACCTGGTCATCCTGCCGCCCTTCGCGCTCATCCTCCTGGGATGCATCGTATGGGTGCAGCGCAGCATCCAGAAAGACCTGCAGGAAGACAAATAACCGTTACGCCTTATGGAATATCTTAGCTTATTCGTAAAGTCCATCTTTGTGGACAACATGATTTTCGCTTACTTCCTGGGAATGTGCTCATTCCTGGCGGTATCGAAAAGCGTGAAGACGGCTGCAGGCCTGGGCGTCGCGGTTATCTTCGTGTTGCTGGTCACCCTCCCCATCAACTATCTGCTGAACACCTATGTGCTGGCTCCGGACAAACTCATCAAGGGCGTGGACCTGAGTTTCCTGAGCTTCATCGTGTTCATCGCCGTCATTGCGGCCATCGTGCAGATTGTGGAAATGGTGGTGGAGAAATTCTCGCCTGAACTCTATTCGTCGCTGGGCATCTTCCTGCCGCTGATTGCCGTGAACTGCGCCATCCTGGGCGGTTCCCTGTTCATGCAGCAGAAAGACTTCCTAAACATCGGCGAAGCCAGCGTCTATGCGCTGGGCTCCGGTATCGGCTGGTTCCTGGCCATCGTTTCGCTGGCGGCCATCCGGGAGAAGATGAGTTACTCCAATGTCCCGGCTGCCCTCAAGGGCCTGGGCATCACATTCATTACCGTGGGTCTGATGGGCATGGCCTTTATGACCTTCATGGGCATTTCACTGTAGGAGGGAACCGATATGACTAATACTATCATTGCTTCTATCGCAGTCATCGTAGTGGTAACACTGCTGCTTGTGGCCCTTCTGCTGGTCATCAAGGCGGCCGTCACCCCTTCCGGCACCGTCAAGATCAATATCAATGGCGGCGCCAAGGAACTGGAAGTGACCCCGGGGGGCGACGTTATGCACACCCTCGCGGACCACGGTATCTTCCTCCCCTCCGCCTGCGGCGGCAAGGCCAACTGCGGCCAGTGCAAACTGCAGGTGCTCTCCGGCGGCGGAACCATCCTTCCCACGGAAACGGGCTTCTTCTCCCGCAAACAAATCAAGGAAGGCTGGCGTCTGGGCTGCCAGGTGAAGGTGAAAGACAACATTGAAATCGCCGTCCCGGAAAGCGCCCTCAGCGTGAAGAAACTCGAGTGCGAGGTCATCTCCAACGAGAACGTGGCCACCTTCATCAAGGAATTCACCGTGAAACTCCCCGAAGGCGAGCACATAGACTTCAAGAGCGGCGAATACATCCAGATCGACATCCCCGAATATGAGGCCGATTTCGCAGACATGGGCGTCGCCGATATCTACAAGGGCGACTGGGACAAGTACGGCATCACGGGCCTCAAGTTCAAGAATACCGTACCCACCATCCGCGCTTATTCGATGGCCTCGTATCCCGCAGAGAAGGACGTCATCAAACTGAACGTGCGTATTGCCACGCCTCCGTTCGACCGCAGCCAGCCCAAGGGCGTGTTCAAATTCGTACCGGGCGTGCCTCCGGGCATCGCTTCCACCTATGTATTCTCCCGCAAGCCGGGCGACAAAGTGTGGATCAGCGGCCCTTACGGCGAATTCCTGCTGCCGAAGGACGACCCTGACACCCAGGAATACATCTTCGTGGGCGGCGGCGCCGGCATGGCTCCCCTCCGCAGCCACATCATGCACCTGTTCAAGACGCTCAAGACCAAAAAGCCCGTGCACTTCTTCTATGGTGCGCGCGCGCTGGTGGAAGCCTTCTATCTGGAAGATTTCGCACAGATTGAGAAAGAATTCCCGAACTTCCACTTCCATCTGGCCCTGGACCGTCCGGATCCGGCAGCGGATGCCGCAGGCGTGAAATACACCGCCGGCTTCGTTCACAACGTAATGAACGAAACCTACCTCAAGGACCACGAGGCCCCCGAGGACATCAAGTATTTCATGTGCGGTCCGCCCATGATGACCAAGTGCGTGTGCGACCTGCTGGATTCCCTGGGAGTCGCACCCGAAAGCATCTTCTTCGACAACTTCGGAGGTTAAAGAAAAAGGGTCTGGCGTTTTGCCAGACCCCTTTTTTATACAAACCGCATCACCAGGATTCTGACGCAGTCCGCCACGTGTTTTCCGGAGTCCGTGGCTTTTTCATATAATTCCGCCAGGTTCTTGTACTTGGTCATTTCCCTGAGGTCCGGTTCCTCGGAGAAGATGTGTCCCACGTAGGCTTCATAGGCTTCGTCTGCATCGTGCTCCAGTTCCTTCACCCGGTCCGCCTGCAAAGAAATCGCGCGTGCATTGTTCTTGATTTCTCCCAGCAGGGACATCATCTGCTGGATGGCCAGCGTTTCGCCCAGAATAATGCGGGTCAGCTCCTTCAGTTGATCGTCTATCTTGGCTGGCTTATAGATATTGATGGCATTGGAGCAGTCCTTCAGGACATCCAGAAGGTCATCCATCGCCATGGAGATGGCCGTGAATTCCCGGCGGGGGCCGGTGCGCATGGAGACAATCTGGGCAATCTGCTCGCGGAACTCCGTGAGCAGGGCGTCTCCCTGGTGTTCAAGGCTGCGCATCTCCTGGAAAGTATCCTTCCAACGCTTGGGATCCAGCGTCTCCTGCATGAGAGAAAAGAGCTTGGCGCTCTGGGTGAGCAGTCCGGCCTGACGTTCCAGAATGGGAATCAGGTCCTTCTGCGGATGAAACAGATGCGAAAATAGCATACAAAAAATATTTTTTTTGACTGCAAAACCAGTCAAAACGTAAAAACTTCGCCAAAAATCAGCTAAAACAACGCTTTTTTTTGACTGATCGTTGCGAAGCCCTTTCTTCCATTATAGTTTTGCCGACAAAACCACAATCCACTTTTATGGACGGAAGAGACAAAACAGGCCGGCTGGTGACTAACTACTTTCTAATTAAACGCTTGACAGCGTGCCGCATCTCTGCGACAATTGCAGCCTTCTGGCTGACGCCGGCCTTTTTCTCTTCCTGTGACCCCGCTCCGGCGGTAGGTCCTGCGGCGAACGCGAAGCAAATTTATATACAATGCGCCAAAAATCCAACACCCGAAGCCGTAGATTTGTTCTACTTCGACACTGTGGGGGTTCAGATTCTGGATGCCTGGCAGCGTATTCCCCTTGTGGACGGTCAGCCCGTCTACGGCCTCTCAGCCTCCGGCGTGCGCCATCTGTCGGTGCTGTCGGCCCCGGCAAGGGACACTTCACGATGGATGGATATCCGCACCTATGCGGACCTTTGCAAGAGGACTCTGCGTCTGACCGATGACTCCCCGGAGCAGCCCTTCCTCGCAGGAGAAACCCTGCTGGAAGATGCCCGGACACGGGAGGCTGCCATTGTAATGCGACCGCTGCTCACAAAAATCAGCCTCCGCTCCGTCGCCTGCGATTTCCGTGGGAGGCCCTATGAGGGGAAGCCCTATCGCTGCCATACCATCTATTTATCGTACGCGGGCGTGGAGTGCCATCCCCTGGGCGCGGGCGCCGGCAAGCCGCTGTCTTGGATAAATGCCGGATGGGCCGACAGCGCAGCCATTCGGAAACTCCCCCACCCCCAGATGCTGCTACAGGACGGATGCGGAGACATCGGCCTGGAAAGAGTACCGCTGGAGAGGGACTTCTACTGCTACGCCGGCGAGCAGCTGCGGCTGGTGCTGGGCGGAACGCTGGGCGACGACGAGTGCTATTACCCCATTCCCCTGCCCAATCTGCTGCCAGGTCAGGAATACAGGCTGGATGTAACCCTCACGCGGAAAGGGTCTCCGGACCCGGATATCCCCACAGAGACGGGCGCCATACAAATTGACCTGATCACCGTCCCCTGGACACGGGAAGAAACCAATACCATACCTTTCGGATGAAAATACGCTCTTTCATAATAGCACTGATCCTGGCCGCCTGCACGCGAGCGGAATTCGCAACTGTATTTGTTGAATCGACGTTCATCCTGCAAACTCCTGAAGATATCCCCACGCGTGCAGGAAGCCCGGACGATGCAGCCGTAAAAGACTTCAACTTACTGGTTTTCAACGCATTCGGCGAACTGGAAGAACACGTCTTCGTTTCCGAACGGGAACTGGGCGGCGGTCTACCCCGCTGCACGCTGCGTCTGATGAAGGATGTCCCCTACACCGTCATCGCCACGGCCAATATGGGCTACAAACTACCCATACGGACACTGGAGGAAGCACAGGGATTCCGCTACCATTTGGCCTACCCCGACGAATACGGACCGGGCATCCCGATGGCCGTCATCCGGGAAGACGTTCTCCCGAAATCGGCCGTAGAACTACGTCTTGAACGTCTGATGGCGCGCATGGACCTGCAGACGGACCGGCGCTACCTGGACGAAGGTGTCTTCATCAAAGTGACGGGAGTGGAAGTGGAAGCCTGCCCTTCATGGGTGGCGCTCTTCCCGGACAGCCGCCCCTTAAGCCGGGCCGATATCTTCCCGCACGGCCTGCACCTGAGCGGAAGCGAAGTGGAAGCCCTCAACCGCGAGGAAGAGGGAACGGGCCTCAGCGGCGTACTAAGTCTCTATGTACTGGAAAACTGCCAGGGCGATGATCCTTTCCCTGCCGTCACTACGCGCATTTCCGTGCGGGCCGAATACCATTCGCCTCAGATGGATACGGAAGCGGGCGAAACGCTCACCTACCGTTTCTATCCGCGGGAAACGTGCCACGATCTGGTTCGCAACACGGTTTATCCAATTGTACTGAAATGGGAAGGAGAAGGCCTTACAGAAGACCCTGAAGACACTTTTTCAGAGAATCCGTCCAATACGGGATGGTAATGCCCAGCGTCTCCTTGATCTTGGTCTTGTCAAGGACCGAATACGCAGGCCGATGCACCTTCGACGGGAACTCCTCGCTGTGGCAAGGCTGGATGTCGCACGCGGTATGCCCAGCATACAGCGCAATCGCCTTGGCAAAGTCGTACCACGAACATACGCCTTCGTTAGAGAAGTGGTATATCGATGAGGAGGAAGACTCCCCTTCGGTCGCTAAAAAGAAGGCCGAAGCTCCCTCATGGGAGTCTCCCTCCTTCATCGCTAAGAACCGCACGATGACCTCTGCCAGATCCCCTGCATAAGTGGGTGTTCCCACCTGGTCAAAGACCACCTTTAAGGAAGGTTTGGACTCCGTGAGGGAGAGCATGGTCTTGACGAAGTTCTTGCCGTATTCGCTGTAGAGCCAGGAAGTGCGGATGATGACGTGGCGGCAACCCACGCGCTGAATGGCCTCTTCCCCGTGGAGCTTTGTGCGGCCATAGGCGCCGATGGGCGTACCCTTCATGTCCTCCCGGCAGGGAACGTTATACGCCTCGCCGCCAAAGACATAATCCGTGGAAATGTGGATCAGCAGACCGCCTACTTCCTTCATCGCCACAGCCAGATTCTCCACCGCCTTGGCATTCAGCAGCTCCGCCAGTTCCTCATTGTCTTCCGCCGCCTCCACATTCGTGTACGCCGCACAGTTCACGATGGCCTCAATCCCCTCCTTGGCGACCAACTCACGGATGGCAGCCAGATCCGTAATGTCAAGAGGTACGGCCCCGGGCGTCACATCCGTAAAGATAGCGGAGGAGGGCAACGCACCCGAAGGAGCATCGGCCTTCTTTTTAGCAACTGAGGGTGCGTTGTCCTCCGACGCTATCAAGCGACGGAGACACATCCCCAGCTGGCCGTTGGCACCGGTTACAAGGACTTTCATTTGGCGTAAAGGTCTGTGTTATAATCGAATAAATCCCGAGACTGGGCGAGCGTCGGGTGATACTTGTCCTTTTCCGAAAGGATGATATCGGCCAAAGGAAGCCCCCAGTCGATGCCCAATGCAGGGTCGTCCCAGGCGATGGCGCCCTCGTGGTCCGGGGCGTACAGGCGGTCGCACTTGTACTGGAACACCGCTTCCTCGCTCAAGACGGAAAAACCGTGCGCAAAGCCCCGCGGGATGAAGAACTGCCGGTGGTTTTCCCCGCTTAGTTCACAGCACACGTGCTGCCCAAACCAGGGCGACCCCTTTCGGATGTCCACCGCTACGTCCAGCACCCGGCCGCTTACCACGCGCACCAGCTTGCTCTGGGAGCAGTCCCCCGTCTGGAAATGCAGGCCCCGCAGCACGCCGTAGCGGCTCTTGCTCTCGTTATCCTGCACGAAACGGATGGGCCCCACGACGGCGTCGAAGTCCCGCTGGTTCCAGCTTTCCAGGAAATAGCCCCGCGCATCGCCGAAGACCTTCGGCTCCACAATCACCACGCCGGGGATGGCTGTCTTAATCACGTCCATCGGCCAGTCTCATTAAGTATTGACCATACTGGTTCTTGAGCATCGGACGGGCGATTTCCCGCAGGTGCTCCGGCGTGATCCAGCCTTTCCAGAGGGCGATGCCCTCCAGGCAGGCCACCTTCAGGCCCTGGCGTTTCTCGATGGTCTCAATATAGGCCGTTGCCTCGGCCAGGGAATCGTGCGTGCCCGTATCCAGCCAGGCGAACCCACGGCCAAGCGTGAGGACCTTCAGCTCCCCGTCCTTCAGGAATTCCTGGTTCACCGTGGTGATTTCCAGTTCTCCGCGGGCAGAGGGTTTGATATGGGCAGCCACATCCACCACCTTGTTGGGATAGAAGTACAGGCCCACCACCGCGTAATTGCTCTTGGGATGTTCCGGTTTTTCCTCGATGGAAAGGCAGTTGCCGTCTTTGTCGAATTCCGCCACGCCGTAACGTTCAGGATCGCTCACCCAGTAGCCGAAAACAGTGGCCTTCTTGTCCACTTCCGCAGCGCGAACAGCCTCTTCCAGCAACGGCAGGAAGCCATTTCCGTGGAAGATGTTGTCTCCCAGCACCAGGCAGGCGCAATCATCGCCGATGAAATCCCGGCCGATGATAAAGGCCTGCGCCAGACCGTCCGGCGAAGGCTGCTCCGCATACTGCAGGTTGATGCCGTAGTCGCTTCCGTCGCCCAGCAGGCGCTGGAAGCCCGGCAGATCCTGCGGCGTGGAAATGAGGAGGATATCCCGGATGCCCGCCAGCATCAGGACGCTGATGGGATAGTAAACCATGGGCTTGTCGTAGATGGGAAGCAACTGCTTCGAAACGCCCTTGGTGATGGGATAGAGCCTGGTGCCGGACCCGCCGGCAAGTACGATTCCTTTCATATCTTAATCTATCATATCCTTGGTTAAACGGTCTCCGAGGGAGGCATCGCGGGTAATTTTCCGGCCGATGACCTCACCGAGGTGCTTGGGGTGCATCCCGAAGCCGGGCCGCACGCTCCGAACGTTCTCCTCCGTAAAGACCTCGCCGGCCTTCATATCCTTGGCGATGTAGAGGGAGCGGCAGAATTCGCGTCCCTTGATGGCGGCAGGGTCCGAGGGGTACACCACGGAGCCCAGCGCCTTTTCCACGTTCCGGATGGAACGGACCATCGCGGCGAATTCGTCCTTTTCCATGGAGAAGGCCGCGTCCGGTCCGCCGATGCTGCGGCGAAGGATAAAATGCTTCTCCACCAGCGTGGCGCCCATGGCGACGGCCGCGACAGCTACATCGGCCCCCATCGTGTGGTCCGACAAACCCACCTTCACGCCGTAACGTTCCTTCATGTCCACCATTGTCCGCAGGTTCGCGTCCTCCACGGGCGCGGGATAGGAGGAAGTGCATTTTAGCAGCGTGATATCGTTGTTTCCGGCGTCCCGGCAGGTCTTTACCGCCAGTTCAATATCTTCCGGGAGGGCGATGCCGGTGGAAATAATCATCGGCCTGCCTTTTCGCGCGGCGTAATCGATGAGCGGAATGTCCGTTATTTCAAAGCTGGCAATCTTGCAGAGGGGATTTCCCAGTTCCTCCAGGAAGTCCACGGCCGATTTGTCGAACGGCGTCGAGAAACAGACCAGACCGCACCTGCTGGCCTCGTCGAAGATGGCCTGGTGCCATTCCCAGGGCGTGAAAGCCTCCTGGTAAAGGTCATACAGCGTACGGCCGTCCCAGAGGGTACCCTTCACCCGGAAATCCTCTTTGTCGCTGTTCAGCGTGATTGTATCGGCCGTGTAGGTCTGGATTTTCACTGCATCGGCCCCGGCGGCCGCAGCGGCGCGCACCGACTCCAGCGCAATGTCCAGCGAATGCCCGTGATTGGCCGACAATTCGGCGACTATGAAGGTTTTGCTCATTCCAGTGGCAGGCTAAAATATACATACTCTCCGTCGCGGCGGACTTCGCGGAAGCCAAACTTCCGGTGATAGCGCAGCGAACGGTCATTGTCCACCTTCACCTTGGCGCTGAGGGCCTTGATGTCCGTGGGAAGCGAAGCAATGATCTGGCGCTCCCAGAGGGCGGTTTCGCCGCTCCCCTGCGCCTGAGGGGCCGCAATGATGCCGCGGTCCCACACATCGCCCTCCTTTGTAAGGTTCCAGGTCCCCTTCAGCACGCCGTCCTTATAGACCGCATAATAAAGCCGGTCCGAACGGCCTTTCAGGCGCTCCACGAAGGCGAAATGGTCTTCGGGCGCAATCACTTCCGGATGCACCATCAGGGCGCGGATTTCGTCGCGGTTCCTGAGGGCAAGCACCTCCAGCGACTGTTCGCGGGTGAGGTCCGTATAACCCACCACCTCATAGGGGAACAGGGCATGGATGACCACGTCCTTGTACTGTCCCTCGAAGAGGCAGTGGTCTTTCAGCGTTGCCTCCCGCACGAAACCGCAGGCTTCCAGCACGGGATACAGATGCGGCCGAAGGTCGAAGGCATAGGTGAAGAGTTTCTGCAGCTTTAGGTCTCCAAAGGCTATCCCACGGAGCATCGTGAGGTAGTTCGTCCAGTGAAGGGCGAATTCCCCGGCCTCCCGGGCAGTGTCCATGATGAAGGACACTTCCGCATGCCGGTCCGCCCAGTTGATGTGCACCAGGCCGCCGTAGCCGATGCAGACGCCGTTCTCCAGGTAGGAGAAGAGAATCTGGTCCGGCTTTTCGGCCGCGTACAACCCGGCCACCACCGTATCGAAGTAACGCTGCTGGTCTTCCTCGGTGAGGGGGCGCTGCTGCCGCAGATGGTAGATCTGCTCATTCCGCCAGCGCATGATGAGGAAACGGTCCTCATAGCGCAGCGGGACCAGGCTGTAGGCACCCAGATGGCATTCCTGCCGATGAAGACAAGCGTACGGCATCTTAGTTCAGGCGTTTGAAACCACTCTGGCAGACGGGGCCGTCCAGGGCCTTCATCACATCCTTGCCGTCCTCGAAGTCGCGGATGTCCGCGAAGATGGGATCCAGGGCCTGGAAATAACCGTCCAGCACCTCGTCCGTATGGGCCAGGCAGGTGTACATCAGGTTGCCGGCGATATAGCCCTTCTTGAGCATTTCCTGCGTGATGTAGGTCTTGTAGGCCAGCGCGTTGGGGCTGTCGAAGGTAAACCCGGCCAGAGCAGGAATTCCCCACTGGTTGATCTTGAGGCCGTATTTGTCCGCCAGTGCCTGCCAGCGAACCTTGTTCTGCTTGCCCTTTTCGGTAATGTATTCCCAGGACTTGGTCTTTTCCATCACGTCCAGCGCCGCAAGGGCGGCGGTGGGGCCGATACGGTCCGTCCAGAAGGTGGAGCTGATCCAGGAGCCCTGGGCCGCGTCCATAATCTCCTTCTTGCCCAGGACCGCGGCAATCACGTAACCGTTGCCCATGGTCTTGGAATAGATGGTCATATCCGGGAACACGCCGTATTTCTTGTGCAGGCCGCCGAAGGTCTCGCGGAAGCCGCTGGTGCATTCGTCAAAGATGAGGATGACGCCGTATTCGTCGCAGAGGCGGCGGATGTGCTCCAGATAGCCTTCCGCCGGGCCGAAGTTGCGGCAGACCTCCATCTTCACGGCGGCGAGGTCCGGCGTATTGCGGATGATGCCTTCAATCTCCTCGAAGTCATTGTAGTGGAACGGGATGGATGTACCGCGGAGGCCCTTGGGAACGCCTGCGGTGGGGATGCCGGGCAGCAGGTGGCCGGCCAGGGCGTCATTTTCGCCCAGGTTCACGGACACATACCAGTCGTGCCAGCCGTGGTAGCCGCAGATGGCCACTTTGTCCTTGCCCGTGTAAGCGCGGGCAATGCGGACGCACATCGAGTTGGCCTCACCGCCGCCGCGGGTGTAGCGCACGCCGCCGGCCCAGGGGTTCATCTTGATGAGGCGCTCCGCCAGATAGACTTCCTCCGGGCAGTTGAGCGTGGTGAGGTTGCCGTCGCGAATTACTTTTAGGACGGCTTCGTCCACTTCTTCACGCGCATAGCCCAGTGTGTTGGTACCTACGCCCATCAGGCCGCAGTCGATGTATTCGCGGCCGTCCAGGTCCCAGACGTGGCAGCCCTTGGATTTGCTGTAATAGGCAGGCCAGTTTTCCGGGAGCAATTGCTCCGGACGCTTGGAAAGCAGGCTGGTTCCGCCGGGAATAAGGGTCTTGGCCTTCTTGTACAGTTCCTGTCCTTTACCCATATCTACTTGATGGTTTTGTCGTTGCGGAGGGATTTGTCGTACCCTTCGTTGTATCCGAATTTGCTGTTCATCCGCTTGATCTCCGGGTGCTCCAGCAGATAGTCGATGTATTCTTTCCAGTATTTGTCCGTACCCAGGGCGTGGATGAGGGACTTCAGCACTTCGAAGTCCTCCGGTTCGTCCAGGGTAATGCGGTAGTCCGAGGCATTGAAGACGCCTTCCTTGTTCTGGAAGTCATAGGTCTTGAACTTATCGCCGCCGAGGGCCGATCCGTTCTTCCAGATGTACGGCGTCACGTGCTCACGCTCGGAGGTTAAAGCCGCCTCTTTGTACGCGCGCTCCAGGGCGCTGAATTTCATCACTTCCGTATCCAGGCCGTCGGGGAAGCACTTGGGGTCCGTGTGCACGTAATCGTAGTCGTGCTCCTCCGCGAAGGCCACGATATCCTCGATGATGGTGGGGTCTATGAGCGGGCAGTCCGACGTGAAGCGGATTACCCAGTCCGGACGCTCCGGGGCCGCCGTGTCGTAAAAGCGCGACAGGACATCGTCCACCGAGCCCTTATGGTAGCCTACGCCCACTTTGTCGGCTACCGCCACAATGTAGCGGGAGCCTTCTTCGTCCGTGGTGGCAATCTTCAGGGCGTCGATGCAGCGGGCCTGCAGGATGCGGCGCAGGTGGATTTCCAGCAGTGTCTTTCCGTCCACTTCCTTCAGGATCTTGGCCGGCAGACGGGTGGAGCCGTAACGGGCTTGCGTTATAGCTAATACCTTCATTTCCAGTTAACAGGATTTAAGAGTTCTTTTTCTTTCACGTCGATATCCAGCGCCACAGGGACATCCTTCACGCTCTGCAGGTTCGCCTGCAACTGCTCCAGATTGTCCACGCCGATGAGCACGCCGTCTATGTACGGGTTCTGCAGATTGGCGTTGAGGGCCACTTCCGCGACGCCGAGCCCTTTTTCGCGGGCATAGGCGTCCAGTTCCAGAAGATATGGGCGCAACGGCTGCAGCTTCTCCGGAAGCCGATCGCGGTCCATGAAGAACAGTCCCTGCAGGAAAGTGCTGCGCACGTGAATCTCCACACCCTTCCCGTGCAGTTCCTTCATATAGGGCAGGAACTTGCGGTCCAGGATGTTATAGGGAATCTGCAGGAAATCAAACGGGGCGTCCTTCGACAGGATGAATTCCAGTTCCGAAGGGTCGTAGAGGGAAAAACCGATTTTCTCCACCTTTCCACAGGCCTTCAGGGCCAGGAAATCCTCCCAGACGGCAGGATTTGCCCGGAAGACCTCGAAATGATGCAGCAGATAGCCGTAGAGTTTCTCCACGCCCAACCGCTGCAGGCTGCCTTCGAACATTTCCTTCACGGGCGTCTCCCCTTTCGGGTACTTGGAGACGATGTTGAAGGGGGCCTGGATGCATCGGCCCAAAACTTCCTCCGCATTGCCGTAGGCGCTGGAGGTATCCAGGGTGCCAATGCCGCCGGCACGGGCCGCCGCCAGAATGTCGCGCACGGCGTCTTCGCCGGGCCTTCCCGCCGAATTCACGCCGTACTGCAGTCCGAACTGCACGGTTCCCAGGACCAGTTTACCCATTATAAATCGATTTCACAGGCTACGCGGGTGTAGAGTTCGTTGTTGAACCCCCGCTTGTATTTCACGATGGCGTTCACCTTGGGGTCCGCCTGGTCCGTCACGTCCCCGAAGCGGAACACCTTGAGGCCTTTTTCCCTGGCCAGCAGGATGGACAGGTACAGGCCGTAATGGCCGATGGGCAGCTTCTGCGCCATCAGGTCCCGGTTGTTCACGCAAACCCCGTAATAGCACTCCGTGAGGCCGTTCAGGATGAGGGTGGCCGTGACCAGTTTGCCTTCCAGATAACCAAGCACCACAAAGCCCATCCCCTCTTTGACGGCCTTGCTCTGCAGCATCCAGCTCTCATGCGAACGGGTGCGGCGATGGGCCACCTCGATGTGGAAGTTCTCGAAGTCCTCCATCACGCGGTCCTCCATGTTGCTTTGGTCGTAGACCTTGATTTCCAGGTTCTTGCGGCCCCAGTTGATGAGGGACTTGTAGCTCTTACGCACGCACATGAAGATGTCTTCCTCCGAGCGGGTGAGATCGATGGCGGTTTCGTATTGGATGTGGGAGCGGAAGCCCTCCATCTCATAGTATTTCAGCAGGAAAGCGGGATGCTCGAAGAAACGGAGCAGCCTGGCGCCCCTTTCTTCCTTGAGCCGGTCTATGCGGACGAACAGTTCCTGGAAGGCGTAATTGATATCCTTCACGGGGACGGCCGGGTCCGAGAAAACCTCCAGCGGCGCGCCGAAGAAGGACAGTTCCCCGTTCCCCAGGAACATGTAGACCACGATGGCGAAGCATTTGTCGTCGTACGCAATCAGGGAAACGTCTTCCCAGGACGGGCCGAAGTATTCCCGGTAATAGTCCAGGTGAATCTCGCACTGACGGTAGCCGGCGTGGGAAATCCTGTACAGCTCCGACTGGCGGAACCGCTGCAGGTCTTCTTCCGGCAATTCTTTGAGGAACTTGACTTTCATTACTTGCGGTAATAAGCGGCGATTTTCTTCACGGCGTGGATTACGTCGGCCACATCCGCATCCGTCATCATCGGGTACAGCGGAATGCTGAGGATGCCCTTGTAGATTTCCTCCGCCACAGGGCAGAGGCCTTTTTCGTAGCCTTTATGCCGATAGAAGGGGAACCAGTACACCGGCACATAGTGAATCTGGCACTGGACATTTTCCGCGCTCATGGCGTCGAAGAACTGACGGCGGGTGCAGCTGAGTTTGTCCAGATCCAGGCGGATGATATAGAGGTGACGGCAGGTGTCCGACTCCGGAATCTCCTTCTGGACGATGATGCCGGGAACATCCGCAAAAGCCTCATTGTACTTCTCCACAATCTCCTGGCGGCGTTTCTTGAACTTTTCCAGTTTGCCCAGCTGGCTCACCAGCAGGGCGGCCTGGAAGTCCGTCATCCGGTAATTGAAGCCCAGGCTGATCTGTTCATAGTACCAGATACCCTCGTGCGGGGCGTCTTCCATCAGGGATTCGTCGTGGGTGATGCCGTGCACGTGGGCGAGGTAAAGTTTCTTGTAGAGATCCTCATTGTTGGTGGTGATGGCACCGCCTTCGCCGCAGGTGATGGTTTTCACGGGATGGAAGCTGAAGCAGGTCATATCCGCCAGGCTGCCCACATGGGCGCCGTCATAGCAGGTGCCGATGGCATGCGCCGCGTCCTCGATGAAGATGAGGCCGAATTCGTCGCAGATGGCGCGAATTTCCTTGATCTTCACGGCCTGGCCGGTGAAATCCACCGCCACGACCGCCTTCGTACGGGGCGTGATGTGCGCGCGGATGCTGGCAGGGTCTATGTTGTAGGTTTCCGGGTCTATGTCCGCAAAAACGGGCGTTGCACCGCAATAGACGGCACAGTTGGCGCTGGCAGCGAAGGTCATGGGAGTGGTAATCACCTCATCCCCGGGGCCGACGCCCGCGGCGATGCAGGCGCAGTGCAGCGCGGCCGTCCCGTTGCTGCAGGTGACAGCGTACTTGGCGCCGGTGTATTCCGCCAGTTTTTTCTCCGCCTCCTCCACTTTGGGACCGCAGGTGATATAGGGGCCCCGCAGCACTTCCGCCATGGCCTGGATGTCATCTTCCCCGATGCACTGACGGCCATAGAAAATCTTGTTGTCCCTGACGGGCTTCCCGCCCGATATGGCTAACTGTTCCATTGCGATTTGTATATAGTTATACAAAAATACTGAATTTTACGGAAAAGTCAAGATAATATGCTAACTTTGCTCTATGAGCAGCGGAAAACTGAAACTCTTCATCCAGGGGCACCGGGGTCTGTTGGGACGCATCCGGACCGCCTGCGCCGGAGAAAAGGACATCATCTGGTTCCACGTGGCTTCCTTCGGGGAATTCGAGGAAGCCCGGCCCGTCATCGAGGCCACCAGGGCGCGTTTCCCGGAGCGGAAGATCCTCCTCACCGTCTTCTCCCCCACCGTATATGTGCCCATGCAGCACTACGACAAAGTGAACTGGGTGTTTTATCTTCCGCTGGACACCCGCTTCAACGTCCGCCGTTTTCTGGATGCGGTGCGGCCCGTCAAGGCCATTTTCACCATTACGGATTACTGGCCAAACCTCCTTGGAGAACTCCGCAGAAGGAAGATTGACACCTACATTATTTCTGTCCGCATAGAGCCTGATTCACACCATCTTAAGTGGTGGGATTTCAACTACCGCAAGATATTCCGTCACTGCTATAAAACCGTGATGGTGCAAAACGCCCAGAGCCGGGAAATCCTGCTCAGACTGGGCGTCCCGGACGTGCGCGTCACCGGGGATCCCCGGATGGACCGTGTGCTGTCCATATCGGCCGAAAAATGGGAGGATCCCATCGTCAAAGAATGGTGCGGCGGAAAGAAGGTTTTCGTAGCTGGCAGCACCTATGCGCCGGAGCATCAGATGCTCCTTGAAATCGCTAACAGACACCCGGAAGAGAAGTTCCTCATCGTGCCGCACGAACTGGAAGAATCGAAGATTCAGGCCATTCTGGCGGGTTCTCAGCACGGCGCCACGCGTTATACGGACTTCCATTCCGGCGCCCAGATCCTGGTGGCGGACACCGTGGGCATTCTCTCCCGCCTGTACCGCTACGGCTATGCAGCCTATGTGGGCGGCTGTTTCACGGAAGGGGCTCCCCACAGTGTTATCGAACCGGCCGCCTACGGGATGCCTGTCGCCTTTGGCCCGGCCTATCAACGGGACCATCACTGCAAGGACCTCATCCAGGCCGGTGCCGGCGTTTCCATCGCCAATGCCAGGCAGCTGGAAGCCTTCCTCCTGCAATGCCGCGGAGACTATCTGGAAAAAGCCTCTGCCGCCGCACGGGATTATTGCACCCGTTCGGCAGGCGCCACGGGGCAGATTATGGATATCATTTTCGGGGATTAAAGCCCGTAGGCCCGGATTTCCCAGAACGAACCCTCATCCGTAAAGGAGCCGCAGTCACGCAGCCCCAGCGCTTCCGCATTCTCGATGGGAAGGGCGCTCAGGAGGAAGTCGCAGCCCAGGTCCTTCAGTGCCGCCGCGTCAACGGACAGTTCTTTCACCGTGGTGCCGCTGTCTTTTCCCCACAGGAAGTTCTGTCCCAGTTCACTGGAGAAGATGTAGCAGCGGGAGCCCCAGTCACAGAAATAGGACTTGAGTTCATCCGACTTATCCAGCTCTCCCTGAATAACTTGCTGGAAGCGATGCTTATAGGAAAGCGGATAAGACTGGTAGTAGCCGTCCACCGTATAAATCCCGCTGTATTCCGGGATGGCGGGATGCATGCCCAGGCAGGCGACCTTCTTCCCTTCCAGCTCCAGTTCGGCCTTCATCCGACCCATCAGCGCAGTGTCATAGTACTGGGCAAAGGAGGGCGTATCCAGCAGGCCCAGATGCTTGGCAAGGTTGTTCCTGAGGTGAACGTCGAAAAAGAGCGAGAACACCAGCATCCCCAGCGCCAGCAGCCGCCTGAGGTGTTTGGATGAGAGTTCGTTCAGCGCCGCTCCCAGCAGCGTAAACGCCAAAGCCGGATAGAGGAAGTAAAAGCGGTCCATCTGGAACCCGTTCAGGAAATCCACCTTGAGCAGCAGGCCCTTCAGGAGGATTCCCACCAGCATTAGCCCCAGGAAAAACAGCGTCACATTGCGAAGGGAGGCATATTTGGTGTCGAAGCGGCTCAGCACAAAAAAGAGGATGACCGGCAGCACGGCCAGGCAGGTCCCCGCATGGTACTGCGCTATCAGGAAGGCGCCCAGCGAGGTGCCCAGGGATTCCCAGAAAGACGGCTGGACGAACTCCACGCGGTGAGAGATTTCGGCCGATGCCCCCGGCGCAAGGAAGGCCACGAAAAGCGACCAGTTCAGCACCACATACAGGACGGTCAGGAAGAAAAGCCCCACGAAAGGCCACCAGGGGAACTTCTTGAAACTGACCCACTTAATGAGGATCAGAAGCGCCAGTGCCACACAGGCGAACACCCCGCTCAACACCAGGGTGGAGAAGGCGGCGTAATAGGCGATCAGCAGCAGGGCGGGCAGCACCCGTCTCCCCTCCTGCAGCCAGGCGAAGGCAAGCATCAGCAGCGGAATACCGGCCGATGAAATCCCGTAGTCCGGGTAGAACGGCACCAGGGCAAAAAGGATGGAAGCCACGAATGCGGCGCCCAGGGATTTCCTTTCCTTCAGCACATAGCCCGTCAGCAGGAAAAACAGGCCCAGGAAGGCCGTCAACTTGATGAGCACCAGGTTGGCGATGATGGCCCAAAACGTGGGTAGCAGCGCATACAGCAGCACCCGCAGGTTGTACGGGGAACCCGCCGTGGCGCGGTCTATGCCGCTGAGGATGGGAAGGTCTCCGTCGGCCGCAAAAAGACCGCCTTCGGAGAGTTTCATCGCCTGGATATGCGCGACATTCGAATCCAGGAAATCGTGCACCTGAATGAAGGAGCCTTCTCCCCAGATGAGGTTGGGAAGGAAATACAGCAGCAGGATCAGAATACCAGCCAGGATATAGCCGAAGCGAGTTTTCATCCTTTAATAATGGCGCAAATGCGGTCTACGTCTTCCAGGCCCAGGTCATAGTACAACGGCAGGCGTACCAGGCAGTCCGCATAGCGGTCGCACTCGGGGAGCGCACGTCCGTCGTGTTTGGGCGCATAGTACGGGCTGGAATGCAGGCTCAGGTAGTGGAAGACAGCCAGGATGCCGTTCTCTTTGAGCTTGCCGATGAGCGCACTCCGCTCCTCCAGGTTATGGCAGACCAGGTAGAACATATGCGCGTTGTTGGTGGCGTAGTCCGGGAGGTCCGGAAGCGTGAAGCGACCTTCATCGGCCAGGGGCTTCAACAGCTCAAAATACCGCTCCCACAAGGCTTTACGCTTGGCCTGAATCCCGTCCATGCTCTCCAGCTGGGCCCAGAGGAAGGCCGATACAACCTCGCTGGGAAGGAAGCTGGAGCCGATGTCCACCCAGCCGTATTTGTTCACTTCCCCGCGGAAGAATTCGGCGCGGTTGGTGCCTTTCTCCCAGAGGATTTCCGCCCGGCGGATGAAACGGGGGTCGTTGATGCAGAGCGCGCCCCCCTCCCCGGCGATGATGTTCTTGGTCTCGTGGAAGGAGAAGGCTGCCAGATGGCCGATGCGGCCAAGGGGACGGCCCTTGTAATAGGCGTCCACGGCCTGGGCGGCGTCCTCCACCACCAGCAGATGGTGTTTGTCGGCTATCTCCATGATGCGGTCCATATCACAGGCGACGCCGGCGTAGTGCACCGGGACAATCACCCGCGTCCGGGGCGTAATGAGGGCCTCGATCTTTTCCGCATCCAGGTTCGGGTTCCGCTTCATCGAATCCGCAAAAACCACTTTTGCGCCCACGCGGACGAACGCCAGGGCTGTGGAGACGAAGGTGTAGCTGGGGATGATTACCTCGTCCCCGGGCTGCAGGTCGCACAGCAGGGCGCACATCTCCAGCGCATCCGTGCAGCTGGTGGTGAGGAGGCACTTCTTGAAGCCGTAACGCTGCTCCAGGAACGCCTGGCAGCGCTTGGTGAACTCCCCGTTGCCGGAAAGTTTCCCCAGGCTCACTGCCTCGCGGATGTACTCGGTTTCCTTACCCGTCAGATGCGGTTTGTTGAACGGAATGGCGTAACTCATAGGAAAAAGATGACTATGCCAGTGATGATAATGGCAATGGAAAGAATTTTCCGGCGGCTGAAACCTTCCTTGAAGAAGAGGAAGGACAGTACGGGGACAAATAAATAGCTGAGGCTCTCGATGATGCCCACTTCCTTCACCTGGATGCCGCGGCTCATCGCATAGATGTTCAGCACCAGGGTGAGTCCCAGGATAGCGTAACCGCCTATCACCCAGGGATTCAGGTACTCCTTCAGGAAGCTGCCGTGCGGCTGGGAGGCCCCCTTCTTCAGGAGCATCTGGGCCCCCGAAGCCAGGAAAACACTCAGTATGACCAGCAGGTACATCATGACTCCTTGGCGTAAAGATACATCCCCGCCACGATGACGGCGGCCCCTATCCCGTTCTGCAGGGAGATTGCCTCCCCGAACAGCAGCCAGGACAGCAGCAGGACGAAAATGATGGTACTTCCCTTGAACATATAGGCGTCACTCACGGGCATCCGCTTGATGATCTGCTGCCACAGGATGGCATAGACGCCCAGCACCGCCACCGCCCCGGCGAGCCGCAGCAGATAGGGCCCCGACAGGAACTCCGCCAGGGACGCCCACTTGGAGAACACCGAAGCGAAGGAGTACACCAGAAATGCGCCCAGGACGCCCAGATATGGCAGTTTGTTCTTCACTTAATCTACAAAGATAGCAAACTTTTAGAGATACTGCGCCGTGAAAGTGCCGCCCTTCTTGGCCAGGTCTTCCGGCGTTCCGGCGAAGACCACTTCCCCGCCTTTGTCGCCGGCATCCGGACCCAGATCGATGAGCCAGTCCGCGCTGCGGATTACATCCAGGTTGTGTTCCACCACTATCACCGTATGGCCCTTGGCAATGAGGGCGTCGAAGGCCTTCAGGAGTTTCTCCACGTCGTAGAAATGCAGGCCGGTGGTGGGTTCGTCGAAGATGAACATGATCTTCTCCCTTCCGCCGGATCCCAGCGACAGGAAGTAGGCCAGTTTGATGCGCTGGCTTTCGCCGCCGGAAAGGGTGCTGGAAGGTTGCCCCAGCTTGATGTAGCCCAGGCCGACGTCTCTGAGGGGCTGGAGTTTCGCGGCGATGCCTTTTGCCAGTTCCTCCTTCTGGGTGCCGAAGAATGCGATTGCCTCTTCCACGCTCATATCCAAAATGTCGTCCACATTCTTCCCTTGATAGCGAACCTCCAGGATTTCCGGTTTGAAGCGCTTTCCGCCGCAGGATTCGCAGACCATGGTTACATCGGCCATGAACTGCATGCCGATGCGCACGAAACCGTCGCCCTGGCATTCCGGGCATCGGCCGCCCTCCTGGTTGAAGGAGAAGTAACTGGGCGTGAAGCCGTTGATCCGGGCGAACTGCTGCTCCGAGAGGAGTTTCCGGATGTCGTCGTAGACCTTCAGGTAAGTGACCGCATTGGAGCGGGAACTCTTGCCGATGGGATTCTGGTCCACGTACTCCACCCGCGTGATGCGGCCCAGGTCCCCGGACAGGCCCTTAAAGGTACCCGGCAGGTCCCCCGTCTCATTGATGCGCCGGTTCAGCGCCGGATAGAGGATGTCCCCCACCAGCGAGCTCTTGCCGCTACCGGAGACGCCGCTCACCACCGTGAAGGCATTCAGCGGGAACTGCACGTTGATGTCCTTGAGGTTATTCTGCATGGCCCCTTCCACCGTGATGCTGTAGTGCCAGGGGTTCTTTTCGCGTTTGTATGGTTTCCGGATGCCGCTGAGGTACTGCAGGGTGAGACTTTCGTCATGCCCTGCCTGACCGGGCATCTCCCGAAGGGCGCCTTCGAACACTACCTCTCCCCCATTGACCCCGGCTTTCGGCCCCAGGTCGATGAGATAATCGGCCGCCTTGATAATTTCCGCGTCGTGCTCCACCACCACCACGGTGTTCCCGATGTCCCTCAGGCGCCGGAGCACGGCGATGAGCCGGTCCGTATCCCGCGGATGCAGGCCGATGGATGGTTCGTCCAGGATGTACAGACTCCCCACCAGGGAGCTCCCGAGGGCCGTCACCAGGTTCACCCGCTGGCTCTCGCCGCCGGACAGCGTGTTCATGGTCCGGCTCAGGGTGAGGTACCCAAGTCCCACGTCGCAGATGCACTGCAGACGGTATTTGATTTCATCGATGGTATTCCCCGCAATGGCCAGCTCGGTTTCCGTCAACTCAACGGAACCAAACCAAATGAGCAAATCCTCCACGGTCATGCTCATGAGCTCGTGGATGTTCTTCCCCGCCACTTTCACATACAGCGCCTCCTTGCGGAGCCGGCTGCCGCCGCATTCGTGGCAGGTAGTGCGTCCGCTGTAGCGGCTGAGCATATATTTATACTGTATCTTGTAGCGGTTGCTCTCCACCCATTCGAAGAACTGGTCTATGCCGCAGAACGCCTCCGGGTCCTCATAGTCTCCCCGATGCTTCCAGATAATGTCCTTCTGCTCCTGCGTGAGTTTGCAATAGGGCTCGAAGATAGGGATGCCGTATTTTTCGGCATTCAGTATCAGCTGATCGCGGAACCAGCCCATCTTATCCCCCCTCCAACAGGCAATAGCCCCGTCATAAATGCTCTTGGTCTTGTCCGGCACCACAAGGTCCTCGCTCACGCCCACAATCTTTCCCAGACCGCCGCACACGGGACAAGCCCCCAGCGGGCTGTTGAAACTGAACAGATACTCGTCCGGCTTCCGGAACGTGATCCCGTCCCGCTCAAAGCGGGCGCAGAAGCGGAGCAATCCCTGAGGGGTGGTGGACCTGGTCCAACCCCTTTTTGGACGAGGTTCAATTGTATCCCCTGGACCAGGTCCACCACTTCCGCCTTCCAGGGCCATAGAAGGCACACTTGCTGGACCAGGTCCAGCACTTGAATTAAAACCACGTCCAAATTTGCCTTG
The DNA here is from genome assembly GCA_017553545.1 of Bacteroidales bacterium. Taxonomy (GTDB): domain Bacteria; phylum Bacteroidota; class Bacteroidia; order Bacteroidales; family UBA932; genus Cryptobacteroides. The sequence continues at coordinate 16,897 of JAFZKT010000061.1, read as the reverse complement.
GACCTGGTCCACACCAGGCTGTTGGACCTGGTCCACCACGTCCGAGGGCTTTTCCCAAAGAGCCATATCCCCGGCGCCTTTGTCGAAGGCGGCCTGGACGGAGGAATGCAGACGCATTTTGAGGTCCTCATCCAGCGGACCGGCGGTTTTCACGCGGTCCACCAGGAGCCATAAGTCCTTTGGATAATGGCCGTCCATCTGCATCACCTCTTCTATCTGGTAGGTCTTGCCATCGGCCGGAGAGAAAAGGCGGCCATAGCCTTCGGCTTTGAGGGAGAGCATCAGCTCCACGTGGTCCGTCCGGCTGTCCCAGTGCAGATCCGCCAGAATGTACCAGGCATGCTTGCCGGCCATGGCGGAAAGTACATCGGCCACGGTCTGCTCCTTTACCTCTTCCCCGCTGACGGGCGAATAGGTGCGGCCGATGCGGGCAAACAGAATCCGCAGATAATCATAGATTTCCGTAGTAGTACCCACCGTACTCCGCGGGTTCTTGACGTTCACCTTCTGCTCGATGGCGATGGCCGGCGGAATGCCCTCGATGAGGTCCACGTCCGGCTTGGACATTCGGCCCAGGAACTGGCGGGCGTAGGAGGAAAGGCTTTCCGCGAAGCGGCGCTGCCCCTCGGCGAAAAGCGTGTCGAAGGCCAGCGAACTCTTGCCGCTGCCGGAGACGCCGGTAATGACCACCAGGCGGTTCCGGGGAATCTCCACCGTAATCTCCTTGAGGTTGTTCACCCGCGCTTTCCGCACAATGATATTTCCTTCCTGGGGCATAGAATACAAAGTTAGCAAAAATTGCTAAATTTGTCAGGTAAAAGTATTGCACTATGAAGCACCTGTTCCGCTCATTCATCGCCACTGCCTTCTTGCTGCTAGGGGGTTGCATCGGCCTTTACGCACAAACGCCGGAGGAAGATCCGGACCTCGAATACGCCAAGGAACTCCTGGCCCCGGGCACACCGGCGCCGGATTTCACCCTGAACGACATCGACGGGAATCCCGTCTCCCTGAGCGACTTCAAGGGGAAGAAAGTGGTGCTGGTCTTCTGGGCCTCCTGGTGCCCGGACTGCCGGGCGGAAGTGCCGGAGCTGAAGGAAATGATGGCTTCTCCCAAAGCCAAGGACGTGGCCTTTGTCTCCATTTCCTTTGACCGGAAGGAAGAAGCGTTCAGGAAATACGTGCAGGAAAACGAGATTGGCGGCTGCCAGCTCTTCGACCCTGCCGGCAAGAAGGAATCGGCCGTGGGTGACGCGTACAGCGTAAAATGGATTCCGTCGCTCTACCTCATCGGCAAGGACGGCAAGGTGCAGCTGGGCACAGTTGTCATCGGCAAAATCTCAAAGGCCCTGGGGTTGTAGGCCCTACAAACCGGACTCTCCTTCCCTATCCGCAGCGTTCTTCTTCGCTGCCAGTTCATAAGCACGGTCGTCCACCTGGATGGCCGTGCGTATGAGTTTTATACAGAGGTTGTTCATCGCGAAGAAAACGAAGAAAAACAGGAAGGAAATCACGCTGAACCACATCGGGGATATATTCTCCAGGAACGCCAGGAAATCATACAGGCCATGGAACAGCACCGGAACCAGATAGGACAGCAGCAGGAAAAGCCACCGGTTCTTTTTCCCGAACAGGTACAGGGAGAAGAAGAAGCCCATGGCGACAGCGAAGCAGAAGTGGGCCGGAACCGCAGTCAGCGCCCTGAGAACCCCGGTGACCATGGGGGCCGACGCATACCCGTTGAAGGACTGCCACCCCAAGGCAGTGCTCATATAGGTAACGTTCTCATAAGCCGCGAAAACAAGGCCGATGCAGACGGCGTACACAATGCCGTCCATAACCTCATCCTGATGACGCCGCCAGCGGAAAAAGAGCCACAGAATCAGTAATTTGCCAAGTTCCTCCGGGATGGCGGCGCCAACGAAGGCGGTCTTCAGGCAATCCGACGTGGTCCCGTATGGGTCGAACGTAACGCCCATATTCTCAAACAGCCGAGTCAGGCACATGGCAAAAGGGACTGTCAAAAGCCCCATCACACAGGCCAGGATCAGTTCTTTCGCCGGCTCCGGGCGCAGGCGGTCCCTCCAGAGAATAAAGGCCAGCAGGACAACGGCCGGCAGCAGGGCGAGGACATAATAGAACAGTTCTTCCATAAAGCTATTGGCCGATAACACCGCTTCCCAGCATCTCCTGACCGTCGTACCACACGGCGAACTGGCCAGGGGAAATGCCACGCTGGGGAGCGTCGAAAAGGATATAGAGGCCGCTTTCCCGCATCAGGAGCGTGGCGCTCTGCAGGGGCTGGCGGTAACGGATGCGCACGCGATAACGGCGCTGCTCGCCCGGCCGCATGGCCATTTCCGGCCGGATCCAGTGGATTTCGTCGGGCCGGATGGCCAGGCAGAATCGGCTTAAGCCCTTATGGTCGTGCCCCTCGCCCACGTAGATGCGGTTGGCCGCCGTGTCCGTGGCGATGACGAAGACGGGATTGGCATGACCACCTACGCCCAGGCCTTTCCGCTGGCCGATGGTATAGAACTGCGCGCCTTCGTGCCGGCCGACAATCCGGCCGAAAGGATTCTCCTTATAGCGAGTCTTCTTGATGTGCTTTTTGCCGCTGCGGTAGGTTTCCGTCTCGAAATCAATCTTGTAGCTGATGGGCGTAGCAAGGCGTTTCAGATCCTCTTCTGAAATGTCTTGCAGCTCGAAGGGACATTCGCCCAGCGGCGCACCGTCCGTGGTGAGAATCTTCTCCTCCGGGGCGTAATGGACCGTGCGGTCCAGGGCCTTGCCGGGTTTCAGCATGCTGCTGAGTTTTTCCTGCTGCCAGTTATACAGCTCATCTGCGGCGTAATAGGCATCGAAAACCTCCACGATATCACCCTCCACCGAAGTGAGTTTCTGCTTCAGGAACGTGGGCAAATCCACCTTTCCCACGAAGCAGATGCCCTGGGAGTCCTTCTTTTCGGCCGATGGCAACTCCGCCTCCTTGGCGATGCGCCTGACCTCCGGCTTCGTCAGATGCCCGATGGGGAAAAGTGCCTTGGAAAGCTGCTCCTGGCTCAGCTGGCACAGGAAATAAGTCTGGTCCTTATTGGGGTCGGCACCTTCAAGGATACTTACCCCTTGACCGGGAATCTCCTCCCGGCGGCAATAATGCCCCGTGGCCACATAATCGGCCCCGTACTTGAGGGCAACCTGCAGGAAAGCGTCGAACTTGATTTCCCGGTTACACAGCACGTCCGGATTGGGCGTCCGGCCCTTGGCATATTCGTCGAACATATAGTCCACCACCCGCTCCCGGTACTGTCCACTCAGGTCCACGAAGTAGAAGGGAATACCAATCTTCCGGGCTACGAGCTCCGCCACATAGCGGTCCTCTTCCCATTCGCAGTCCCCGTGGAGGGTGGCATCGGCCTCATGCCAGTTCTGCATGAACATCGCAAAAACATCGTAGCCTTCCTGCTTCAGCAGATACGCGGCCACCGACGAGTCCACCCCGCCGGACAGCCCCACGCACACTTTGATTTTGCTCTTGTCCATATCTTTTACAAAAATAATCATTTTTCGTAACTTCGCGTCATGAAGTACCTCGTGAACGCTTGTACGGACGCGCATTGGAACATGGCCTTCGATGAGTATGCATTGGAGGGCCTCAGGGCCGATGAACCCCTCTTCTACCTCTGGCAGAACGCCCCGGCGGTGATTATCGGCCTGAACCAGAGTCCGTATGCGGAGGTGAATCTCCCTTATCTGGAAGCGAACGGCATCACCCTGGCCCGGCGTGTCACCGGCGGCGGGGCCGTTTACCATGACCTGGGGAACCTCAACTACAGCATTGTAGGGCCGTTAAAGGAAGTGGAAAAGCATTATGGCACCGTGGCGGAAGCCCTGCGAAAACTGGGCGTCCCGGCAGAGCTTTCCGGCCGAAACGACATCCTGGTGGAGGGACGGAAATGCTCCGGCTACGCCAAACGGATCTTCAAGGACCGCATGATGATTCACGGCACGCTGATGTGGGACGTGGACCTGGCCCGCCTCACCGAGGCGCTCTCTGTACCGGGCAGCAAGGTGGAAGCCAAGGGCATCGCGTCGGTGCAGAGCCGGGTGGCGAACCTCAAGGAGTATCTGCCACAGTTCGGCGGCATCGACGCCTTCCGGGCAGCGCTTCAGGCTATTCTGGCCGATGGAGACGGCGCATATCCGTTGCTGCAGGCGGATCTGGCGGCCGTAGACAAGGCCGTCAAGGATAAATTCGGCCGATGGGAATGGATCTTCGGCCACGCCCCGGAAAGCACCCACCATAACCGGAAGACCTTCCCCTGCGGCACCGTAGAAGCCCATTTCACCCTGAAGGGCGGCGTATTCACAGCCCTGTCTTTCAGCGGCGATTTCATCGGCCTGCGCCCGGTGGAAGAACTGGCAAGGCTCCTGCTGGGGAAAAGACCGGAAGACATCGGCCGGCTGGACATATCGGCCTGGTTCGACCGGACCGGTCCGGAAGAAATCTTGACCTTGTTCCAATAATTGGCTACCTTTGTAGAACGATGATGAAAAGATTGATTTACCTGGCTGTCGCTCTGGTTTTGGGCGGCAGCGCATGGGCCCAAAACAAGGTGATCGACATCCGGGACAGTCATCCCGGGAAGGACCTCACCATGGAAGAGGCCATCTACCTGGGCGTCGGTTATGCCCGGATGAACGCCACCTGGCTGGACAACGAATCGTTCCTGCTCGCCGACGGACAAGGCGGAGTCTTCCAAGGCAGCGTCCAGGACCCCACGCACCTCACGCCGTACAAGTGGTCGCGTCCTCAGGCCGATGACTGGGACCGCGGTGCGGCCGGCTATGGCGTCCGCACGGAAGGCGATTCCTTTATGGGGCAGAAGGACGGCGAGGAGTTTTACATCGGCCGTTCTTCAGACCGGAACATTGTCTGGGGCGGCACCATGATGCGCAATGAATTCGGCTTTGAAAGGGGCTGGGAATGGGCACCGGACGGCCTGCAGGTGGCCTTTTACAAAAAAGACCAGTCCCGCGTGACGGACTTCCCGCTCCTTAACATCCGAACCCGTACCGGGGAGTTGAAACTCATCAAATACCCGATGAACGGGATGGCTTCGGAGCTGCTGCAGGTGGGGATTTATAACTTCGTGACGGGCGCCACCGTCTGGCTGGACGTGACGGATTTCAGCGAGGAAAGATACATCACCAACCTCTCCTGGAGCCCGGACAGCAAGTTTGTCTACGCCCAGGTGCTGGACCGCAGCCAGCATCACATGAAACTGAACCAGTACAGCGCTTCGGACGGATCCTTCGTTCGTACCATCCTGACGGAAGATAACGACGCCTGGGTGGAGCCGGAGAATCCCGTCTGGTTTGTGAAAGGATCGGCCGATGCCTTCTTCTACCGGACAGACAACCGTGACGGCTACAAGAATCTCTATCTGGTGGACGCAAAAGGCATCCGTCGCATCACGGATGTGGACGCCGACGTAGAATATGTCCGCAATGACGGCAAATACCTTTATTATACCTCGGCCGAAGTCTCTCCGGTGGAGAACCATCTTTTCCGTCGGCCCGTCAAGAAGGGAAAGCCGCAGCAACTCACGCAGGGCCGCGGCTGGCACCGCGTCCAGTTTAGCGAAGACGGCAACTGGTTCCTGGACCGCGTGAGCAACCTGAATACGCCCGCAAAGGTATTCCTCTGCAGCGCCGACGGCAAAAAACGCTTTGAGATTGGCTCCCAGCGGGATCCGCTGGCGGAATACGCCTCCTGCCGGGTGGAACTGGGCACCGTTCCCAGCGCGGACGGGAAGTTTGAGAATTATTATCGGCTCATTTATCCCAAGGACTTCAACCCCAACAAGAAATATCCCGTCATCGTATATGTCTACGGCGGCCCCCACAGCCAGATGGTGCAGGATACCTGGCTGGGACAGATCCGGATGTGGGAGATGCTCATGGCCCAGAAAGGCTACCTGGTGTACATTCAGGACAATCGCGGCACCTCCAACCGGGGCGCAGCATTCGAGAAAGCCATCAACCGCCGCTGCGGAGAGGCCGAGGTGGCAGATCAGATGGTGGGCGTGAACTGGCTTCGGGACCAGCGCTTCGTGGACGCCTCCCGCATCGGCGTACACGGCTGGAGCTACGGCGGGTTTATGACCATTTCCCTGATGACTTCTCACCCGGACGTCTTCAAGGTGGGCGTCGCCGGCGGCCCTGTCATCGACTGGAAATGGTACGAGGTGATGTACGGGGAACGCTACATGGATACGCCCCAGACCAATCCGGACGGATTTGCCGTCACCAGCCTTATTGAGAAGGCATCGGCCCTGAAGGGGAAACTTCTCATCTGCCAGGGTGCAATGGACGACACCGTGGTGTGGGAGCACAGCCTCTCCTTCATCCAGGCGTGCATCGACCTGGAGATTCCCGTGGACTACTTCCCCTACCCCGTGGCGCAGCACAATGTGTTCGGCCGGGGCCGCATCCATCTGATGGACAAAGTAACGCAGTATTTCGAAGACTATCTATAATGAAAAAGTTGCTTATTTTGCTGGCCTTCGTGCCGGCCATCTGCTTCGGACAAACGCCCCTTAGCGTTAAGGAATTCCTCATACTTTCTCCGGCGGACACAACCAGTTATCTTGTGAGCGGGACGGTCTCCAAGGTTCGCAGTGCCACCAGCGGCAGTTTCTACCTGCAGGACGCCACGGGCACGCTTCTGGTCTATGGCCTCAAGGACCCCGCCCATCCGGAGCACAGCTTCCAGCAGATGGACATCGTCAAAGGGGATACGCTTTCCGTCCTGGGCCGCTTTACCGTTTACGGCGGCAGCACGCTGGAGATGAAGGACGGCCGCCTCATCCGTAAGGCCGATGGCCCCGAACACAGCCTCTCCCTCTACGACCGCCTGGAGCAGAAACCCTCCTTCAAAGGCAAAGCCGGAAACGAAGGCCTGGAAGCCTTCCGCATCTGGGTGCAGGACCATCTGAAGAAGGTCAAGGGCGATGTCTCCCCCACCTTTGTCGTAGTCCGCTTCGTAGTGGGCCGTAACGGCAAAGTGCAGGAAGTACAGGTGCAAAGCGGCGGCAACCCCGCCCAGCGCGCCGAAGCCGTCCGCGTGGTCTCCTCCGCCCCCAAATGGAAGCCCGCCAAAGTGGACGGCGCCGCCGTCCGCTGGCCCTTTACCATCACGGCGGAATTTTAGTACCGCCTTGTCATCCTGAGCGATGGCGAAGGATCTCAAAAAGATTTTGCACATTAAATCTTTTTGCTTATCTTTGCAGTCCTTTTGAGGGCATAGCTCAGTTGGTTTAGAGCGCTTGCTTGACAGGCAAGAGGTCCGCAGTTCAAATCTGCGTGTCCTCACAAGAAAAAGGTCGGGAAGAACCCGACCTTTTTCCGTGAGGACACCTGCCAATTCATTGGGGAAGAATCCCCCAAACCCTCTCCCACGGCCTTCGGCCTTACAATCGCTCGGGAAAACCCGACCTTTTTCCGTATCGTCAGCACAGCTGAACCTAAAAAATTGCCAATAATTCACGCTCTCCCGTGCTGGAGCACGGCTCAACCCAAATTAGCGCCATTATTTCACGCTCCGCCGTGCTGATATAAAACCAAGATACGCGAAGTGAGAAGGAAGGGACTTGTGTCCGGGGGCTCCGCTCACTTTGTTCGCTCCGTCCCTCCCATTGTCTCCTGCGTCCCCGCAACGCGGGAACTTGTATCCAACGGGCCCCTCCAACTATATGTGTCCGTGGGTGGATACACCCCCGGACACCAGTCCCTTCCTTCTACACACATCTTACGCGCTTTCGCAGGCTTATCGTAGAAGCTGTGTAACAGCAATCTGGCCAATAGCCGTGATTATATCTTATTGATAATAAGCACAAAACTCAAAATCGATGGTTCAATCTAGTGCCATCGATTATTTATAAAATACTCAAAAGTAAGCACTTACCACCACGGCCAGAATCCAGTGATTGTCGGAGGGTGGCGGGAGAAACACGCGCAGGGGGGCTTGTCCCCCCCCCGGACGAGTGTAAGGCGCGACGCTGGAGCGTAATTATCAATCCATCAACGAGTTGCACAAATTAGGGTGCACCGCCAGGTGCACCCTAATGTAAGGAAAACGCTGTAAATCAACAACTTACGCTCCAGCCTAAATCGAATCCAGGATGCCTTTGATGATGGGTTCCATCACGTCGTAGCCGTCGGGGCCGGGATGGAGGTAATCATAGAGGCAGTAGTTGGGATGCAGGGAGAGACCGTCGTCGGCCACCAGGGAACTCCAGTAATTGCACCAGGAATAGCCCTTTTCGGTGCAGAGGGCCTGGAGCCGCGTGTTCAGCTCAATGATGTGCGCGCCCTTGGTGTTGGGGTTCGTCAGCTTGCTGTAGGTGCTGTTGTTCGGGGTGACCGAGCAGAGGACCACCTTGATGCCGGCTGCGGTGGCGTCGGCCGCCATGGAGGCGATGTTCGCCACTATGGCGTCCTTCGTCACGCCCTGGGCAAGGTCGTTGGTGCCGCCCATAATGACCACGGCGACAGGATTCAGATCCAGGACGTCCTTTTTGAAGCGGGCTTTCATCTGAGTGGTGTTCTGGCCGCTGATACCTTTATCTATATAGCCGTTGGCGCTGAAGAAGCCGGGATGGAAGTAAACGGTGACTGTGCTTCCGTTGTCCACCATATAGGCCGGGTTAAAGGCAATCTTCAGGGGATAATTTGTCTTGTTATACTCCCCTTCCCTGCGTCCCCACTGCCAGGTGATGCTGTCGCCCACGAAGATGGCGTTGATGGTCTTCGAGCCCTCTTTCCGAGTGGGGAAAGCGCCGCTGAAATCCCAGCTGGCGGCAGGCCAGCCTGCGGCGGAAGCCTGCGAGGAAACGGTACCGCTGTTGCCGGAATAAACGTGCTGAATATCCGCGTCCAGGGAAGCATGACCGCTGAAAGGAAGCGAAGCATGCCAGCCGACACAATAGGAGATGGAAACCTTGTTGGAGGTATTCTCACCCATGAAGGAACCGGCAACCGAATCATTTCCGGAATAGTCGATGACCGCATAGCAGCAGCGAATGCCCACGGCACCGGCATTGCCGATGAAACCGCCGGCCACAGAGTTCGTAGTGGAGAGTGCGACCTCGTTGACGCTGCAGGCATAACAGCCGACATTATCGCCCTTGCCGATGAAACCACCCGCACGCAGAACGGCTGTGACGGTACCGCGCACCGTGCAGTCCGTGAAGGAGGCCGATCCGTTGGCCAGGCCGGCGAAGCCGCCTACGTCGGCATTGCCGCTGACGGCGGCGGAAACGCTGCACAGATTATAGATGTCGGCCGTCTGGGAATATCCCACAAAACCGCCCACACGGGTACTGCCGGCATTGATAATGGTGCCAGGGAGCACTGAGCAGTCTTTGAAATTTGAACCGGCATAGGAAGTACCGCCTACAAAGCCGCCGACGCCACCAAGGAACACCGTCCCGGCATCAACCATGGCCTTGACCGAACAGTACTGGAACGTTCCGGCTTGCGCGCTATAACCGATGAACCCTCCCGCATAGACGGCATCGCTCGAGGAAGTGAGCCCTTCATTTACGGTAACATCTTTCACGGTGCAGCTGGTCAGGCGGGCAGGGACTTCGTATTTGTCGTCCCCGGCAATGTCCAACGCACCGGCGAAACCGCCCACGTGGCTGTTGGTACTGGAAACCGTAGTATTCTCCACGGAACAGCCGTCAATGGTGCCCGTCGTGCGGATGTGACCGGCAAAACCGCCGGAATAGCTACCACCGGAGACGGTGGAATTGGTTACATGCACATTCTCACAGGAGCCGGGAAGGCCCGTAGTGCCCAGAAATCCCGCCACAACGCCCTTCTTGGAGTTGCTGTGGCTGATGGTGGCACCGTCGAAAGAAACATTGCGGACACTGCCATAAAGCACACCGGCGAAAGAAGCATAGGTGGCATTCTCCGACTTCAGCCCGGAAATGGTATAACCCTGGCCATCAAAGTCGATGGCCTTGTAGAAAGAGCCGGAATTATTGAGCGGAACCCAGGCAAAACCGGCTGCAGAAACGTTTTCCAGCAGGCGGAACCAGCGCTTGAACGCATTCTTGTCTGCGGGAGCCGAAGCATTCTGATAAAGCGTCATCATATTCTTCAACTGACGCGAATTGGCTATCAGAAAGGGCCTGGCCTCCGTCCCGTCGCCATCCACATAATCGCCTTTCGCAACATAGCCTTCCAGGGTTTTCTTGTCCCCGCTGAGGGCCAGCGAGCCGGAATACACTTCCCCGTTGTCGTCGAAAATATAAACGAGGAGGTGCGAACCGGAAACAAGACTGCCCACGGGCAAGTCAACGGAGGCCGTGAGTACCTTGTCCTGCGACAAGTCCCGGTACGAAACCGTCTTGCGATAAGAGGTGCCGTCGATATAGACACACAGTTTGCTGGGCATAGCGCTTTCCGCCGGCATGGTAGCCTTTACGGTTACGCCGTTTGCACTTTCGGTGGGATTATCCTTGGGGGTACAGGCCGCCGCTGCAATGACAACGGCGAGAACGAGGATCAGATAGCGTTTCATAGTCTGGCTTTAGCGTATTCTGCAGTAAGGTGGAAAGTCTTCTTTCCGGATGAGGGGGCGTCGAAGAGAGCATCGGCCATAATCTTCTCGCAGATGCTGCGAAGGCCGCGGGCGCCAAGTTTGTTCTTGATGGAAGTGTCCACGATGAGATCCAGAACCTCCGGATCCACCTGCAACTTCATCCTGTCCAGCTCGAACATCTTTTCGTATTGTTTCAAAAGCGCGTTCTTCGGCTCCGTGAGAATGCGTTTCAGGGAATCCCTGTCCAGCTGGTCCAGATAGGTAACGACGGGTAGTCGGCCGACAATCTCCGGGATGAGACCATAGGAACGCAGGTCCATCGCATCCACGTATTCCAGGAGGTTGTCCTTGGAAATCCGCTGCTTTTCCTCTGCGTTGAAGCCGATGATCTGCGTGTTCTTCCTTAGCGCGATATGCCGTTCGATGCCTTCGAACGCACCGCCGCAGATGAAAAGGATGTTCTGCGTGTTCACGTGGATGAACTCCTGCTCCGGATGCTTGCGGCCTCCCTTGGGCGGGACGTTCACCACGGCGCCTTCCAGCAGCTTCAGCAGCGCCTGCTGCACGCCTTCGCCGGAAACGTCGCGGGTAATGGAGGGGTTGTCGCTCTTGCGGGCAATCTTATCGATTTCGTCGATGAAAACGATGCCTCGCTCGGCCTTCAACTGGTCATAATCCGCCTCCTGGAGCAGCCGTGTGAGGATGCTCTCCACGTCTTCGCCCACATAGCCCGCCTCCGTGAGAACCGTGGCATCCACGATGGTGAAAGGCACGTCCAGCATCCGCGCTATGGTGCGCGCCAGCAGGGTTTTCCCGGTGCCGGTGGGGCCGACGAGGAGGATATTGCTCTTCTCCAGCTCCACGCCATCATCCGGGCAATCCACCAGATTGTGGCGCACGCGCTTGTAGTGGTTGTACACCGCCACGGCGAGCACTTTCTTGGCGCGGTCCTGGCCGATGACATACTGGTCCAGATAGGCCTTGATCTCCGCCGGCTTGGGAGCCTTCCCCAACCCGGGCGTCACGCCCTTCGCAGGTTCCAATTCCTTCAGATAGTCCGACGCCAACTTCACGCAGTCCGAACAGATGTAACCGTTGTTTCCCTTCAGCATAAAGGGGACGTCGGCCTCCGTCCGGCCGCAGAAAATGCAGCGATGCGTTTCTTTCTTAGGCATTGCGCTTGCGGAGGATTTCGTCCACCATGCCGTAGTCCAGGGCTTCCTGGGCCGTCATCCAATAGTCACGCTCGCCGTCTTTGGCCACCTTCTCATAGGGCTGGCCACTGTGCTGGGCGATGATATTGAACAGCTCCGTGCGGGTTTTCTCAATCTCCTTCGCGGCGATGAGGATTTCCGTCGCCTGGCCCTGGGCGCCGCCGAGGGGCTGGTGAATGAGCACGCGGGAGTGCGGCAGGGCCGACCGTTTCCCCTTCTGGCCCGCACACAGGAGCACGGAACCCATGGAAGCGGCCATGCCGGTGCACACGGTGGCAACGTCCGGCTGCACCAGCTGCATGGTGTCGTAGATGCCAAGGCCGCTGGTGACCTGACCACCGGGGGTGTTCAGGTACATGGTAATATCGGCCCCTGAATCATTGGACGCCAGGAACAGCAGCTGCGCCTGGATGATGTTGGCTACGTCGTCGTCGATGGGAACGCCCAGGAAGATGATGCGGTCCATCATCAGGCGGCTGAAAACGTCCATCTGTGCCACGTTCAGCTTGCGCTCTTCCGTGATGGTGGGGTTGATGTAACCGTCCAGCACGGAGGTATAGCGGGAGAGGGTCATCGAGGAGATGCCCCGGCCTTTTACGGCGTATTTTTCGAATTCGTTCATATTATTTCAGTTCACGGAACTTGTCCATAGCGATTTTCTTGGTCTGGAGCGTGACTTCCTCACGGACGCGGGCGATGGCCACGTTGTCCTCGCACTGCTCCTCCAGACGGCGGTACTGGTTCTGGTCCTGGAGCATATTCTCCGCGGAGGAGGTGATGAGATTCTCCGGGACGCCGGCCATGCCGTACATCGCGTACTGATAGGCCACATAGGACTTGGCGGCGCTCAGGATATCCTCACGGGAGACCTTCAGGCCGAACTTCTGCATGATGTAGCCGCGGATGAGCTGCCACTTGAAGTCCTCGATGAAGCCAGGGAACTGCTTCTCCACTTCTTCGGCGCTGAACTTGCCTTCGTTGGCATAGACCAGCCAGCGCTTGAGGAAGGCTTCCGGAAGCTCCAGATTGGTCTTTTTCAGGAAATAGTTGCGGACATCGGCCCCGAAACGGTAGTTGGCCTCCTGCTCATGGCTGCCCTTGACGCGTTCCTCAATCTTGGCCTCAAAGCCGGCGGCATCTTTCACAACACCCGGGCCGAAGATCTTATCATAGGTCTCCTGGTTCTCCTCAGCGGCCACATAGGTCTTCACGTTCACCACGGTAAAGGTGAAAAGAGGATCCAGCTCCCCAAGCTTGGCTTTGTCCACTTTCAGCATGGCGGCACGGTCCGTCTCATTCGGGAAGGCGGCGTTCACGTCCAGCTGGAAGCTTTCGCCGGCTTTCTTGCCGATGAACGCTCCGCGGGCTTCTTCGGCCACGTGGGAAATGCTCACATACACGCCCTCGGCCTTGTGGCCCTCATTGGCTATGTCGGCGATGATGTAATCATTCTCGCCGGCCTTCTCCCCTTCCTGCAGGGAGCCGTACTGCTGGAGAAGCTGCTCTTTCTGGGCCTTCTTCTCCGCGGCGGTGATGTTGATGTCGTAATAGACGATCTTGTCTTCCTTGTTCACCTCGAAATTGAGTTCCGGCGTCTGGGCGATATCGAACTTGAAGGTGAAATCCTCGCCGGCCTTCCAGGAAAGCTGGGGCTGGTCCTCAGAAGGCAGAGGCTCGCCCACGATGCGGATTTTCTCATCCTTGACGAATTTGTCCAGGGAATCGGCCACAAGACCGTTCACGCTCTCGTAGAGGCTCTGGTCCCCATACATGCGCTGGATAAGGCTCATAGGGGCCATTCCGCGACGGAAACCTTTAATGTCGGCCTTGCGGCGGTATTCGTTCAGGCGCTTGTGGAGCGCCTCCGCATAGTCTGCGGCTGCAATCTCGATGGTAAGCTGATAGTTCAGGGCATCAGCCTGTTTAGGGGTAACTTTCATAATATCTGTTTTTTATCGTTTTCTCTTTGGATAGGCCACCCGCCCGTGATAAATCTGCTGAAGGTAGGTCTTAAGCATCTTTTTGATGACATTCAGTTCGTGAAGCGTAAGATCCGCCTCCTCCAGCTGGCCGTCCTTTTCCTTGCCGGCGACAATCCCTTCCACGAAGTGGTCGTAGGCCTCCGGCGTGAATTCCGTGAGGGTGCGGGATGCCGCCTCGATGGAATCACACAGCATCAGGATCACCTGCTCCTTGGTAACGGGCTTCTGGCCGTGATAGTAGAAATCCGCCACGTCCGAAGGGTCTCCCCCTTCGTTCAGGTACTTGTTCATGAAGTAGGCCGTGCAGGAAGTCCCGTGGTGGCTGCTGATGAAGTCCTTGATCTCCGACGGCAGATGATGTTCCTCCGCCAGCGCAAGGCCGTCGTCCACATGACGGATAATGTCGGCCGCGCTTTCCTTGGCCGATTTGTCCTTGTGGTATTTGGCGGCACCGGGGCTGGAACTCTCGTTCTCCACAAAGCAGAGGGGATTCTGCATCTTCCCAAGGTCATGGTACAGGGCGCCGGCTCGCAGAAGCGGGACATTGGCGTCCGTGGCACGACCCACCGCATCCACCATATTCATCACCTGCAGGCAGTGCTGGAACGTGCCGGGCGCCTTGGCGCTCAGTTCCTGCAGCAGATGATTGTTTGTATCCGCCAGTTCAATAAGCCGCGTAATACTCACCAGGTTGAACATCCGCTCGAAAAGATACACCAGCGGATAGAGCGCGACGGTGAGGAGGGCGCCGATGAAGATCTGCAGCAGTTGCATCCACCAGACGGAACTGCTGCCGGCGTCGATCAGGCGGAAGCCGGTGAAAACAGCCAGTTCCACCCCAAAGATGATGGCCGCGTTCAGGAATTGCTGCCAGCCCTTGTTCAGGCTGCCGAATGTCTGGTTGGTGACAATCCCCGCCGTGAGGAACATCAGGAAGAGTTCCATGCCATGACCGCAGAAAATCAATAGCGGAAGCAACATCACCGTGTAAACGGGCACCACCACCCTGTCCCGGAAGAACGCCTGCAGATACAGGGCAAAAACCGGGAAGGGAATCAGGTACAGGATATTGGGGATAAAGCGTTCCACCAGGAACGTTGTCATGGAGGCAAGGATGAAGAGGAACAGAAGGTAGAAGTAGCGCCTTCCGCTCTGGAAAATGGCCGGATTGGAGAAGAAAATGCAGAAATACAGCAGCACGACCAAGGCCAGGGCGATGAGCGCATTCCCCAGGTACAGCAGGATACGCGGCCCGCTGTAGCCGAACATCTGGTTGTATTCGTGCTTATAGGAATCCAGCACCTGGGCGATTTCCGCCGTCACGATTTCCCCGTTGGAAATAATCTTTTCATCGGCCTTTACATAGCCCAGTGTGGGGGAAACATAATTGGCGGACTCCTTGTGGCTGGTGGTGGTCATCGAGGCGTCGTAGAGGAGGTTGGGAACGATGGCCCCGTAAACCCCGCTGCGCCGGAAGAGGGAATCCAGGTTCACGGAAGGGTACTGCGCCGCCATGAGAACCACCAGCTGGTTCTTGGCATCGGCCACCTTGTAAACCTCCGAGCGGGGATAGCTGATGGCGCGTTTGTCCCGCTGGATATAAAGCAGTTCCTCCGAAAGGTGCGCATCCCCCACTTCACCGCCGATGGACCTGTCCGAGATGACGCCCTTGGCGTAGATTTCCCTGAGACGTGTGACGATGTCCGGGAGGAGTTTGTTGAACCGCCCCAAATCCAACCCCCGGATGTTTTTGATTACAGAAGTGGTAACCTCCGCCGAAAACTTGTAATAAGGAACGACGATGGCGCCGGCCCGTTCCTTGTCCTCCTGAATCTGCTCCTCCGTCTTGAGGATGGGAAAGTCAAATTTGGCGACAAGGGTTTCATAGGCCCAGGGGCTACCCTTCTTGTAGTCATAATTGAATTTCGCGGTCCTGGGCATCAGGAGCACCAGGACTGCGAAAACGATGACCAGCGGAATGAACCGCCGGGGAATCTTAGGCGTCGATATTGGCATAATGGGCGTTCTCTTCGATGAAGGCGCGGCGCGGCGGGACGTCATCCCCCATCAGCATGGAGAAGGTACGTTCTGCTTCCGCGGCATTTTCGATGGTGATCTGGCGCAGCACGCGGCGGGAAGGATCCATGGTGGTCTGCCACAGCTGTTCCTCACTCATTTCACCCAGACCTTTGTAACGCTGGATGCTGGCACCCTTGCCCAATTCTACGGCGGCGGTATCCCGCTGGGCGTCCGTCCAGCAATAACGCTCCTGCGCGCCCTTCTTCACCAGATAGAGCGGAGGAGTGGCAAGATATACGTAACCGTTCTTGATAAGGTCGAACATGTAACGGAAGAAGAAGGTGAGGATGAGGCAGGCGATGTGCGAGCCGTCCACATCCGCATCCGTCATGATGATCACCTTATGGTAACGGAGCTTACTCAGGTCCATATGCTTTTCACCGGATTCGTCCTCCTGGGCCACGGTAACGCCGAGGGCCGTATAGATATTGCGGACTTCCTGGCTTTCGAAGGCACGGTCCTGGGCGGCTTTCTCCACGTTCAGGATTTTACCGCGGAGCGGAAGGATGGCCTGGATGTGACGGTCACGGCCCTGTTTGGCGGTACCGCCTGCGGAGTCTCCCTCCACCAGGAAGAGTTCGCACTTTTCGGGATCCCTTTCACTGCAGTCCGCCAGCTTGCCGGGCATGCCCACGCCGCCCATGGGGCTCTTACGCTGCACCATTTCGCGGGCCTTGCGGGCAGCCGCGCGGGCCGTGGCGGCCAGCACGATCTTCTCCACGATGGTCTTCGCCTCCTTCGGGTGTTCCTCCAGATACTGGTCCATGGCGGCGGCGGTGGCCTGCGATACGGCCGATGTCGCCTCCGGGTTGCCCAGTTTGGTCTTGGTCTGGCCTTCGAACTGCGGCTCCGCCACCTTCACGGAAATAATGGCGGTGAGGCCTTCGCGGAAGTCTTCCGGGCTGAGTTCTCCCTTGAACATCAAAACAGTTTCGACCTGGTCATCAAGATGGTGCGCAGTTGTCAACATATTGAATTTATTTGATTTTACTAAATTAAAGAGG
>JAFZKT010000060.1 GCA_017553545.1 Bacteroidales bacterium | reverse complement strand
GGCGCTGGAGCACAGGAGCATGCCGATGCGGACGGCGTCGGCGCCGTAAGTCTCGATCAGGTCCAGCGGGTTCGGGGAGTTGCCCAGGGTCTTGGACATCTTCCGGCCGAGCTTGTCGCGGACGATACCGGTGAAATACACGTTGGAGAAGGGCTCACGGCCCATGAATTCCTCACCGGCCATAATCATACGGGCCACCCAGAAGAAGATGATGTCCGGGCCGGTCACCAGGTCGCTGGTGGGATAATAGTACGCCAGGTCCTTGTTGGGCTTGTGGTCCGGATGGCCGGGCATTTCAGGGTCGAACACGCTGATGGGCCAGAGCCAGCTGCTGAACCAGGTGTCCAGCACGTCTTCGTCCTGCTTGAGGTCCGCTGCCGTGATTGCGGGGTTCAGCTTTTTAGCGGCTTCCAGCGCGGCCTCCGAGGTGCTTTCCACCACGCACTGGCCGTCCGGCAGGTAGTACGCCGGGATGCGCTGGCCCCACCACAGCTGGCGGGAGATGCACCAGTCGCGGGCGTTCTCCATCCAGTGGCGGTAAGTATTCACGTATTTCTCCGGGATGAACTTTGTGCGGCCGCTTTCCACGGTTTCCAGGGCCATCTGGGCCAGCTTGTCCATCTTCAGGAACCACTGGGCGGAGAGTTTGGGCTCGATGACGGCGTTGGTACGCTCGCTGTAGCCCACGGGGCTGGTGTAGTCTTCTACCTTCAGGAGGTTGCCGGATTCTTCCAGCAGCTTCACAATCTTCTTGCGGGCCACGAAACGGTCCTCGCCGATGAGGATTTCGGCCTTCTCGTTGAGTTTTCCGTGATCGTCGATGATTTCCAGGACGGGAAGGTTATGGCGCAGGCCGATTTCATAGTCGTGCACGTCGTGCGCTGGCGTCACCTTCAGGCAGCCCGTACCGAAGTCCATCTCCACGTAATCGTCCTCGATCACGGGGATTTCCCGGTTGATCAGCGGGATGAGCACCTTCTTCCCTTTCAGCCAGAAGTGACGTTCGTCCTTGGGGTTCACGCAGATGGCTGCATCGGCCATAATGGTCTCCGGACGCGTGGTGGCGATAACCAGGTACTTGTCCGTGGGATTGCCGTTGCCGTCCGAGATGAAGTATTTCAGGTGGTAGAAATGGCTCTGGGTGTCCTTGTGGATCACTTCGTCATCTGATACCGCCGTGAGGGCTTCCGGGT
This sequence comes from Bacteroidales bacterium, assembly GCA_017553545.1. Lineage (GTDB taxonomy): Bacteria > Bacteroidota > Bacteroidia > Bacteroidales > UBA932 > Cryptobacteroides. The sequence continues at coordinate 18,308 of JAFZKT010000060.1, read as the reverse complement.
CCCAGTTCACCATCCGCACGCCTTTGTAGATCCAGCCCTTCTTGTAGAAATACACGAAGGTGTTTATGACGGCGTCGCTCAGCGCGGGCTCCATGGTGAAGCGGGTGCGGTCCCAGTCGCAGGAGCAGCCGAGTTTTCTCAGTTGCTGCAGGATGATGCCGCCGTGCTCTTCCTTCCACTGCCAGGCGTGTTTGAGGAATTCTTCCCGGCCGATGTCCTCCTTGCGGATCCCCTGCTCCTTGAGCTTGGCCACCACCTTGGATTCCGTGGCGATGGAAGCGTGATCCGTGCCCGGCACCCAGCAGGCGTTCTTCCCGTCCATACGGGCCTTGCGGATAAGGACATCGTTCAGGGTGTTGTTCAGCACGTGCCCCATGTGCAGGATACCCGTCACGTTGGGCGGCGGAATCACAATGGTGTAGGGCTGTTTCTCATTGGGCTCACTGTGGAAGAACTTATGGGCTTGCCAATAGGCGTACCACTTGTCTTCCACTTCCTTTGCGCTGTATTTTGCTGCGAGTTCTTTCATAACTTACAAATTTACGAATTTTCTTCGTTTATGCCAATTTTTGTGGGCGGCGGGAAGGGCGGTCCTCCGCTCAGCGGTTGGAAACGGCGCTCTCACCGGTCGCTGGACGTCCTAACTCCTCCTTTTACGGCCGCGCTTCGCTACGTCCGTAACGTCGTCGAACAGACTCCGTCCTGCCGCTGACGCGGCACCGCTCCCTGCACAGGGCCCGCGCGCGGAGCCGTTTCCGCCCATTCGCTCCGGACCATCCCTTCCCTGCCGCCCACCCCCGTTATCCCGACACTTTACACGTCATGCCCGGCACCGACCGGGCATCTCTTGCGCCCGTGGAGCCAACTATTTAATAGTGAGCACTTTACGCAAAATCCCTGGGGAAGATTGCCCCTAGGGATTTTGCATTATTCATTGATTTTCAGCAACTTAGCTCCACGCTAGTTGACGGTCAGGGTGAGTTCCAGAATCTTGGTGGCGCCGGTGGTGAGCGTCAGGTGCGCTTCCACCACGTGGATACCGGCGGTGAGGGTTACCGAGGAGCCGGAGACGGGTTCGTCATCAAAGAACCACGCTACGTCTGAAACGGGCTGGGCCTCGCTTTCGACCAGTTCCAGCGCAAAGCTGCTCCCGGCCGAATAGACACCGTTGCCGGGATTGGCAATCACATTGTAATTCAGAGTGCTGGAGGGCACCGTTGCGTAGAGCGTGACCTGGTTGTTGGAATAGGCGATGTTCGAAAGCTGAATATCCGAATCCACCCCGTTCCAGCTCTTGGCCGTATAAGACGTGACGCCCATACTGCCAGGGAAGGGAATCTTCACATTGTTGCTGCTGTAGTAATAGTATGTCTGGTCGTCGTCGTCCCAGGAATACCCGAACATCCGGTTTTCCTGATCGGGCGCCGGAACCACGTAACAGCAGGGATGGGAACCGCTTTCATTGATGGCATTATAGGTCTCCCAATCGCTCCAGAGCTGTCCGGCCGTCTGGTTAGTGACCTTGGTACCGCTGCTGTCATAGATGGTCACTTTCCGCGAGGACTTGTCCACGTGTGTGACGATGAGTCCGTGAGCGGGCAGGCCGGCATCCCAGCCGTTGGCGCCGCGGCACTCATAGACGAAGTACTCCCCGTTCTGGTCCGTGGGCGTCTTGTAGGCGATGTTGTTGTCAACGCTCGTCAGCGTGTAGTTTCCGGAGGTGTCGAACGTCCTGAATGCATCGGCCTCATTGAGCCAGCCAAGCATAATCCGTTCTTCGATGGTGAAAAACGGAGGCGTACGCCCTTCATTGTTATAGGAGCCGCTGTCCATGGTGGAGAAGGAGAACATACCGGCGCTGAGGCCGTTGTATTCTTCGTAGTCCGTGTCGTAGAAGTCCGGCAGGCCCATTGCGTGGCCGAATTCATGGCAGGCGGTTCCGATGCCGCACATATTGGTGCCGCTGGCACCCTTCAATTCCGACGTACAGGCATAGCTTCCCAGTTTTTTCCCGTCGAACTTTTGATTGTAATAATCCGTTGCCTGGAAGGTATATTGGTGCGGCCAGATGGTATTCGCGACTCCCTCCGCCCAGTTGTATCCGGCATAGTAGAAGAAGATCATATCAACCTCACCGTCGCCATCCAGATCGTAGTCGGAGAAGTCGACATCACTGTTCGCCTGCTGGCATGCTTCGTAGAAAGCGATTTCCGCATTTGCGGTCCCGCTGGATCCGGCGTAATAGCTCGTCGTGTTGGAAACCTGGTAGGGCCCCACCACATCGAATACGGGCGTGAAGGTGTGATGGGAATTATCATAGTAGAAATCCTTGACCGACCCGGTCCCGCCATTGGCGGAGTAACCCGTCTGGTTCATCAGGTTTGAGAACGCCGTCTGCGGGTTGGAAATGCTGAAACTCTTGTTGCTGAAGGAGAGCAGGACCACCAAAAAGTGTTTTTCACCGCTGGCCACTCCCCTCGGGGCGGCACGGCGGGCGGCATTGAGGCGGCTGCGCTTATCCTGTCCGGCGAAGCGGCGAACTTTGACTGCCGAAGGAGAGGCGGGCCGATAGTATCCATCGGCATCCATCTCCAGCAACTTGCCAGAGGCGTCGGTCACCCAGTGGCAGAATTCGTCGCCGTGCATACGGATCATGATGGTGGAGCCGTCGGGCTGGGTATGGCGGATGAGCCCTTTGTAGGCCGGGACGGCGAAGAGTTGAAGGCTGCAGCAAAGGGCTGCAAGAATGGCAATAAACTTTCTCATAGTCCTTTACTTTTTAATGATTACGCCGTTCGTGCCGTCGCTCAGCCAGACCTTGGGGCCGTCTTCCCTGATGATTTTCATCGTATAGTCCTCCGACAGAACCGTGGTGGCACCGCGACGCCAGTGGACGGAAATGGGGATATTGCCGTCTCCTTTCACATATCCTTTCTTGTAGCCGGTGATTTCCAGTTCCTCCACGGTGGAAGGATTGATTATGGTATAGGTCTCGAAGCCGGCATTGTCATAGGAGCGCGTCACCTGGTCCGTTCCGGGGTTGTATTCCCATTCGAGGCCGGTGCCCAGATAGCAGCCGTAATTGGTTTCGCTCAGGAGAGGATCAGGGCCGGAGGAGCCGCTGCCGGAACCGCCGTACGTTACCGACAGACTGTTCAGATAAAGACGATGGCTCTTGTCGGTACCCACGCACTTGAACACAACGGTAGAGGCGCTGATGGTTCCGGTGCTGTAAGTCCCGTTTGCCGTAATACTGTTACTGCTTCCGAAACCTCCATCGTCGTATCTGACCTGAACGCTTGTCGCCATGGACGAGCCGATGGTGACATTGGTGATGGTCTTGCCGTTATCGGCCGAAACAGTGAGTAACCCACCATTCTGGTAAATACGAATCACGTCTCCGTTCACGACAGGAGCCGTCTGGGCATCTCCCTGGGTGGCCTCATAGGATATATTCGTATCCCCGTCCACATATCCGCTTATGCTGGAGAAGGTATCCATGGATACCGTGACGGGGGTACCGCCGCCGGAACCACTGCCTGCCGCGGTGAAATCGGCCCCGTCCATATCCACGGAGAAGACCGCGCACTCCCCTGCGGTGAACATGCAGCCCTCGGGGAAGGCCGTCAGTTGCTCATAGACGCCCAGGTTCGTATGGACCTCCACCACCAGCGCTTCATCCCCCACCGACACCGGCGCGCAGCCGAACCAGATGTCGCTGGTGCTGCTGGTGTTGATGGTAAGGGTGCTGGAGGCACCGTAGTCGGTGAGCGTGTGCCCGCCTTCGCCTTCCGCGCAGGCCCAGTACCAGTCGCCCACGATGGGCGTCGTCACCGTCAGTTCCACGGCCGACACCGTCTCCCCCTCGCCGAGGGACAGGTTCTCCAGGGAGAATCGGCCATAGGCGGTCAGGTGGGTGAAGGACATGCTGACGGAACTGATGGAGGCGGCCGATGCGAACGGCTCGCTGGCGGCCGCAATGATGACGGCCCCTTCATCGGCCGAAAGGGCCGACGGCGTCTGCTCGCACGGGATGGACACCTTCCACGCCTCGCGGCTGGGGCTCAGGGCTTTGGCCGATGAAGACGGCGATACCGCGTAGAAGGTATACGGGCCCGTGATGCCGGTGAAGTCTATGGAGGCGTCGAAGGACGCGGTGACGTGATCCTGCGAAGGGGTGACCGCGGCGGCAACTGCGCTACCGTAGTTCAGGGAGAGCTTGAGCTCCGTATCGTTGCTGGTCCACAGGGTGGGACGAACGCCGTTCTCCGCCTCGCCGAAAGCCGCCTTCGTGCGGATTTCCGTGGCTTTGAAATGAATCACGCGCACGCCCTGTTCCTGAGGCATCTCCTCCCGCTGCGCGCAGGAGCCCACGCAAAGGACGGCGGCCCCGAGGACCGCCGCCCAAGCTTTATGTTGTCTTGCCGCCATTAGAAGCTGCCCCAACTCTTATCGTTCACCCCAGGGATGCTGTTCTGGCTGGAAACGCCGGTGAACCAGGTGTGGCTGGTGTTGGACTCCGCCGAATTCTGTACCGACGTGGGCACATTGGCGAAAAAGTCGAACCCTGCACGCGTCTCGATGGCATCGATGGAGGTGACGTAGGTGCTGTCGTAGTAGCTACCGGAGGTGTGGGCCTCGTTGGTGTAAATGAAGGCAATACCCTGTGCCGAGGTGGGCTCGCCGCTTCCATTCAGCGTGCACTTCATGATACACTTGTAGAAGTGACTCGGGATGGGAACACTCAGGCTGCCGCTGCTCTTGGTGGGAACAGTTGAACTGGTAACCTGGTTGTTGCTCACCGTACCTTCGTAAAGAACGCCGGTAATCACGTAAAGCATGGTAGTCGTTCCGCTCGGGGTCATCGTTTTCACCCGGCCTTCCAGCGTGGACCAGAAACCGCTGTTGAAGCTGTTCTGCCACTGAGGCGCCTGATTGCTGTGATAGAAGGTTTGCTTGTTCTGCTTCACATTGGTCTGGCGATAGTCCGACGCCACCAGGTGTCCGCGACTGTATCCAACCGTGCTGGCATTATCCAGTCCACCCTGCTGTGTGAGGCTGATGGCAGGATCGTCTGTCCAGGAATCATTCCGGCCCGCATTGTTGTCCGGCCAGTAGTAGGTATTCATCACGTGATACGTCCACACCGGAGCGTACTTCGTCTCATCGTAGAGGACTACGTAGTTGAGTGTCTCCGAGCTCGTCGGCGAACCGGTTGTATAGGTATGGACAGCTATCTGGCGCTTGTTGTTACTGGTGTTGTAACTGTACCATTTATCATCCCGGTCGGAATAAGTACCGCTCTGGCGAAGACTGGTATTCAGGCCGGAAACATCAGGCATTCCGTAGTCTTCAAGGTAGTTTGTATTCAACTGCGGGACTGCATCCGTGGTGAAATTCTGGACGCTGCCGCTGATATCCACATACTCGCTGCCGTTCCAGACCTCCATATAGGCCTTGTAATAGTAGGTCGTATTGGCATTTAGAGACTCCAGGTTCACGGAGAAAGAGCCGGAAGCGGAAGTGATGCTGCCGGTATAGTAGGCCGTCTGGTTCAGGTTTCCGCTGCTGGTGCCGTACTTGAAGTACACATCCTGCGGAGCATAATTCCCTACCACCACATTGGCATAGCTGGCCGAAACCGTGGCCGACGATGACGTCTTGTTACTGGCGCTGCCGGTTGTCACCGTGCTGGCCGCAGAGGTGGTGAAGGAATATACGTCTCCGTAGAAAGTGTCGCTCTCGGAGGAGTGGTCCCCCGTCCCGCTCACCGTCACGAACGCCTTATAATAATAGGTAGTATTGGCGGAGAGGCCGCTGAGCGTCGCACTCAAGGTTCCGTTGCTGTCCGTTGCGTTTATTGTCTGCGTAAGGTTCCCGGAAGTGGTTCCGTATTTAAAACCTTTCGCCGTCGGCGTGCTGCTCGCTCCGGAGTAGGAGCCCGACAGGGTTGCCCCTGCCGAACCCTTACCCGAAACCGAGTTAGTCGTCGTTACTGAAGCTGTGGGCGTTTGCCCCCCGGAGGTTCCGCCTCCGGATTGGTTTCAATTGAGTTTATAGAGATCTACTCCGCTATAACCGCTGGCACTAAAATTGGACTCAGCATAAGCGCCAAACTTGTTTGTGGAACCCGCCTGCCACAAAATACATCTTGTGGCATTTGCAAGATTGTGCTTAATTTTAACCTTCCCATTGCTCTCAATGGTCAGCGTCCAGTCGCCACTCACCGCAGTGGATGAAGTATTCGGATTGAATCCAGTTCCACTCGTTGCCGTCTTCACAATGTAATAGTTGTTGCTCATCTTAAGCTTGAACACAACCTTATTATTGATTGCTGTCGTGGGAGCTATCAGAGTAACGGCACACGCATTCACCGCAGCGTCGGCATTTGAGTACCTATCATTCGTCGAGTCGTAATAACTAGTATGTAAGTCAGTCGCTGAGACGGTACTAGTGCCCGTGAAAGCGGGAAGAGCATCGTGATTAGGGTTGATAATCAGCACCACATCGTTTGCACTTAATGTGCTCAAATCAGTAACCTTTGTGTAATACCTTTCTCCGGCATTAGGATCGGTCAGAGTAGCTGTTGTAGACGCAGTAACAGGCATTGCATCGGTAGCGGAAGCAACAACGGAAACATTAAACGTTCCATAATCTGACATAGTGAAGGTATGGCTCCCGGCAGCGCTGGCATTATAAGACTGAGAGCCGCAGTTCACAACATAGCTGATAGCACTGGTGGTTCCCGTAGCGGCGCCCCAAGTGACAGTGATCTGCTTATTCGAGGCGTTTGTAGAAGTCGAGAGCGAGCCTGCTGTCAGCGCCTTCGTGATTCCGTTTAGAGAATAGATGTAGTTATCTTGATACATCTCATAAGTGGAATCGTATTTGTAGAGGTAACCATAAACGATTACTTCATCGGCAACAGCGATCTGTTCATTTGAGCTGAAGCCGGTATTTGCAACATACCTGCCGCTATAAATCCTAAGCGTATTGGAATTCTGCCCATCGTCTGAAATATCATATGTGACCGAACTGTAATTGGAATTGTAAGATCCAACGTTCGCTACAATACCAGAAACATAAACCTGGGAACTCGGCAGAGTTTTGTTCGTTAAATCGGCAACAATAGCACGAGCTTCAGCCACAGTGTACGGGTATTCCAGAGATCCATCGTTAGCCTGAGCACCGGCAATGGTGTAGGCGGCCGTTGCAACCGCGCTGGGCTTGTAACCAGTCTTGGTAGCAAGGACCTTGACAGTCTTCGCGGCGTCGATAGTCACGCTGGCGGCAGTCGGAGATTCAATGGTAGGATCACTGCCATTGGTGGTGTAATGGAAGGTCAGGCTTTCATTTGTAGGCTTGAATGTTACCACCTGATTGGCGGAAACCTCACCTGCTGCAGGATCGAAAGTGGGCGTAGTCGCCGCCGCACGGTTATCGGCCACCGTAAGGGTGTAACTTACAGTCTGGGACTTATACAAGCCATTATCGGTCGCCGTATAGATGGCGCTGATGGTGGTACTTCCCTCCTTCACGACGTTATCAGTCAAATTGACGGAAACCACTCCCGCATCGCTGATAGTCGCGATGGTTTCATCAGACGAGGAATAAGTAATACCCGTTGCATTTCCAGCCGTGAGAGTCGGAGCCGTGAAACTGAGAGAATTCCCAGTGTTATAAGTGGCGGTTACCGATTCGGCGCTCCAACTCATACCGGGAGCCGGGCGAGGATCTACAACGCTACGCTTATAAAACTCGGCGGGCAGATTGGAATTGCTAATATTACCGGATGCATAATAGCGCCAGTTGCTGGTCCCATAAGACACCAGGTATTTGCTCGCGCCAGCCGTTGCAGTGTAATAGGTTGTATTATTCGCACTTACGCTGGCAAACGACCAAACATTCGAAGCGTTCTGACCACTGGAACTCTGGGCAACGCTGATGGTGTTAGCGCTTCCCGTATTAGTAGTCCAAAGGTAATAACCGGCATTTGAATAACTTTCAAAAATAAGACCGTCTCCACTTGCCGTCGCCGTCCACTTCATCCCATTCGTAATGGCGCCTCCTGAATACGAAGAGCAAGAGGGATTACCTGTACCATTCGGCACATAATATGCACCATCAGAACGAAGGATGTAATATGTCCCTTCAGTAAAGTCGCTTGCACTCGTAACCTTGGTCCAGGTTTCCTCAACGGGAAGAGCACCCTTGGTTCCGCTCTGGATATTGACATTCATCGGCTTAACATGGGAACGCGTGAAGGTCTTTGCATTGGACGCATCCAAAGTGTAGGTGTACAAATTCGTGGTAACGACAACCTGCGTATTGGAATAGGTACCCGGAGCCACGACCATATAAACGGGGATGGCATTGGCTTTTCCTGTGGGTATTGCCGGGTGTGTGGTATAGGACGTTGTGATTTCTCCAACAGTCCCATTCTCCACGGCGGTAAGAGTCAACAAGTCCTCAATGTTCGCAGAAGAGAGATCAATGGCGGTCAAATCAATCGTGAAAGATCCACCAATGCCGTCACCAATATATTTGACGGAAGTAATCGTTTCCTCCGTAGCCACGCTGGAATAGACGTTAAACTGAATAATGGAACCCAGATTGCTGAATCTAATATCCCCACAAGGAGTATCCGTATTTTGCGCCGTGGTGGTGAGATCAACCGACACTGGTTCACCCACCATCGGCATTGCATCTGCATTAAATCCCAATTCATTCATTGTTTGGGATTCCGGGATTGTCATAATAGCGGCAGTCTTAACTTTTCCGGCAGATGCAGAGTAAGGATAGTAAGAGTAAATGTCTGTGATGGTGCCGGTCTTAAAGGTTTGAACATTAAGAGTATAACCATTATCGTCTACTTCAACCGTACCGGGATTATTGTTGGATGCCGCATCTTGGCCAAAAGTACCAACCGAGAATGTACCTATCTGATCACCGTCTTCCCAATTCAGGAAGTTCTTTCCATTTTCAGTGCCAAGGAGGGCTTTGGAAACGGTAGCTTCATCGGCATTGTTAATACGGAATTTCAGCGTAACCATGTTCTCCGGCTTGACGGAGTTGGCGGCGTCATTCTTAGAGCAAGAATTGAGGGCGAAAGCAGCTGCTGCAATCAGCACCAAAGATTTGAAAACAGTCTTCATAAGGCAGCAGTGATTAAAAGTCCTCATCGGTGTCGATGATAATCAGTTCCGTACCCACGTTACTGAAACTGGGATTGTTACACATTGAACCCTCGGATTGTACTACGAGAGTCTCTGTCACAGGGGACAGATAGGTAAGTTTGGTTTGTTTCATACTGTATGAATATTTAAACGTTTTTCAAACACAAAACCACCGTCCCAACGCACGGCAAGGACGTCTTTTCGCTAAAAAAGATGTTTTTCGGTGGCCACTACTAACATTTCAACGCGCAAAGTTACCCATTATCGGCCACAAAAACAAAGTTTTTTATAAGTGTTTTCAACAAACTTATGAACACCCGCACCAAGTCGCGAAAAAGCCCCGCCCCCGCCCCCCGCGCTGGACCTGGTCCAAGCCTCAATTGGACCTAGTCCACCCCACCACATGGGCGCAGCATACCATCTTAAGCACATTTCCCGCCCAAACATGCGTAAGATTGTTACCGCGGACCATCTTAAGCACACAGGAGTCTGGTTTCCTGCTTAAGATGGTATCCGTGGGCTGGATCCCCCATAAAACACCAACGGGCAGCCGTTCGGCCACCCGTTGATGAGTCTCTAGCAGAAGAGTTTATAAATCATTGTGCTGCTGAGATCTCCTCCAGCGTCACATTCAGCGCTTTCGCGATTTCTTCCGGCAACATCCCATATGCTAAAAGACGGGAGATGGTGGACTGACGTTCCCTCTCCATTCCCTTCTCCATACCCTTCTTTTCCGCGTAGGCCAGTTGATTAATTCTGTCGCGTTCCGTTTCCATTTCACTTATATACTCATTGCGTTCTCTGGGAGCAAAATTACGGATTTCCGCCGAATTAAACAACAAATCAAACAACTCCCCTTCCATTTGAGGCGGTCGGTCCTCTAATTCGGCGATATTCCCAAGAGCATAACAAAGGTTATCCAGCGGCTGGGCGTCATTTGTCAACGCTTTCGAACAGTTTGGCACCTCCAGAAACAGATACTGGATGCGGTCGGTCATCGAATCCAGTGTCGTATCCTCACGCAGCCTGTAGCGGAACAGCACCTGATCCGTATCCTTATGCAGGGAGAAATTCAAAACACCGATGAAATACACCGGTGCGAAATCCCAGTCCCTCGCTCCGCTGGGAACTTGCTCTTGAATCACCAGTGCCGAATTATACACCGCACGCTCATAGAAGGTGTCCTGTGGAAGCAACTGCACCTCCACTATAAAAAGGTTACCGTTGGAGTCACGGCACTGGACATCCAGTCGGATGTCTTTCCCATCTGCATCTGAAGCATTCACGTGTTCCTGTGCCTCATAAGAGATTTCCGCAATCTCCCGGTCCGGAATAAGCGTCTGTAAAAAGAGTTGCATTAGCCTCTTGGCCTGCTCACGGCCGAAGGTCCGCTTGAACCAGCGGTCCATCAGAATGTTGGCATACCTGCCGATTTTTAGTTCAGTCTCCATAATTAGGTAAGTTAAACAAATCGGCCCCGGAGGACAACTCCGGGGCTGCACAAACTTACGTAGGAGCTTCCTTCAAAACAATAGCCTGTTGATAACTTATGCGGTTTTAGCTGCTTTTTGTTGTGTTTTGTATGATTGTCTGCAGCGGTGAAACGATCAGGCAAGATATGAACACCCCCCTGTTGATAAGATTAATTGCTCATCCCATAGGGATTGGCTAACTTTGCAAACTTGAAAGCGTGAAAGATATAAATCTTATCGATATGTACCTCAAACAGCATTACTCTGCACCTGTTGCAGAACCCCTCGTAGTACAAGCCGAGGGCTTCCTTTGTGAAAGTGGCCTGGGCCAGCAAGGCAACACGGGCCCGGATTGGACAAACCCCGGACTGGGGAACGATTATCCCGGAATCCTTTAAAACCTGCAGCCATGAAAAAGTACTTTATCCTCTTTGTCACGGCCCTCGCAGGGCTCACCGTCCTTTCCTGCATCAAGGAAGGCAACATCAATGACGCGGCTCCCGAAGCACCCGCCATCCACTTCACCGCCATCGCAGAAGGCACCAAAACCGTCGTGGACGCCAGCGGAGACTTCGCCAATTGGTCCGCAACGGACGAACTGACCATCGCGGAGGTCATCCCCGCCACGCGTGAAGGAAAGGCCGATACGACCTTCGTCCTCACCGGAAGCGCCGTCGCCCACAACCTCAGCGCCCCGTCCAAATCGGCCAGTTTCGATGCCACCCTCACGAAGAATCTGCCCGACGGAGCAACGGCCAAATCCTACAGCTATGTGGCTGTCTATCCCAACAGCAGCAACAACCTCAAGGTGGGCGGGAAAGCGCCGAACGATTTTTATCGCGTCAATATGCCCGCGGAGCAGTGGCCCGGCGTCAGCACCTTCGACCCTAACGCCGATGTCCTGATCTCCGCCCCCGTGGATAAGGGCAGCACCCGCGTTGCCACCGGCGACGAGATGAGCTTCCGCTTCCGCCGCATCGGCACCGCCGTCAAGATGACCGTTCACGGCCTCACCGCCGGGGAAAAGCTCAAGAGCATCACCCTCACCGCGCCCGTGGACATTGTCGGGTACGTGAAAGTGGACCTGAGCACCGGGAATTACCTGGACAGCGATAACGACGGGCAAATTGAAAAGACCCCCTACTCCAACAACAGCAAAACCGTCACGCTGAAATTCAACAACCTCACTTTGGACAGCAATCCGCTGGACGTATGGTTCCGTATCCTTCCCTGCGAATGGAACGGTACGCTGGAGATTATAGCCGAAACGGATGTTGCCAAGTATTATAGGACCACCGCCAAATTATCCGCCATCAACCTCAGCGCCAACCCGATGGTCTTTGCCGACGGCGGCCGCACCAGTTTCGCCGTGAATCTGGGTTCAGGGCGCGTGGAGAAGGGCGCCGTCACGGAATTCACCAAGGTCACCTCGCAGGATGAAATCGGCGAAGGCGCACGGTATATCATCGCCAACCTGGCCAGCGAAACCGCCGCTACCGTGGTTGCTCCTTACGACGGGACCAACGGATACACCGGCATCAAGGCCGATGTCGAGGTCCTCGGAGGCAGCATCTCCATCGAAGAGGCCGATGTTCAGGTATTCACTTTGGAACGGGCGGAAAACGCAAACGAGTTCTACGTCCTCTGCGGCGGCAAGTATCTGTCCTGCACGGCCAGCAACGCCACGCTTGACCTGCATGACAGTAAACCCGGCACCGGTTACGACATTTGGACCGTCACCCCGGATGGCATCGCGAACACCACGGCCAAGAAAGACACCACGCCTTACTCCATCCTCTTCAATTCATCGGCCAGCCCCAAGCGTTTCGCCAACTATGCCAGCGCGATGGGCCCCATCACCCTCTTCAAGAACGGCACTGTGGACCTCCGTACGATGGTGAAACTCTCCTTCGCATCGGCCGCCGTGCACTACACCACGTTGAATTATAGCTCCTTCCACGGGCAGGTGGCATCGGCCAATCCCAATGAGGCCGCCATCACCGGTAACATCGAATACGCTCTGACGGGCGATGCCGTCGGCACGGTTGACGCAACCACCGGCGTAGTCACGCTGAACGGTCAACAGGGCATCGCCACCGTCACGGCCAGCTTTGCCGGTGACACCACTTATCAGCCCGCATCGGCCAGTTATACGATTAACGTGACCAATGGCTCAGAGTTGTCCCTGACCTTCCCGTTTAATTCAAGTGTCAGCGGCTGGCCTGCCGCCGCCACTGCTTCCGCGGCCGGATCTTACACTTACGCCCTCGGCGGAGTGGACTACACATTCACGCACACCAAGGTGGGGAATGGCATCTACAGTACCTCGTCCTACCTGATGATTGTCTCCGGGAACTATCTTGGTCTACCTGCTGTGGATGGGTTCAAGCTGGTCTCCGTCTCCGCACAGCTGAACGGCGGCGGAAATCCTTCCACCGCCTCGGAGGGAACCATCACCTCCGACACCGACGGAACCGTTGTCACAGGCGGTGAAACGCAAACCTTCGACACCAAGGGAGACAGCAAGACGTTCACTCTCACCGGCACGGAAGAGAACACCGTCTATTATCTTGCCATCAGCAACAAGAATTTCCAGTGCACGGAGCTTGTCCTTGAATATGAAATGGTCTCTACGCTTCCTTCACCCGGAATGAGTTGGAGCGCTGCCAGTGCATCGGCTTCCCTGGGAGACGGAAATGTGGTCAGCGGATTCACCGCCCCGGTCCTGACAGCCGGCAACGCCACCGGAATCACCTATGAATCCACCAACACCTCAGTCGCCACGGTCAATGCCAGTGGGACCGTTACGGTGGTCGGCCCCGGTGAAACCACCATCAAGGCCATTTTCGCCGGCGACAGCAATTATAAGCCCCAAACGGTGAGTTACACGCTCACGGTTACGGACAACCGCACCGCCGTTGAAACTCCCACGTTCAGCCAGGCGGCCGGTGAAGTACCTTCCGGTACGGTCATCAACCTCTCCTGCGCCACGGCCGGTGCCACCATTTACTATACCACCGGATCTTCGGCCTTCTCCGCCGGAGACTGGACGCAGGGCACTTCAGTAACCATCAACGCCTCAGTGACCGTCAAGGCCATCGCAGTTAAAGCCGGTATGAAGGACAGCGCGGTTGCTACTGCAGCGTACTCTATCCCCACCACCATCGCCGACGTGATAGCCGGCGGCGGAAGCGGCAGTTTTGTGGTTCCTAACGTAACCGTGTTCGCCGTTCCCGCGACCAATACCGCTATTATCGGCGACGCCACGGGCAAGGTGCTCTTCTATAAAGCCAGTCATGGACTCGCTGTGGGCGACGTAATCACCGTCAGTGGTTCTACAACCTTATATAATGGCGTCGTTGAATTCACCAGTACTCCCACTGCCACTAAGACCGGGACTACAACCGTCAATCACGGTTCTGCAGAGGTGGCAACCGCCGAGTTGCTGACGCCTCTTGCCACCAGCCCTTCGGCCATCAAGTTCATCACCGGTTCCGGTACGCAGAGCGGTCAGGACATTACCGTAGCAGGAAAAGTGCTGCACCTGCCTGCCGCCAATGCCGCCACCAACGGGAAGGCCGTGGTATTCACCGGTTATATTTACGGTTGGAGTTCCTCCTATTCCAATTTCAACTTCGTAGCCACGGCGCTTGACGTGGATCCTTCTGTTGCCACGCTGGAAGTGGATCAGACCAGCCTCAACTGGGCGGCGGATGCCACGGACAGCAAGACAGTCACGGTTGCGCTGAACGGGAATGGAACCGGATACAGCATCTCCCCCACTTCAGACGCGAACTGGAACATCTCCGACAACGGTTCCGGGACCATCACGGTTTCCCCGAAGGAGGCGAATACCAGCACTTCGGACGCCAAGACGCTGACAATCACCATCACCCACAACGACGACTCGAATGTGCATACGGCTGTCACCTGCACGCAGGCAGTAGCCGGCGGTTCAACCGCCACTCCCACCCTGCAATATACGCTGGATGGCACCACTACGGCTTCTGGAAATGCCTACGCAACAGCATCCGCGGTTACTCAAAACAGCGTCAGTTGGTCCGTCATGGGTAATACGGAAATATCTCCCTGGAGACTTGGAGGAAAGAGCATCAGCAATCAAGACCGCGCTATTTACAGCACGTCCGCCATCTCCGCAAACATCAGCCAGATTAATGTCACCTCTGGAACAACGGGCAGTAGTCTCACCGTCAACTCCTTGACAATCAGCGTTCATAATTCCGCTGCAGATGCAGCCAGCGGAAGTAACGCTATTGCTTCCAAGTCTGTCACCTCCGGCATTGTCAGTTCTACTGTCACGTTCGATAAGACAGACAACACCAGCTGGGCGGGCAAGTATTACAGGATTGTGTACAATGTGACTCGTACCAGCAGCTCCGGAAACGGCTACGTCCAATTCTCCAGCGCAACCTTTTACGGGGTTCAATAATCCGCTCCCCTGAATCTTTTCTCAGCAGCCCCGGACCTCCTCCGAGGCTGCTGTTTTTTTGTAGAATATTGCTATCTTTGTCCCAAAGAAAAGACTCGAAACTATGGATAACCAACCCAAACAGCCGCAGAATCAACTGGCCCTGGAGCTGAATCCCCAGAGCACCAAGACCTCGTACTCAAACCTGGCCATCATTTCGCACTCGCGGAGCGAATTCATCCTGGACTTCGCCGCCACGCTGCCGGGGCTGCCGAAAGCCCTCATCGGGGATCGCATCATCATGAGCCCGGAGCACGCCAAGCGCCTGATGAACGCCCTGTTCGACAACGTCTCCAAGTATGAGGCGCAGTTCGGGGTCATCGACCTCAATGGCGGCAAAGGCCCCCAGCCCGGAAACACCTTCAACCTCGGGGACTTCGGCCCCATCGGCGGCGGCAGCAAATCATAAGGCTGGAGCGTAACTCCCTGTCCCACTGCCACTTACGCAACGAGGGGTGCACCTCCAGGTGCACCTCTCGTTGTATAAAAGGCTGAATTTCAGCCAATTGCGCTCCAGGCTACACGTTGTAGATTTTATCCAGCACGGAGCCGTCGCGGTTCATCACGACGCCCACCACCTGCGAGCCGAAAGGCAGCGGATCCGGCGTGCCGATGACGGAAGCGGCTTTGGCGGCCAGCTCAGAAATGTCAACCACGGGAAGGCCGGCGGCAACGAGCCGCTCAGCAACCTCCGGCCGCAGCGGATTCACGGCGATGCCATATTCGGTCACCACCACGTCCACAGACGAGCCCGGCGTAATCAAAGTGGTCACGCGCGGCACCACGCAGGGGATGCGGCCGCGAAGCAGCGGGCAGACGATAATGGAAAGGGCGGAATCCGCCGCTGTATCCTGATGTCCGCCGATGGCCCCGCGGATGACGCCGTCGGAGCCCACCAGCACGTTCACATTGAAGCCCGTATCCACCTCCAGGGCCGACAGAATCACGATATCCAGCGCGTGCGTGGCCGATCCGGTGTGCATACCGGAAGCGTATTCCACGGCCGAAACCTCCTGGTGAGCAGCGTCGGCAAAGATAGACTCCGCCGCCACGCGGTCGAAGGACTGGACGTCAATCAGCTTGCCGATGAGCCCTTCCTGGTGCAGAGCCACCATATGGGCCGTGATGCCGCCGAGGGCAAAGGAGGCCTTGATGCCGCGGGCGATCATCTCCTCGCGGATGTATTTGACGGCCGCCAGCGAGGCGCCGCCCGTTCCGGTCTGGATGCTGAAGCCATCCTTAAAGTAACCGGAGTTAATAATCACTTTAGCAGCTTGTTTTGCAAGCAGGATATCGCGGGGATTCTTGGAATCCCGGATGGCGCCAGCGGCGATTTTGGAACTATCTCCAACGCTGTCCACCACCACCACGGATTCCACGTCCGCCGCGGAAATGGACTGCGGTATATTGGGATATTCCACCAGGTCGTCCGTGAGCACAATCACGTGGGAAGCGTAGCGGGCGTCCGGCAGGGCATAGCCCAGCGAGCCGCAGATGCTCTTGGCGCCGTGACCCGTGGCATTGCCCAGTTCATCCGAAGAACAGGCGCCTAAAAACGCCACATCAATATGCAACTCCCCCGAAGCTATAGCACTTCCCCGCCCTCCGTGGGAACGGAACACCACCGGTTCTTTCAGCAGGCCATGCGAGATGGCATCGGCCAAAGCGCCGCGAAGTCCGGAGGTGGAAATGC
Source organism: Bacteroidales bacterium (assembly GCA_017553545.1). Lineage (GTDB taxonomy): Bacteria > Bacteroidota > Bacteroidia > Bacteroidales > UBA932 > Cryptobacteroides. The sequence goes on along the minus strand of JAFZKT010000060.1, from coordinate 1,478 downwards.
CCGTAATGACGCCATTGCGAATGTGTTCCACCAGCGGAGCATGCACGTCCGAAAGGCTGGAAGCGGCCAGTTTCAGGTCCTTGAAGCCCATGGCTGCGAGTTTGTCCACCACCAGATTAACCACTTTGTCTCCCCCACGGAAATGATGGTGGAAGGAGATGGTCTGGCCACTCTTCAAGCCGGAACGGCGGATGGCCTCTTCCAGGGATACTACTTTGGAGTTTCTCATAGCGCTTCCTCCTTATCCAATACGCCGGCTGCGACGGCCAGGGCGATGGTTCTTTCGGCCCGCAAGACTACAGGCCTGTCCACCATCTTCCCGTTCACGGCGATAACGCCGGAGCCTTTCGCCTGGGCTTCCTTGATGGCCGCCACAATGGCGCGGGCTTTCACAATTTCCTTTTCAGAAGGCGTAAACACCTGATTCACAACCTCTATCTGACGCGGGTTGATGATGGATTTCCCGTCAAAGCCCAGGGTTTTGATCAGTTCTACTTCGGCCTTGAAGCCTTCCATATCATCGAGATTGCTGAATACAGTGTCGAAGCAGGCGATGCCGGCCGCGCGGGCCGCCACCACAATCTGCTGCCGGGCCAGGAGCAACTCTGCACCGCCCGGAGTGCGGGAAGTCTTCAGGTTGGCGGTATAATCCTCCGCCCCCAGCGCGATACCCATCATGCGGGAGGAGGCGGTGGCGATGGCATAGGCGTTCACCACGCCCAGGGCGCTCTCGATGGCCGCCATGATCTGCGTACGGCCTACGGCACCGATTTCTTCCTCAACGCGAAGGATTTCGGCCTCCAGTTCGCGGACTTCATCGGCCGTTTCCGTCTTGGGCATACGGATCACGTCCACGCCGGCTTTTACCACTGCCTCTACGTCTTTGCGGCCGTACGGCGTGGAAAGCGGATTGATGCGGACCACCATTTCGGTGCTGCCGTAGTCGATGGTTTTCAATGCATTATACACCAGCAGACGCGCGGCGTCCTTTTCAGCCATCGTCACCGAATCTTCCAAGTCCAGCATTATGCTGTCCGGACCGTAGATGTGGGCATCGGCCATCATTCCGGGGTTATTGCCCGGAACGAACATCATGGTTCTCCTTAGTCTTTCCATACGTCTTTTCCGGTTGCGCGGACCGCCGCCGCCGTGACGCGGGCCCGAATGGTACAATCCAGGGCGCCTTTATCCACGGCGTCCACGCGGGCATCCTCAATGCCCAACCCCTGCAGCGTCTCGGTGATGACCGCCCGTATCTGCCGACCGAACTGCGCCTCCACGGAGCTCTGCAGGTTCACTTCCAGGCCCTTTCCCGGGCCGATGGTGATCATAATGTCGCCGGATTCCAAAGTGCCGGCCACTGCATTTTTCATATCACTTGTTTTATGCATGTCAGGTGTGTTTTTTCAAACCTGTGCCACCCTCGGCATCATAAGAGGGAGGGGCCCATTTATGGGAGGGGTCGCGAAGCGACGGTT
>JAFZKT010000059.1 GCA_017553545.1 Bacteroidales bacterium | reverse complement strand
GTATCCAAAGCTCCTCTAAGGATGTGGTAACGAACACCCGGAAGGTCCTTCACACGGCCGCCGCGAACCAGCACGATGCTGTGTTCCTGCAGGTTGTGACCTTCGCCCGGGATGTAAGCGTTGACCTCTTTGGCGTTGGAAAGACGGACACGCGCGACTTTACGCATCGCGGAGTTCGGCTTTTTAGGTGTGGTCGTGTAAACACGAAGACATACGCCACGCTTCTGAGGGCAAGCATCCAACGCACGAGACTTGCTCTTGGTTTCGAGGGCCTCGCGTCCTTTACGGACAAGTTGTTGAATTGTAGGCATAAATGTTTGTTAATAAATAAAATATAGTTACTGCCCACCTTGTAGGGCTTATGTCCCTGCAAAATGGGCTGCAAAGATAAGAAAAATAATTTAATTTACAAAGGTGAAGACCACTTTGCCCCGGTTTTTGGACGCGGCGGTGACGGTGACCGTTCCGGGGCCGGTGGTCCGGACAAAGACCGACGCCTTCCCTACGGCCTCCAGCCGGGCGGGACCCTTCACTTCGAAAGTAAGGACGGGGTTGGGAACGGGCCTGCCGCTGCGGTCCATCGCCTGCACCTGGATCAGCGTAAGGGTTTTTCCTTTATAGGCCGACAAGATGCCGAATTTGGCGATGGGGCCGCCTTTGAGTTCGCGCTCCGCGGGGAAGTAGTCCGCATCCAGGACATCGGAGACGGCGCGAAAGTCCTTCACCGCGCCTGAATCCGCCTGGATGAGGCCGATGCGGTCGCACAGATCCCCGATCAGGTCGGGGATGACGGTGCTGTCAACGGCGGCCGGGGCGACGGCGTTAATCCCCTGGCGTTTCAGGAGGGTAAGGAGGCAGTCCCAGCGTTCTTTGTCCCAGGATTCATCGGCGGGAAGGATGACGCCCTTCAGCGTTTCCGGCGCCGGGCCGCGGAAGAGGAACGTATTCTCGCAGGCATCCCTGCCGCTTTCGGAGAATTCCGCCGCCGTACGGGCGTAAAACACCGTGGGGGTTTCCGGCGTCCAGTAGAGCACCGGATCCAGCTCGAAAGTCTGGAGAATCTCTTTCCCGTCCCACACACGCTCCACGTTGCGGCTTTCGGCCACCACGTGCTCGATGATTTTTCCGGGCCGATACTCCTTGTACAGGATACGGGTGACGAAGGTCCCCACCTGCAACTGGTCCGTCCGCACGGAGAAAGTAAGACGCACCTGGGCACGGCCTTCTTCGACGACGGTTTCTATGTGCCCGTCTTTGGAGATACCGGCTCCCTGGGCGGCGGCGCCCAGCGAAAGCGCTGCAGCAAAAAGGATTATGAGTAGACTTCTTTGCATGGGAGTGCAAAATTACGAACTTTTTTCGTATCTTTGGGATATTATGAAAAGAATCCTCATTTTGTCGGCCATCGCCGTTTTTTGTCTGACAGCCTGCAAATGCCGCAATGGCGCCCAGGGCCGTCAGGACAATCCAGGATCTCCCGATGGTCAAAGTATCACAATCGAGACCTATCAGGACAATCTGGCAATGGCCCTCTCGGAAGGACAGGTAGACTCCCTTCTTTTCGATGTTTCCCTGGAATATGCCAGCGGCGGGTTAAGCGATAAAGCGAAATCGGCCATGAATTCCGCCATCATCCAGCAGGCCTTCGACCTGGACGAAGTGGACGGCTCTCTGGAAGAGGTCGCCATCCGCTACCGTGAGAACCTCGTTGACGAATACTTCTCGGAAAACACAGGGAACGGCCCTTATGACAGCACCTGGGAAGATTCCATCAGCGGAGAGTTCACCGGTTCCTACAAAAACTGGGTGAATTACACCTTTGTATACTATAGCTACCGTGGCGGCGCACACGCCTTCAAAACCACAACCCAGCTGGTATTCGACAAGAATACAGGAGCCCTTCTCACGGAGGACGATTTTTTCGCCGAGGGTTATAAGGAGCCCGTCTCCGAACTGCTGCGCGAAGCCGTCCGGACGGCATTGTCGGCCTATAATGACGAAACCCTGTCACTGGTGGAGATGGAAAATGTGGTCCCCAACGGCAATTTCTCCGTAGGGGAAGATGGCATCCAATGGTTCTTCCGGACCTATGAAATCATGAGCCTGGTCCTTGGATCGGGCACTACAACCATTCCCTGCACCGTCCCCTGGGAAAAGTTGAACCCCTACCTTAAGTAATATGGAATGGATTGTAACGGAGATTGACGGGAAGGTGGCGTCCATCGCCGCGGACTACCGTCATCTGCCCAGGATAGCGGCGGAGCTCGCAGCGCTGCCGCCGGAAGAGGTGGGCAGTATCGGCACGCGCAAAATCTCTACGGAAGAGCTGATGGAATTCGCCCAGTTCCTCAAGTGGGAGGACCTGCGCCTCTTCGGCTCCCCTTTCCAGAAAAAGGTGTGGAAGGCCATCTTCGACCTGGACAAGAAACTGCACAGCTATACGGAACTGGCGGCCCTGGTGGGCGTGCCTTCCGGCGTCCGTGCCGTAGCCCACGCCGTGGCCGTGAACCCCGTGGCCTACATCATTCCCTGCCACCTGATCATACCGAAAGAGTCCCTGGACCGGGCCCGGGAAATCCGCGCCACCGCCGAAGGGACCACTCTCTTTAAAGGAAGGGACCTGTACCTGCTGGACAGCCTGGACGTGGGCGAATACGCCTACGGAGCAGACCTCAAGCGGGAACTGATCAAACGCCAGCTGGCGTAACTTACTTCGTACCGAAGATCCTGTCGCCTGCATCCCCGAGACCCGGGACGATGTAGGCATTTTCGTTCAGGCATTCATCCACCGCCGCCAGGTAGATATCCACGTCCGGATGCTCGCGCTGTACGCGCTCGATGCCTTCCGGAGCGCCCACCAGGCACATCAGGCGAATGTTGGTACAACCGCGCTCCTTAAGCATTTGAAGGGCGTCACAGGCGCTGCCGCCGGTAGCGAGCATGGGATCCGTCACTATGACCAGGCGGTCCTGGATATCTTCCGGAAGCTTGCAGTAATAGACCACGGGCTCATGCGTTTCCTCATTGCGGTACAGGCCGATATGGCCCACCTTTGCAACGGGGACCAACGTCTGCAGCCCTTCTACCATTCCCATACCCGCGCGCAGGATGGGCACGATGGCCATCTTGCGGCCCTTCACCTGCTTGGCTTGCGTCCTGCAGATGGGGGTTTCGATTTCCACGGTGTCCAGCGGAAGGTCCCGCGTGACTTCGTAGCCCATCAGCAGGGCAATTTCCTTGAGGAGTTCACGGAAATCCTTGGAACCGGTTTCCTTTTTACGCATGATGGTCAGCTTGTGCTGGATCATGGGATGGTTGATGACGTGCAGTTGGCTCATAATTGTGGTTTTGATTGCACAAATATACGATTTTCCGGCCAAATAGCAAAGGGGCCGGCTTCAACGGCCGGCCCCCTGCAAAAGAGTGGAGTCAAGGATTATACATACTTGACGGTGACGCCAAGGATACGGGCCTGGCCGTTGGTGGCGCCGGTCTGGCTGCCCACCACAAACACGGCGGACTCTCCGGTCACTTCGAGTTCCGTGTCATTCAATCCGGGGTTGCCCTTTTCATCGTAGAAGCAACCGCCGTTCTTGTACTCGTAGTTGTCGAACATCACGCTCACCAGGGAGCAGCCGGCAGGGACAGAAATTGTCAGCTTACCGCCGCGGGCCTGGTAGAAGCGCCAGTCGTAGTACGAAGGAATGTTGTACACACCGTTTTCGGTGCCGTCGTTACCGCCGGCCGTCAGGGTTACACCGCCCTGCGTGACTTCGGTGTACATCTTCGTTCCATCCGTAATCCAACCATTGGCTTCGCCGTAGTCCTTGAAGACAATCTTCACGGTGACGATGGCCGGGCCGGTAGAGGAGGACGCCTTCAGCACGGGATAACCGGTGGTAGCGTCGAATTCCCATTCGCGGAGGGTTACGTCGGGCTTGTTCAGCACGCCGTAAGGAGTGGTCTCCTTGTTGCCGGTCATGGCATCCAGCTTGACCAGTGCGTTCCAGTCCGCGATACCCGCGTTGAGGGCCGCCACGAAGTCCGCGCATTCGGCACCGCTGGAAGGCAGCGTCACAGCGCCGGCCTTCATATTGGCAAGCGTCAGGGCTGCGCCACAGGTGGTCCAGTCGCTGGCCTGCTTGTCATTGGCCACCCACTTGGTGCCGGATCCGGCAAAGGCGGCGGCATCGTTGGCGTAAACGTTGCGGATGTTGCCGATCTTGGAGTAGCCGATGCAGGAACCATAGGTGCCGGCGGCCGTAATATCGGCCGTGATACCGTACACGTTCACGCAGTAAGCCGCAGAGCCAAGGCCGCCCGTAACACCGCCGATGTTGTTATTGCTGGAGACAATCTTGTCCAGCCAGCTGTAACAGTTGGCCATCACGGAAGGACGGGTGGCGCCGGAAGCGTTCTCAATACGGCCGGCGATGCCGCCCATATTCTCACTCTTGGTAGCCGAGCCGGCGACAAAGTTGCCGCCCAGGCAGCCGCAGTTCACGATAACGCCATAGCCGGTACCCACGATACCGCCGATACGGGCGGCCGCGCCGGTGCCGGTAAGGTCACCCTTGTAGGTGACACCGTCGATGAGGGAACCCTCGCGGGCCACACCCACGACACCGCCCAGATTGGCGAAAGCGGAAGACAGGGTGGATTCCACGTGCAGGTTTCTCACCACGCCGCCGTCGGGCAGTTCGTTGATGATGCCGCCGAAGATGGCCTCGGCCGCTTCACCGGTGATGCCGGTGAGCTTGTGGCCGTCGCCGTCCAGGATGCCGTGGAAGGAGGTTATGCGGACAAAGTCGCCGGCGAAAGCGATGTCGCCGGTGAGTTTGTACACATAGCCGTCCACCTTATCGCCGTTGGTGTTGACGAAGTTGGCAACGGTGCCCCAGTCGGCCGCATTGGCCACCTTGAAGGGATTCACCTCCGTACCGGCGCCGGAAAGGCCGGCGGGAACCGGCTTCGCGGGATCCGGGATGTTGAAGGTGACGCTGATGGGGCAGTGGTCCGACGGATAGTAGCCGCCGTACTTGTTGTAGTCCACCTTGTAGGTGAGTACCTCGGGCTTATTCTTGTAAAGGATGTAGTCGATGCGGTTCTCCGGGTTGGTGGTGTCCGTAATATCCTTCTTGGAGTGGAAGGTGATGGTACCGCCCACCTTGGACGCGATGGGAACCTCATTGAAAGCATCCTTCCAGCCCAGGGTCCCGACAAAGGTCTTGGCGGGATCCTGTTCCGGCGTGCAGTTCATATCGCCCACCATGAAGGAGGCGAGGCCGGCCACATTGTATTCCGCTTCCTTCGCATTGAGGACGCCGGCGGAATTCGTGCGGGCGGTCTGGGCCAGCGGTGCGTGAACCACCGTCAGGAAGAACTGCTTGGTGGGATCTGCCACACTGGTGAAGACGGCGCAGCAGGCCATACGGCGGTAACCGGTTTCATCCCAGCCGGTGGACATAACGTCCGGGGTGGGAGAAAGCCAGTAATAGTGTTGATCGGAGATGGTGAACTTGTTCGCATCCCACATCACGCCCAGGCCTTCACCGGCAGCGCTCAAACTCTCGTCGGCATCGGCGTTCTGCTTGTCGCGGTTCATGAACCAGTACTGATAATTACGGGTGCTGCCCTGAGGCAGAGCCGCGGAAATCAGGCCGGGCAGTTGCTGGCGGACGGTCTTGTCCACCTCCTGCAGGCCCACGATATCGAAGTCGTTGGCTACGATTGCCTCGGCCAGGACGGTCTTACGGACGTTCCATTTGTAGTTGTCGTTATCTGAATAGGCACCGTAGAGGACATTGAAAGACCCCAGTTTCACGGCACCGTATTCGATGACGGGCAGCCACTCGGACACATCCGTATCCGTGCTGAGTTCGTGATTCAGCTGCGTGGGGAACTCCTTCTCACAGGCAGTTCCTACGAAAAGGAGCGCCAGGGCAGCTAAAATAAGGGAAAATATATTCTTTTTCATTACTTGACTGTTTTAGCGTTATTAGTTCAAGTAACCGGGGTTCTGGTAAAGTCCCTCGGGATTCAGGACACGCTCGCTGTACGGGATGGGGAACAGGTAGTCCTTGTCCGTAAAGTTGGCCTGAAGGGGCTGGAAGTGCGCCTTCAGTTCCGCCTTGCTGTACCCGCGCAGATAGTCGTGCCAGCTGTGTCCTTCGTGGATGAACTCCTTGAAACGTTCCTCATAGATGGCGTCGCGGAGGGCGTTGCCGGTTTCCGAAGTGGCGGTGGCCACGCCGGCACGGGTGCGGACCTTGTTCAGCCAGGCACGGGCGTTGGTGGCGTCGTTGGACCAGTAATAGGCCTCGGCCAGCATCAGGGCCACATCCGCGTAGCGCAGGACAATCCAGTTGTTTCCGCCGTAACCGTCGGCGCCACAGGCCTTGTCCACGTATTTCATCGAGTGATAGTACTCGCTGCCGGCATAGACGGTCTTGCGGAGGAAAGCCTTGCGGGCGTCACCCGCCGCATACTTGTCGTAGAAAGCCTGGTTGGTCTGGCTGGAGCCGTTGCAGGCGTGCATGGAGGTGATGCCGGTTTCGGCGGCAGGGCCATACACGTAGGCGAAGTCCGAACCCAGGTTGGCGTTCTTCTGGATGAAGTTGATCTGGAAGATGTTCTCCAGGCAACCCTTCTGCTTGCTGATGTCCCAGATGTCGGCGAAGGCGACGGGGAGGTTGTCGGTTGCCCAGCCGCGGAGCGCCCAGGCCTTGTTCAGCATATTGATAGCCTTGGTGAGAAGTTCGGCCTTCTGGGAGGCGAAATCTTCGTCCGTAGCCTGCTGCAGGAGAGCCTTGCCATAAAGGGCATAGCCGGCGGCCTTGCTCACACGGCCGCAGTCGGCCGCGCTGTCGCGGTCACGCAGCGGGCTGGGATCCGCATCCGTACCCACCACCTTGTCCAGGTCTTTGTAGATCTGGGCATAGACATCGGCCTTGGGAGCGCGGTGGTTGGCGGCCTGGATCTCACTCATGGAAGTGAGGGCGCCGTCGAACACCGGCACAGGGCCCCATTCGGTCACCAGGGTGTAGAAGCCGAGGGCGCGGATGAAGCGGGCCTGGGCCTCATAGGACTTCCGGGTGTTGGGATCCGCCCAGGTGATGTCGTCCAGATGGGAGATGAGTTTGTCGGCATAACCGATACTGGCGTAGATACGCTGGTAACGGGAAAGCAGGAATTCGTTCTGCTCCGTAAGGGTGAAGGCATACCACTGATAGTAGGCGCCGCCACGCGCACCCGAGTCGTTGCAGATGGTCAGGTTGGAGTGGATGTCCGTAAAGTGGTAGGAGTTCACGAAATAGTAATTACCTTTCAGGGAATTGTAGGCCTGATTCAGGACGTTAGTCAGGTCGTCCTCATTCTGGTAATAGTTACCGGAAGTGATCTTGTTAGGATCTGTCTCCGTGAGGAAATCCTTGCAGGAAACGGTAAGAACGGCCGCAAGGGCGATGAGGATAATGCTTATCTTTTTCATAACGCGTCTCCTTTAGAAAGTGATGTTGATACCGCCGGTAATGATACGCGAGAGCGGGTAGCCGCCCCAGTCGAAGCCGGCTTCCATGTTGCTGCTCTTGTAGGAGATTTCCGGGTTGTAACCGCGGTAGGGAGAGATGCAGAAGAGGTTGTCACCGCTCACGAACACGCGCGCCCTGGTGATCTTCACCTTTTCCGTCCAGGCCTTCGGCAGGGTGTAGCCGATGGTCACGTTGGACAGACGCAGGTAAGAGGCATCCTCCACGAAGAAGGAGCAGAGGCGGTTGGAGGTGTTGGTGGTGGAGTGACGTTCCGCCAGCGGCACGTTGTTGCGGCCGGGATCCGCATCGGAGTGATAGCGGTCCGCCACAATGGCGTACTGGTTGCCGGAGCCTTCCATATTATAGCAGTAGTAGTCCTGGAAGTTGATGACCTTTCCACCGATGGAGTAGGTGAAGTTGGCGCTGAAGTCCAGGCCTTTCCAACGCAGGGAGGTGGAGAAGCCGCCGGTGAGATCCGGGTAGGCGTCGCCCAGCACCTGTTGGTCGTTGGTGTCGATGATGTTGTCCTTGTTCACGTCTTCCCAGATGATGTTACCATAGGAGAGGTTCTCCAGGTTATAGTTGTTCTGGGCGGGACCGCGAAGGGTGTAGCCGGCAGGGAACTTGCCGCCGTTGGCGTCATAGACCTGCTTGTCGATGAGGCAGTTGGCGTAGTCCTCTTCGGACATGATGCCGATGGCCTGATAGCCGTAGAACGAGCCGATGGGATAGCCGGCCGTGACGATGTGGCTGAAGGTGTTACGTTCGGTCTTTCTGAGGATATCCTCCAGGCCGCCCATATCCAGCACCATGTTCCGGTTGATGGAAACGTTGGTGCTCACGGTCCAGTCCACCACGCCCTGCAGGATGCGGGTATCCAGCTGGAGGTCCAGACCGCGGTTGCGGATCTTGGCGCCGGACATGTTGGTTTCCGTGGTTGTGGAGCCGGAGATGGCAGGGATGGGCTGCTTGTAAAGGATGTCCGTAGAGAGGGAATAGTACCAGTTACCGATGAGGTTCACACGGTCTCCCCACAGACCCAGGTCGAAGCCCAGGTTGGTCTGGGTGGTGGTTTCCCAACCCAGTCCCTCATCCACGAAGGCGCCTTCATAGGCGGTGGTGACGGGCGTGTTGCCGAAACCGTAGGCGCCGGTGCTCATATCGGCCAGCCAGGCGTAGTTACCGATGTCGTTGTTACCGCTCTTACCCCAGGAGGCACGCAGACGCAGCGAAACGCCGCTATTGCCGACGATGTCCTTCATGAAAGGCTCGTTGGTCACGGTCCAACCGGCGGAAACCGACGGGAAGTAACCCCAGCGGTTCTTGGGGCCGAAGCGGGAAGAAGCATCCGCACGGAACGTAGCGGTGAAGGTGTAGCGGTCGTCGTAGGCCCAGTTGGCACGGGACAGCCAGGAGACCATGCTCCAGGCGGCCTTGCGCGTGCTGTACAGGGCAACGTCGGAGGCCTCGGCGCCGTGGGCCGTCACCTCATGGATGCGGTCGTCGGCAAAACCTTTCGCCTCCACACCCACGCGGTCATAGGTCTTGCGCTGCATGGTGTAACCGGCGAGGGCGTCCACGTGATGCTTGCCGAACTGCTTCTTGTAGGTGAGGGTAAATTCACCCAGGCGGTCCACATCATAGGTGGAAGTGGTGCGGCCGATGACGGAAGCGTTCAGGTCTGCGTGATAGGCGGGGATGGAACCCTGGCCGATGGAACGCGGCCTGTAGTAGAAGTAGCGGTAATTGTACCACTGGGAACCCAGGCGGGCGCTGAAATCAAGGCCGTCCAGGATGTTGAAGGTGGCGTTGAAGTTGAGGTTGTGACGGGAAATCTTTTCCGTCTGATCCAGCTCGTGGGCCACCACCAGCGGGTTCTCCGGGAAGTTGATGCCCCAGCCGTCCTTGTTCATCTGGATCATTTCGCTGCGGGCGTAGTCGCCGTTGGCTTCATACGCGGGCAGGTTCGGGAGGTACATCAGGGTGCTCTGGACAACACCGTCGTCCAGGCATCGGCCTTCCGCCTTCACGATGCGGTTGTTGGCATCGTACATGGAATAGCTCATCTGAACGTTCAGGCGCTCGTTCACCTGGGCGTCCAGGTTCAGGCGGCCGTTGATACGGTTGTGGTTGGAGGGAGCCATGATACCGTCCTGGTTCATGTAACCCAGGCTGGCCATGTAGCGGATGCTCTTGCTGCCGCCGCGGACGGAGAGGTTGTGCTTCATCACGCCGGCGGGAGTGAACACCAGGTCCTGCCAGTCCGTGTGATACTGCTGTTCCTTCAAACCGTCCTCCCAGTTGCCGGTAGCCTGCGCTGCCGCGAAGTCGTAGAACATGGGATGGATACCTACGTCGGAGAGGGTGAAGCCCTTGGCCAGACGGGTTGCATTGTCGTCCAGCGGGCTCCAGGATACGCCCTTGGCCGTAGCTTTCAGGCGGTAGGTGTTGTTCTTGGCCTCCACGAAGAGGTCACGGAACTGCTCGGAGGTAAGGAGCTTGGCCTTACGCTCCAGTGTCTGGACACCGTAGGAGAAGTCATACTCCACGGTTGCGCTCTCATCCTTGTTGCCACGCTTGGTGGTGATGAGCACAACGCCGGAGGCGCCGCGGGAACCGTAGATGGCGGCCGATGCGGCATCCTTCAGGATGTCGATGCTTTCAATATCGGCCGGGTTGATATAGACGTCCTCGGATGCGGGATAACCGTCCACCACATACAGCGGGGTGCTGCCTGCGGTGAGGGAGTTGGTACCGCGGACGCGGAGGGTGGTGCCGTCGCCGGGCGCGCCGCTGGCCTGACGGACTTCCACGCCGGCCACCTTACCCACGATGGCTTGGCCCACGGTGGGAACGGTGACGGGAAGTTCGCCCGCCTTGACGGAGGCGATGGAACCGGTAAAGTCGCTCTTACGCATGGGAGCGTAACCTACGACGATGGTTTCCTCCAGGAAGGTGCTGTCCTCATACAGGACGACGTCCACCTTTGTGCTCCCGGTGAGAAGGACCTCCTGATTGGCATAGCCGATGCAGGAGAATTCCAGCGTCTCACCCTTGGAGGCGGAGATGGAATAATTGCCGTCGACATCCGTGATGGTTCCCCGACCGGGGGCTCCCTTCACAACGATGCCGGCGCCGATGATGGCCTCGCCGTTTTGATCCACGACGTGACCCCTGATTACGTCTTGTGCCGCCGCGCTAAAGCACAGCAGGCACAGGGCAGTAACCAGACCTACAATTTTTCTCATAGGCGTTGGTTGATTGGTTAATGGATTTAGGTTATACAGACGTGATTAGCGTTCTATTTGAGCGTACCGGCTTCCGCTTCCTTCACCATTTCCTCGTTGGCGGAAATGTAGATTTCCACGCGGCGGTTCTGGGCGCGGCCGGCTTCGGTGTCATTGTCCGCCACCGGGAAGTCATAGGACAGGCCTTCCGCCAGCATGCGGTCATTGGCGATGCCTTTCTTGTGCAGGTACTTGGCCACTGCATCCGCGCGCTGCTGGGAAACTTTCTTGTTGGCGGCTGCGGAACCCACGTTGTCCGTGTGGCCGTAGACGTTGATGTTGGTTTCCGAGAGGTCTGCCATTTCAGCGGCGAACTTGTCCAGGGAAGCCTTTGCTTCGGCCTTCAGGCTGCTCTTGTTGAAGTCGAAGAGGATACCGCTGTCGAAGGTGACCTTGATGGCCTTGAGGCCGTTCACGTCCGTAACGGTTTCCACCTGGGCATTTTCAAGGGCGGCCAGTTCGGCGGCCTTCTTGTCCATCTTGTTGCCGATGATGGCACCCGTGCCGGCACCTACGGCGCCGCCGAGGCCCGCGCCGATGGCGGCGGACTTGCCGTCACCGCCGATCAGGTAGCCGATACCGGCACCGATGGCAGCGCCCGCACCCGTTCCGATGAGGGTACCCTTACCCATGTTGGTCATGCCGCAGCCGACAATCAGCAGGCCGCAAAGAGCAAAAGAAGCGATTTTTTTCATAGTTTTTATTGGTTAAAAGTTTGTGTCTGTTTCACAAATGTACTCATTTTTTTACAAAAAATGCAAGGGATTCTTCAATCTTTTATGCAACTCGAAAAACTTGCACGAAAAATTTGCAGGTTCAAAAAAAAGCATTACCTTTGCAGTCCCGTTCTTTGAACCATTGCAGAAAATTTGCGGAAATAGCTCAGTTGGTAGAGCACGACCTTGCCAAGGTCGGGGTCGCGAGTTCGAGTCTCGTTTTCCGCTCTACAGGAAGGCACTTCAACAAAAGTTGAGGTGCTTTTCTTCGTTTATGGGGATAATTTCTTATTTTTGCGGAAACATCGGCTTTTATGCGAAAAATCTACTTTCTATTGCTTATGGCTCTCAGCATACTCAATTGCGGGTTTTTCCCCCACAAACCCAAGGGAGACCTCATTTATTGCAGTTACAGTTGCCGTGGCGCCGCCGGGCTGGGATCGGACTGGTGCGAGCTCATCGCGGACCCCGACGGCACCCCCAAGGTAAAGGTGGTCCTGGATGCGGACAACCGCTTCGGGGACCCGGTAATCCGGCGCGAGTATCCTGTGGAGCGCAGCGTAGTGGATTCCCTCGCACAGCTTTTGGCCGATGCCAGAGTCTATAGGCTGAACGGCTACCACGTGGAGGAGCCCATCTGCGGCGGCCACTCCTACCGGATTCATATGGAGTACGCCTCCGGGGACCAGGTGACGGCCTTCTGGTACGGCAGCCATATCAAGGAATCGGCCTGGAGCGCCTATCATCTGATTGAACGCTTCTTCTCCCCCTGGTACTCCCGGGCCCAAAAGGACAAGGCCGCGCTGACGGAAGAATAACACCGAACACTTATGAAAAAACTCCTCTTGCTTATGGCTATCATTCTGGGCTGCGGCTTCGGCCCCAAGGAGCTCAAGGACATCGTGTCCTATGAATATTCGTACCGGGCGTGCATGATGCACCCCCTGTACACTTATCGGGTGGAGCGGAACGATGATGGCCGACAAACCCTCGTCTGGACCAAACTGGACGGCGTGGAGCACACGGTGCTGCTGGAAGAAGACGTTCTCGGAGAGATTGACCGGCTGGCACGTGAACACAAGCTTTCCCGGATGAAGGAAAACTATTATCCTCATATGGACATTCGGGACGGCTACTCCTGGACCATCCGCATCATCTACGGCAACGGCCATATCTACGCCGATGGCCAAAACGCCTACCCGCGGCAGTTGCAGCGGGACGGCATCAAGGCCATCAACGATTATCTGGAGAGTTTCCTGCCGAAGAAGTAGGATTGATTATTCTTCCTGGTAACAGTTGTTGGGATCCGTAATCACCGTGAACTTAATGGTGGTTGCAGAGGCCAGCAGCGGTCCCACAACCTTATGGCATAAAAAGAAGGGGATCAGGAGAGAGGTGTCCACGCCCGTAATATTGGCCGTTATTATACCGGGAGTGGTATTG
>JAFZKT010000013.1 GCA_017553545.1 Bacteroidales bacterium | reverse complement strand
TTTTACCCTCACTGCCAGATACACGGACGCCAGGGTTTGGCATCCTTCCGGAGAGGTGCGCGAAGTGCCTCTGACCAGCCGCTTCAAGGGCGTTTTCAATGCCCAGTACAAGACCCGGCTCAGCAAATGGATCTTCGATTTCACGGCGTCGCTGAACGGTTCGGCGCGGGTGTATGATTTCATGCTGCCCCTCTATCCGGAAGGCCGCACGCCGGTGTATCCGCTCCTTTATGCCCAGATTACCCGCCGCTTCAAAGGATTTGATGTGTATGTGGGCGGTGAAAACCTGACCAATTATACCCAGCCGACTCCCGTCATCGGCGCCGATGATCCTTTTGGCCTGAGCTTTGACGCAGCCTCCGTCTGGGGCCCGCTGATGGGCGCGAAGATTTATGCCGGATTCCGCATAACCATTTGGAAATAAACACGATTGATATGATACTGATTACGCTTCTTTCCGCTCTTTTGACGTTTTCTCCCGCAGTTGTAAACTCTCATCCGGAAACTGTCCCTTCCAGCGTTCAGGACAAGAAGGTCAAGAAGACGGAGACTGTCACCTTCAAGGTGAGCATGCACTGCAAAAACTGCGTGTCCAAGATAACGGACAACATATCCTTCCAAAAAGGGGTGGAAGACCTGAAGGTCTCTCTGGACCAGAAAACAGTCACCATTACCTACAACCCCGCCAAAACCGACGAGGCTAAACTTCAGAAGGCTATTGAGAAGCTTGGCTATTCCGCCGAGAGTCAGAGTTCCCGAAGTGCTCCAGAAGAGTAGCTATAAGGCCTCTGTTACGGCAGTTTGATGTTCGGAAAGTTCAAGACGGCCGGTGAGCGTGGCGTTCTTCACACTCACGAAGGTGCCGTTGTGCTTGTACTGGGCAGGGATGGACTTGCTGCCGTAGTAGGTGATACCCTCGTTGTCCGTCACCTGGAAGTTGAGGTCTTCGGTCTCAGTTGTATTCTGGTTGCGAAGGGCCACGAAGAAGGGTTCCACGGTGGAATTGTCCAGGATAACGCTGATGGGGCCGGTAACGGAGCTGCCGTCCAGGTTTTGGGACTGCACCAGCCCGCCGCCAGCTGCCGTAATCCTTACACTCTTGGCATAAATGGGGTACTTGTCTCCCGCTCCGTTATGCTGGAAACGGAAGCTGAGCCGGTAGACGCTCTGCTGGTTCGCAAAACTGGCATCTTCCGTAGTCAAGGTGCTCTTGCCGTTGCCACCGGAGGATGCTTCCGTCACCAAAATGTCCTGGGCCATCATGTAGAGATATTTCTTTTCGATGGAGCGGTTGTCATCGCCCTGATTGTTGGGGTCGTCCTGCAAAAGCAGGCGTCCCACCTGGCCGGTATAGTCCCAGTCCTGGCGCGGGGTAAGCAAAGTGAGCCTGGTGACTCCGGGGGTGATGCTGCCGGCGGTTACGGTGCCGGAGAGTGTAGCCTTGTGGGGGTCCGATCCGCTGGGCGTTGCGCGCAGTGTGCCGATATTGTTCCCGTCCAGATAGACTTCCACCGGTTCATTGGCCTTCCATATGCACTGAAGCGATTTGGTGGTCGCCTCCGGTTCTCCGTCGCCGATGGCAAGGCCTTTAGTGTCGGCGTCGCTTTGCTCCCGGACAGCCTGGATGCTGACCGTCCATACCGAGTCGGCAGCAACTATAGGCTGCGTACCCGGGTCCCCGGGGGATAATTCTTCCACCTTATTACAGCCGGCCAGGAAATAAAGGACCATCGGCAGCAGCAACAGTGTCGAAAATACTTTTTTCATAGGCTACTCCGCTAAGTAATATGCTTTTCCGGCCGGGATTTCGTTTCCTGAGAACGGATAGAACCCCAGCTCCCCGTTCACGATACCCAGGACATAAACATCTTTCCCGCCAATCTTGCCGCCATTCACCGCAAGCGGCGAATCCGATCCCCGCAGGATTTCGTTGGGACGCGCGCCTGTTCCGGCGGTATTCACAGCGGTAAGTTCGATCTCCTTGTTGACTCCTGTGTCTCCCGGAGTCCGGTGCATCAGGATGATGGCCGGTCTGCCGGCCGGTATCACATCTCCGAAACAGTAGAATACGATATCCTCTCCTTCCCGTTCCGCCGTATAGGCCAGTGCTTCTTCCGGCAGTTTCCAGCTCATGGAACCGTCGTAGAACGTGGCAACATAATGGATTTCCCCCATCACCGTGGCCCTTGTGGCCATGGGTTTGGGCACATCGGTTATGCTGATGTCGTCTATGTACAGCCACGCCTCATTGTCTTCCGTTTTGATGTAGATGTACCGGGTATCCTCCGGCACCTGAAGGGCGTATCGGGTCCAGTTAACCGCTGCCGCCTCTACTTCCACGCCTTCCTGGAAATCTGCAAGACGGTTGGTGCCGGTAGACCAGCCCACGCGGAAACGGGATTCATACACCGTATACTTGTCCCCTCCCAGATCTTGAGAATAATTCTTGTAGTAAAAAGAGATGATTTTAGCCGAATTGCCTTCCAGAAGAGGAGACCGCAGATACTGGGCATGAGGGCTGCCTTCGTCGAATTCAAAACTACAGGTGCCTCCTCTCTGCTGATTGGTGGTAATCCCGGATCGGCCGTAACCCTCCACCAGGCGCCAGCCGCCCATCCCGTTCTCAAAGCCCTGAGTATGGGGAAGAGACTCCATCGGTCCTTCGGTCTGGAAGCGCATCGTCTCATAATTACTGGCTTTGCTGCCGAAGATGGCCTTGACGCGGAAATCATAAAGGGTGTTGGCAAGAAGACTCCCCAGAGTGACATATGAACTGTTTACCGAAGTTTCTGCCGACCAGCAGTTGTCATTCACCTTCCTGTACTGATAGGCATAACCGGTAGCGCCGTCCGGAGCTGTCCAAATCAGTTTTACGCTGTTCTCACCCAATTCGTCCACGGAAAGGCCCGCAGGCTTCTCATAGGCGGAATACTCCACAAATTCAAAATCGTCAATATACAGCCGGTACGCATTGGAAACGTATTTGACTGCCACATATTGCGTTCCTGCGGGGAAGTTGTTCCGGTACTGCCACCACTCCGTGCCATCAGCTGTAATCTCATCCCCCCAGGTGAAGGCGCCTACATCATTGGTGGAGGTGGAATAGCCCACCCGAAAAGTCTCGGGACTTGAACCGGCAAAATTTCTGTAATAGAAAGATACCGATATCTCTTTGTCGCCCGGCAGGCCCGGAGAAATCAGGTATTGGGGAACGGGGTCCGAGTCATAGCAGCGGAACATATACCCGTAATTCCCGTCGTGTCCGGCCTCCTCTGAAATACCGGTAAGGTCCACGTTATAGTAATGATTGTGGTCCACCTGGCTCCAGCCCGGCATCCCGTTTTCAAAACCGCAGTCGTAAGGCAGCTCGAGGGCCGTTGCGAAACGGAGGATGGAAAAGCTGCTTTCTCCTCCGCTGTAGATTATCCTTACTCGGAACATATACTCGGTGAATGCCGACAGGCCGTTGATGGAGGCGGTTGTTTCTAAAGTGGAAGACAAGTTTGA
>JAFZKT010000012.1 GCA_017553545.1 Bacteroidales bacterium | reverse complement strand
TCGCCACGAGAATCACGGTCTTGCCGGAGACGTCATCGCTCTCCAGGAAGGTGTTGATGATGGTATGATACGTGTCCCACCACACCGAGAAGCCGATGTAGATGACATCGTAGGAAGCGGCATTCTGGAGGTCATTGATCATCGCGGGACGGAACTTCCGGTCGTTCATCTCCACCGTGCTGCGGGAAGTCTTTACCGTCCAGTCCAGGTCAGCTGCCGTGTACTTTACTTCCGGCTTGATTTCATAAAGGGTGCCGCCGGTCACTGCGGCAAGGTTCCTGGCCACGGCCTCGGTGGTGCCGGTGGCGGAGAAGTAAGCTACGAGGGTCTTCATTTCAGTGCTTTGTTTCTTGGCGTTTTGGCCGCAGGCGGGCAAGGCCATCGCAACGGCGGCAATCAGTAATGCGAGTCGTCTCATAATATCCATTTCTTTAAGTCTTCGGCGGACTTGCCGTTCAGGCGGTCGCCTTTCTTCCATTTGATATCCTTATAGGTGGATTCATATTCGCTCTGGGCCGTTCCGATGCCGCTGGAACCTGAGGTGACGAAAGGAACTACGGTCTTGCCGCTGAATTTGTATGTGTCCAGAAAAGTCAGCATAAGTCGCGGTGCCTTTCCGTACCATATCGGGCATCCCAGATAGATGATGTCGTATGAGTCCGCATTCTCCAGCGTCTTCTTGATGGCCGGGCGTGCCGTTGCAGGGCCGTACTGCTCTTTGTATGCCCGGGTGGATTCATCATAGTAGTTGCTGTTATCGGATGCATAGGCCTCTTCAGGAACAATCTCATAAAGCGTACCGTCGGTAACACCGGCGAGAGTTGTTGCAATGGACTTGGTTGTGCCCGTAAAAGAGAAGTACGCGACCAATACCTTCCCCTTTGCCGTTTCCTCCGTGCCTTGTCGTTCTGGAGAATCAATATCCAGTGGGTCCTTTGCGCCTGAGCAGGAGGCAAAGAATGCCATAGACAGAATCAGTGTGTTTCTCAGCAGATGTTTCATCTCGATTAATGTTTGTTTCCGAGCAGCCTTGCGGCATTGTTGGACAGGATGTCGTCCGGAGCCAGTCCGTGGGAGGCTAGGCGACTCTCCAGGGACTTCTTGGCGCCGATGAGCGCCTGCGGAGCCACATAAGGATAGTCGGATCCATAGAGAATGTGGTCCGGCGTGGTGATGGTGAGAAGACTCTCTATCACATCATCCGTGGCGGCTCCGGCCAGGTCGAAGTACAAGCGGGAGATATTGGCGTCCACATCCACCTGCTTCATATAGCCTTGTTGTACCATCACGGGCAGGAGGCCCTTGAAACGTGGCAGCGCATTCGGTAGGAAGGAGCCGCAGTGCGGCACAACCACCGTGAGGTCCGGATAGCGCACCAGCACGTCGTGGGCCACCATATTGAGGATGGCGCGGGTGCTCTCGGCCAGGTATTCGTAGGAGGCCAGCGGAACGGAGGCAATCAAGGCGTCGTTGGCGGCGGAGGGTTTGTGCGGATGAGTGATGATGACGGCCTTGCGCTCATTGAGATAGGCCATCAGCGGCTCCAGCGCCTCGTCACCCAGATATTGGCCGTAGGCGTTGGATGCGAGCTTGACGCCATCGGCCCCAAGCACATCCAGGGCATATTTCGCTTCCTTTAGCGCAGCATCCACGTCCGGCAGTGGCAGGGCGGCGCAGAAAAGAAAGCGGCCGGGATGCTTCACCTTCAGCCGGGCACACAATTCATTCCACGCACGGCAAACGGCAGGGGCATCGACCCCTTTAGGCTGCGGCGCCGGCATCGTCAGAACGGAAGTCTGAATCCCGGCCTCATCCATAAACGCTAAGTGCGCCTCCACAGACCAGGCGGGGATCGGGAAGCCTTCGTCCATCTCCATACCGTGGGCTTTCACGGCAGCCATATAGCCATCCGTAATCGCGTGGCTGTGAATGTCAATCTGGCCGATGGCCATTTGTGATACCGACATCATCATCAGCAGGACGTACAATAATCTCTTCATCTCTGCTCCGGCGGATTATTCTGTGGAACCACGGGCGTGAACATCCTCACCTGGCGTCCGCCCAGTTTGTATTTCTCGCGGAGTGCAGCGGCCTCCTGCATCACAGGCGAGCTATGATACCGGTCCAGGGCTGCCTGGTTTTCCCATTCGTCAATAAGGAGCAGACCCTCCGGATCGTCGGCCGGGAAGAAATAGTCGTAACGGAGGCATCCCTCGATGGCGCGGATTTTGGCGGCAATGCCGCTCGATTCCATTTCTTCCACGTATTTGCGGGCATTCCCGTTTTCTGCGGAATAACGGATGTTGATGGTGAGCTGCGCGTTGCAGTTTCCGGAAACAAGCATAAACAATACACTAAAAATGAATGCAATAACTGTCTGTCTCATAATTGTTTTTTTCTTGTTAATTATTCCATCGTATGTTCCCACTCTCCGCGCGTGTCGATGCCGGTGGCATCGGCCAGGTCCTCCAGCGTGGCTATTTCTTCGGCGGTCAGCGCAATCTTTGATGCCTCGGCCGCTTCGGTAATGTGATGTACCTTGGTTGCTCCGATGATGGGCATCGTTCCTTTGGCAACGGCCCAGGCGATGCCGATCTGAGATACGGATGCGCCGTATTTGTCGCCGATTTCCTTCATGGCGGCCGTCAGGTTCTCCAGCTGGGGAAGGATGGGATTGTACTTGCGGCCACGGTCGCTGTCTGCAGGAAGTGGATTCTGCGTGTTGTACTTGCCGGAAAGGGCGCCCTGCTCCAGCACCATATAGGCCCAGAACTCGATGCCGTTCTCCTTGCAGTAATCCAGCACGCCGCCTTTTTCTGAAGACCGATACAGCAGGCTGAAGTGGTTCTGTACGGCACCCACCTTGAAACCGGCTTCGCCCAGGATCTGGTTTGCGCGCCCAATCTCCTTGATATTGTGGTTGGAAACTCCCACCCTCTTCACCTTGCCGCTCTTTAGCAGCGGAATCAGTCCTGGCGTCCAACGCTCCACATCCATCGGATTATGGATCCAGTACATATCTATGTAGTCGATGCCCATACGCTCCATCGAGGCCTGGGCCATCCTGGAGACATCGTTTCCGAACATCTGGGCCATCTGCGGGGTAAACTTGGTGGAGATGAGTACATCCTCACGCCTATAGGAAGCGGCCAGTTTCCCCAGGATGCGTTCAGATTCGCCCATACCATAGGCCGTGGCCGTGTCCCAGAGGTTCAGACCGGCGCCCATCGCCGCCTCAAAAACAGGTTTCAGGTTGTTCTCGTCTGTGCTGCTGCCGAAGACACTGTCTCCGCCGAAGGCCCCTGCGCCCCAGGCCCAGGTTCCCAATGCTATTTTCGGATTGCTCATCATGATTGTGGTTTTCTACGATGCAAAGGTACACCGGTTCTTCCGAAGGAAACCTAACCGGATTACGGATAAATCTACCAGATTTACGGAATCTGCCGCTTTTTTCGTAACTTCGCAGGGTATGGAGAAGGTCCTTAACGTCCAAAGTGTCAATGACTACGCCCGCTATGTGGGGGCGGAGGAGCTTCATCCGCTGGTGAGCGTCATCCACTATGACGAGCTGGAGGCCTGCCGCCACAGCCTCAACCGATACGGAGTCTATGGCATCTTCCTGATGGAGGACAGCCCCTATACCATCACTTACGGGAACTCGCAGGTGCGCGTGGAGAGCGGCACCTTGATGGCCGTTGCGCCCGGACAGACCGGCGGCATCTCCGACAACGGCGAAATCATCCACATCAAAGGCTGGGTGCTCCTGTTCCATCCGGACCTGCTGCACGGCACGCTGCTGGAGCGCCGGATGGGCGATTCCCATTTCTTCTCCTACTACAGCAACGAAGCACTACGCCTCTTCCCGGAAGAGTGGAAACGCATCGAGCGCTGCATCGAGGCCATCCGGCGGGAACTTCGGGAGAACCCGGATGACAGCCACCTCCAGGCCATTGTGGCGGCCTACATCGCTTTAATTTTGGAATTCACGGCCCGCTTTTACGAGCGGCAGTTCCGTTCGACCGAAAGAGGCGCCGACCAGTTCCTCCGCCGCCTGGGTGCCCTGTTGCAGCGTTATTACGCCGAGAACAGGCAGGAGGGAAACGGCATCCCCTCCGTCCGCTACTGTGCCGAGAACCTTTTCCTGTCGCCCAATTACTTCGGGGACCTTGTCCGCGCCCGTACCGGAGAGAGTGCATCAGTCTACATCCGCCGCTTCTTGATGGACCGCGCTAAATCACTGCTGCAGGAGGGCCGCAGCGTCTCCGAGACCGCCGAAGCCCTCGGCTTCGACTACCCCCAGCACTTCACCCGTATCTTCAAGAAACATTTCGGCGTGGCGCCGAGCGGCTATCTGAAGCAATAGAAACTTAAAGAGAATACCTCTCTTGAGAATTGGGCTGTCGGCGCCTATGTTAAGCCGAAAAATCCGAATTTAGCGAACCGCTTTCCCCAATTCGAAGGCATCCTGCAACTTGGCGTTGCCTTCTATCTCGCGAGGGTTGTTAACGCCGCCGCAGAAAAGCGTTCCAGCCAAACGGCTCTTGGGGAAACAGTCGATCCATCCCGTGAGACCGGCTTCGGCACGTTTGGGCGTCTCTTCTTCGTCCTCGGCTGCCGTAGTGAGAAGATAGACGTCGCGGAACTTGTAATCCAGGGGATACA
This sequence comes from Bacteroidales bacterium, assembly GCA_017553545.1. Classification (GTDB taxonomy): domain Bacteria; phylum Bacteroidota; class Bacteroidia; order Bacteroidales; family UBA932; genus Cryptobacteroides. Next base: position 16 of record JAFZKT010000012.1, on the reverse strand, counting down.
GGGCGTTCATGCGGTC
>JAFZKT010000011.1 GCA_017553545.1 Bacteroidales bacterium | reverse complement strand
TTCGCCCTTGGGGACGGCGAGGCTCAGCCGGCAGGCGCCGAAGCCGAGCCGCGCGATGACGGAGACGTCAGCCCCGCGCTCTTCCACTTCGTTCAGGCCCACGATGCCCAGGGTGGCGGTGCCGCCGGCCACGACATGGGGAATGTCGTCGTCGCGGAGGTAGAGGGCTTCGATGGGGAAGGTCTGCGACTTGGAAAGCAGCTTCCGCTTGGGGGCATCGACCTCGATGCCGATGCTTTGGAGGAGGGAGAGGCTCTCTTCGTTGAGCCGGCCCTTGGATTGGATGGCGATTCTGAGCATGTCTATACTACTGTCAAGTTCCTTTATTAACAAAAAAAGCCCGCCTTGGGAGGGCAGGTCTTCATCGGTATTTACCGCTTGTACGTATGTACAAATGAGTTCCGCCCTAATCTATGGAGACCAGGTGATGATGGAGCTCGTTGCGGATAATCATACACATACTGTTGCAAAGTTAGTCATTTCTCCGGACGATGCAAGTATTTCTGTAAAAAATTTTAAAAATATGCTATCTTTGTGTCGTGATCGAACGACATCCATTTGAACCGTTCCTGCCCGAAGGGGCCGTCGTGCTGTTCCTGGGCAGTTTTCCGCCCCAGCCCAAGCGCTGGAGCATGGAATTCTACTACCCGAACTGGCTGAACGACTTCTGGCGGGTGTGCGGCCTGGTCTTCTTCGGCGACCGCGACCACTTCGTCGTCCCGGGGGAGAAGCGGTTCGATGTGGACCGGATCAAGGCTTTCTGCACGGAGAAGGGGATCGCGCTCTTCGACACGGCGACGGCTGTCCGCCGCCTCCAGGACAACGCCTCGGACAAGTTCCTCGAGGTCGTCGAACCCACCGACATTTCCGCCCTGCTCCAAAAGATTCCCGCCTGCCGCGCCGTTGTCACTACCGGCGAAAAAGCCACCGGCGTCCTTGTCGAGAAGTACAATTGTGTCGCTCCAAAGGTGGGCCAAAGCACCCCGATTTCCATCGACGGAAGGCCGCTTTCTATCTTCCGCATGCCCTCCACCTCCCGTGCCTACCCGCTCTCCCTGGACAAGAAAGCGGCCGCCTACGACACCCTCTTCCGCGCCCTGAACCTCCTCTAATCTTATCGCATCACGATATTAACACTTTTGTTATTGATATAAACAATTATGTTATATCATTTAATTTACAGAGTGTTATTAAAATTATCTTGAAAACCTAGATTATCATAAAAAAGAGAGTAAGAAAAAGACGTATATTGCGAAAGCCCTTGTTTTAACATAAAAGAAAACACTATCTTTGCTGGAGGATGAAGCATTCTTTTCTGACAGTTTTTGCAGCACTTGTGGCGACTTCTTGCGTGGAGACCATCGTCATGGACCCCCATGGGGAGATGCCGGCGGTGGTGTATTGTGTGCTCACGAACAAGAGTGATTTGCAGACGCTGGATTTGAGCACGGCGGAAACGCCGTCAGGGGGCAAGCCCGAAATGAAGGCGAAGGAGGTTGTGGTGACAGCTTCATCGGGAGAGAGGCATGTTTTTGAATATGCCGGCGGAACGCGCTGGACGGCCGGATTCCGGCCCGGCCATGGAAAGAGGTATACCCTTCGGATCTTGCTCGAGAACGGAGAAGAACTGACTGCGGAAACGGCTTTTCCGGACAGCATCCTGGTGAATGATTATTATGCCGACCGCGAGCATCCGGACCACAAGATGTATAATCCATATCCTGGGTCTTCGTCTCCCTATTTCGCCGATGAATTGTACTACGCGGACAGATTGTTCAGCGAAAGAGCGCATGACTGGAAGTCTAATAATCCAAAATATTGGTATCAGACGCGCAATTGGGGCTTCAAACTGCTGGACCCTGCTGTTTACGGTTCGGAATGGCATAATGATGAAAGGTGGTTTTTCATTGACGGGGAAACTATGATGATGACCAAGTTAATGGAAGCCCATCCCTATCGGGAGTCCTGTGTTTTATGGGTGACGGCACGGAGCCCCCAAAAGCCGGAGGAGTTCCCGCTGGATGCACTTTATGTACCGGGGCATGCGTATAGGAGCGTCTATCTTGCAACGGATATGGTCGGTGTGGACAACTTCAATACTACGTCGCTTTATTTCGGAGACCTTGCCTGTTATTCTCCGGATCGCGCAAAACAGATTGCGAGCGCCATAGAGGAGCGGGACAAAGAGCTGATTCCGTCCTTTTATGAGGTTTGGAAGGGAAGCACCTGGTATGGGGACACTATGAACGTTCAGGATTATTTCCAAAGCCTGACAGCTTTTGCCGATTTACCCCTGCATACGGGTTGTTTGCGCCTTGTTTATCCGGAAGGAGGCTATATTAACCAGTATTCCTTGACAGATGACCGTCAGGGGTACGATGATGATGGTGATGCCTATTGGCATGTGGAGCCTGAGACTTCCTTTGGAGATGAAACCAAGTCCCCCTTTACCTTCCACGTGTTTGCCGATTTCAACCCGGACGACCCGTACACTTGGCAGTGGACGACCCATAACCTGTCGACGGGATGGGTGGTCTATGAATTCCACCATGTATCCGAGGAGTACGATACGTTCCTGAGGACCCTTTACAAATCCGGCTATAACGATGTATTCGGGGATCTGACTGAAGACCTGTACAGCCGGGAGGGAGTCTTCTCCAATATCAAGGGTGGGGTTGGAATCTTCGGGGCAGATTGCGTTACTGTTTCACTACGATAGAGGAGGGATGGGTATGCGTAAGTGCTTCAGAGTCTTCCTCTTTACCAGCCTTCTCCTGACTGGCGGAATTCCCCTATGGGCGCAAGAAGGCACAATCCGCGATACCCTGAAAGCTTCTTTGATCGAGGATTCCCGCATCCGCCGGGCCGTAGGTGTCCAGGTGGTGGGATCGGACCAGATCCGCAACCAGGTTTCGCCGATGGGCGAATCGGATTACATCAAGTTCATCCAGACTCTGCCCGGAGTTTCCACTGGTGCTGATGGGACTTCGTCCATCTACGTTCGCGGCGGCAACCTCGGCGGGAACGTGGTTACGCTGGATGGGGTCCCGGTCTATGGGACCAGCCATCTGCTCGGCTTCACGACGGCCCTGTCCAACGATGTGGTCGACAAGACCGAATTCCAAGTGGGTGGTTTCAGTTCGGATGTGGGCAACTTGACGGCATCCCATATCCGCCTTCATTCTTCCGAAGGAGATATGCGTCAATGGTATGGCTCCGGGAACGTCAGCAACTTCATGCTCAGCGCCCAGGCCAACGGGCCCATCGTTAAGGACCGCGTGTCCGCCGTCATCGCCGCCCGCTTCTCTCCGTTAGGTCTGGAGTTCGGCCTCGTCGATAAGATGATTCCGGAAATCAGCGGCTTGTCTACGATCGTCTACGATGTGTACGGTAAGGTCCATGTTCGGCTAGATGACCGTCAGATACTGGATTTCACTGTTTTCCGGAGCAAGGATGACTACCGGTTCACCCAGGGCGTGAGCACGCAGGACCGGATGGGGTGGTCCAACCTGATCGGCCGCATGGAATGGGCTCGGCAATTCGGCGAGAAAGTGGAACTCAAAGCAGGCGGGTATTGGAGCAGCCGCGCATCCATCCAGGCGCAGGAGAAGTCCGTGGTCATTGAACAGTCTTCCATGGGTGGTATCTTGATTCCAGACCAGACGGTGAAGAACTATTTCTCAGTTTGCGACAGTCTCCGGGAGATGTCCGTTCAGACACAGGTCAACTGGCTCGCCAGCGAGCGTTGGACCGTCAGCGGCGGCGTGCAGTGGCGCCTGGGCCTATTCAATCCCGGCGCGTCGTCCAGCTATTCCGGAAGCCTGCTGCGTCCGGAGCATTCGGCCACCATCTCCGATAACCGGATGAGCAGCAACACCTGGATGGCCCACGCGCAGGCGAACTACCAGGTTGGGGAGCGTGTCCAGGTCCGCGGGGCCCTGCGCTACAGCCTGCACCGGACATCCGGGAACTACGGAAAAAACATCGGCAAAGCTGAATTCAGCCTGTTGGGACGGTGGCGCGTGGCCGATTGGATCGGCCTGGAAGGGACGGTGGACCATCTGGCGCAGTTCTATCATACGTTGGAAGGACTGCCGCTGGGCTGGTCGTTGGACATGGTAGTCCCGTCGGGCCAGGACTTTGCGCCGGAGATGGCCGATCAAGTGTATGGCGGCCTCTATGGCGATGCCGGAGGCCATTCCTGGAGCATCGGCGGCTATTGGAAGTGGATGGACAACCTGCTTTACTTCGCCGATGGCGGAAACCTGTTCAATGCATCCCTGGGCAGTTGGAGGACGGGAGTTTATACCGGAAAGGGACGTTCGTTCGGACTGGAAGCCACCTATGGATACCACAGCAAACGGGTTGACACGCGTGTCGCCTACACCCTTTCCAAGACGGATCGCCTCTTTGACCGACTGAACGGTGGCGAGTGGTTCCCGGCCAAGTTCGACCGCCGGCACATGCTCAACGTCACCGGGGAGTATGCCTTTGTGCAGCGCGAACGCTTCAAGATGGGCGTAACCACCCTGGTCACCCTCCAGTCCGGCTGCTGGGAGACGGTTCCCATTGGCCATTATTCGGTCCCGTCACTGACAGGGGAAGTGTTTACTGTCGACCTTTATTCCGGCATGAACAACTACCGCATGCCCACCTTCTTCCGCTGGGATGCCGGCTGGTACATGGAAAAGGAATCGGCCCGCGCGAAGCATCGGCTTAACCTGGGCGTGTATAACCTCACGAACCGCCACAACCCATTCCTCATTACCTACGACGCTGAAACAAAGGAATGGAAGCAGATCTCCCTGCTGCCGATTATGCCGAGTATCAGCTACCGGGTGGAATTCTGATAAAGGCTGGGTAATGCCCAAAAAGGGGTCAGCACGGTTTTTAAAATAAGATTCTGATAATCAATAAGTTATAAAGCATTACGTACTGACCCGGTCGGTTTTTGGAAGGGGTTAGCACGGGGGCGTGCTAACCCCTTTCAGTTTTGGGTGGGGTTAGCACGGTTGTTTTTCTAAAACATTGATTTACAATTAGTTATAAATCGATGTGTGCTAATCCCCAGGAAACCTTGAATTGGGTCGGGGAAGGGGCTGTAGCAGCAGTCGCAGGGGCAGCATGTGCAGGTGTAAGAAATCCTTCGGATTCATTTCAAAAATGAAAGGGAATTCGGGGAAAATGATTATCTTTGAAAGATGAAACCGGAGCTGCTGATTGCCGATTTATCGGGCGTGTATGAAGCGGAGGGTTTCCTGCCGTATCTGCAGGGACTGGGCCTTCCCGTGCGGCACGTGGAGTTGGGGGAGATCGAGGGGACGGTGTGCTACTGCGACCCGGCGGCCGAGGCGGAGATCCGCCGGCGGCTGGCGCCGGGAGCAGCGGCGGGGATCCGATGGATCGACAGCGGGGACTATCACTATGTGACGAAGATCCTCGCGGAGTTCCAGGCGGAGCCGTTCGACCTGGTGCTGGTGGACAACCACCCGGACGACCAGGAGCCGGCCTTCGGCGGCGTGCTGAGCTGCGGCAGCTGGGTGAAGGCGCTCAAGGAGCGCCAGCCGATGCTGGAGGAGGTCTGGACGCTCGGGCCGGACCACCGGGTCCGGAACGCGTCCGGGACCGTGGACCGGGAGTTGGAAGCGGGGATCGACGACCTCGTCGCCGCGCTGGAGGGGAAGCGGGTGTACGTGTCCATCGACAAAGATGTCCTGGACCGCGGATGGGCCCGCACGGACTGGAGCCAGGGGACATATACCCTGGACTGCCTGAAGGGCTGGCTGGACTGCCTGTTGCGGCTGGATGTGGTGGCGGTGGACGTATGCGGCGAACTGGCTCCCGCCAAGGGGGCGACGCCGGAAGACCTGCGGGTCAATTTTGAAACGAATGTTGAACTTCAGGATCATATCCTGGGCTATTTGAAGAGATAAGTGAGATGAAGAAGATGTGGATGTGGGCAGCCGCCCTGCTCCTGGCCGTTTCCTGCGGCGGGGGAACCCCTGCTTACGACGGACCCTACGTGGCCGTCGACGGGCTTTACACGATTTCCGTGAAAGGGGAGACCATCCAGTTGGCGGAGATGTCCGCCGGGACCTTCGCGATGGGCGAGACCCTGGATATGGGTCGATATCGCACGCCGGCCATCCACCAGGTGATCCTGGACGGTTTCGCCATCGGCACGACGGAGGTCTCCCAGGCCCTTTGGAAGGCCGTCATGGGCTCGAATCCCAGCCCGAAGGACGTCCCCACGGCCCCGGTGACCGGCGTTTCTTACGCCGATGCGCAAAAGTTCCTGAAGAAGCTTTCCAAGGCGGCGGGCGTGCCGTTCCGGCTCCCGACGGAGGCGGAATGGGAATATGCCGCCCGGCAGCGGGAAGGCATGGCCGGCGGCGCCTGGGAATGGTGCTCCGACTGGTGGACCGAGGACCTGGGCGCGCTCCTGACCATCAATCCGCAGGGACCCGGGGAAGGGTCTGAACGCGCCTTGCGCGGCGGCAGCGCCCTGGAAAAGAACAACAAGCCCATCACCCGCAAGCCCATGGCCCCGACGACCCGGGCTGGCGACGTGGGCCTGCGCCTGGCCATTTCCCTCAACGCACCCTATCCGCAGGAATTGTATGACGTGCTCGTCGTGAGCAAGGTCCCCCGCGAGCGGTTCAAGATCACGGAGGTGAAGAACGAGACCTTCACCGTGAACGGCGTCAAGTTCGAGATGGTCGCCGTGGAAGGCGGCACCTTCCTGATGGGCGGCAGCGAGCAGAAGGGCGTCATCCGCGAGGACGAGCTCCCGCAGCACGAGGTGACGCTGGACAACTTCAAGATCGGCAAGTACGAAGTCACCCAGGCGCTCTGGGAGGCCGTGATGGGGGATGTGCCCTACGGCAACCAGGGGCCTGAATATCCCATCGGCAATGTCTCCTGGTACGATGCGCAGGCCTTCATCCGCCAGCTCAATGCACTGACGGGACGGAAGTTCCGCCTCCCGACGGAGGCGGAATGGGAATATGCCGCCC
>JAFZKT010000058.1 GCA_017553545.1 Bacteroidales bacterium | reverse complement strand
GCAATTAATCGAAAAAGCCCAAACGGATATGCGAAAAACCATCCTGAAACTGGCCCTGACGGCCCTCGCCGTCCTCACCATAGAAAGCGGCTCGGAGGCCTGCACCAATGTCATCATCACCCGCGGCGCCACGCGCGACGGCTCGGTGCTGGTGTCCTATGCGGCGGACTCCCATTACCTTTTCGGCGAACTCTATTACCATCCCGCAAAGGACTGGAAGGCCGGAAAGATGCTTCCCATCTACGAATGGGACACCAACCGCTATCTGGGCGAAATCGACCAGGTGCCCCACACTTTCCAGACCGTGGGCAACATGAATGAGTATCAGGTCATTATCACGGAGACCACCTGGGGCGGTCGGCCTGAACTGGAGGACAAGAACGGCGGCATCGACTATGGTTCGCTCATCTACGTCACGCTGCAGCGGGCGAAATCGGCCCGGGAAGCCATCGACATCATCGTGGACCTGGCGAACACTTATGGCTATTGCTCGGAAGGCGAGACCTTCTCCATTGCCGATAAAAACGAGGCCTGGATCATGGAGCTCATCGGCAAAGGCGTAAATATGAAGAACGGGGTGAATACGCAGAAGGGCATCGTCTGGGTGGCTGTCCGCATCCCCGACGGCGCCATCTGCGCCCACGCCAACCAGGCGCGCATCGGCAAGTTCCCGATGGACGACCCTGACAACTGCCTCTACGCCCCGGACGTGATTTCGTTTGCCCGCCGCAAGGGTTACTTCGACGGCCTGGACAGCGAATTCAGCTTCAAGAAGGCTTACTGCCCGGTGGACTTCGGCACCGTCCGCGGCTGCGACGCCCGCGTCTGGAGCGCCTTCAACATCCTCACGGACGGCTGGTTCTCCTTCTACGACGAAGAAGGCAACCCCGTCACGCGCGACGCCTACAATTATCTGGATTACGTCCTCGGCCATAATCTGGACGGCGACCTTCCCCTCTACGTCTTCCCGCGCAAGAAGGCGGGCGTGAAGGAACTGGCCGATGTAATGCGTGACCACTATGAGGGCACGCCCATGGATATGTCGCAGGACATCGGCGCCGGCGGAAACGGCCTTCCGTATCGCTGGAGGCCCATGGAATGGGAATTCGACGGCAAGAAATACGTGAACGAGCGTGCCATCGCCACCCAGCAGACCGGTTTCTGGATGGTGGGCCAGGCCCGCAACTATGTCCCCGACGTGGTGGGCGGCATCCTGTGGTTCGGTACGGACGACGCAGCGACCTCCTACCTCACCCCCATCTACACCAGCATTACCAAGGTGCCGGATTGTTTCAAAGAGGGGAACGGAGACCTGCTGCACTATTCGCCAACCAGTTCCTTCTGGATCAACAACCGCGTGGCCAACGCCTGCTACAGGATGTACAACATCATGGCCCCTTATGTGCGGGCCAAGGCCGATGCCTTCGAACTGGAACAGGCGGAACACAAGACCCACAGCGTGGACAGCATGGCCGTTGTCATGTATAACGAAATCGCCATCAAACTGCAGAAGAAGATTTCTTCCGGCAAGGACGTGATGGTGTCCCGCACCCCCTTCGCCAAGGTGGTGAAATATGTGACGGACTGTAGCGTCAAAACCGCCCAGGATCAGTTCAAGGCCTGGCAGAAACTGGAAGAGGAACTGCTGGTGAAGTTTATCGACGGCAACGTGAAGCCCCAGAACGAAGACGGCACCTTCAGGCACTCCGAATACAGCGAAGGCGTTCCCGAAAAGATCGAGTGGCCCGGCTACACGGAACTCTGGAAAGAGACCGTGGTCCAGGAGCACGGGGAAATCATCCAGGTGAGGTAGGGCTCTCCTCAGTAAAAAACCACAAAAAGAGGTACAACTTTGCCAAAGTTTTTATAACTTTGGTTTTGATTACTATGTTCTTTTGAAAGAATTTTAGGAATCAATAACGCTAAAAACCACTTTTTTAACACTATTATGCGCAAACTATTTACCCTTGCAGCGCTCGCGCTGGTCACTGCGGCCTCGGCCTTCGCCCAGGAAGAACAGTACAACCAGTACGGCGTGAAAGTCAACATCGATCCCCTTCAGGCAGAAGCCCAGGACGGCATTCTGGTCCTGCGCTCCAAGAGCGACTCCGGCTACAAGATCTGGCTGGACAACCGCGTCCAGACGGACGCCGCCGTCTTCTTCGGCGAGCCCACTTATGCGGACCCCATCAGCAACGGCTTCAGTGTCCGTCGCGCCCGTTTCGCCGTGAAAGCCCAGATTGACAAAGACTGGTACGGCGAAGTGGATATGGATATGGCCAACGGTGAATTCGAACTCAAGGACGCCATCATCCGTTACACCGGCCTGGAGCACTGGCAGTTCCAGGTGGGTAACTTCAAGGAAATCTTCTCCATCCAGCGGAACAACTCTTCCCGTTATCTGCAGTTCATCGAACGCCCGATGGTGTGCAGCGCCCTGGCGCCGTCCCGTCACCTGGGCCTGAACGTGAACTATCACAACAGCGGCATTTACCTGAACCTGGGTGTCCATGCACAGGCCATCGCCGGTGCTGAAGAACGCGGTTACGTGGAGGAATCCTCCAAGGGAGCCGCCCCGGATGAAAAACCGTCCGTCACCTTCAAGGCCGTCTGGCAGCCCGGCTGGAACAAGGATAACTGGGGCCTCCACATCGGCGGCGCCTTCTCCTACCGTTTCCCCAAGACCTCGGATGAAACCTACGGCAAAGCCCGTTACAGCACCCGCAACTCCACCTCCATCAACCGCAAGAAATACATTGACACCGGAGACTTCGACATTGACCACGCCCTCCTCTATACCGGAGAACTGGCCGGCTACTGGGGCGGCCTGCGCGCCGAAGCCGTGTGGATGGGTAACAGCACGTATCACCCCTCCTATGGTGTGAGGAACTTCAACGGCTGGTATGTCCAGGCCGGTTACCTGCTGTTCGGCGGCACCCAGCGCTATGATTCCGAAGGCGCCAAGTTCACCCGCGTGAAGAGGGGCCGGAAGTGGGGTGACATCGAACTCTGCGGCCGCGTGGAATACATCAACCTGAACGCCGACAAGAAACTGGCCCCCAACGACCAGAAGGTCATGGGCGGGTCCGCCATGGCCTATGCCGCCGGCATCAACTATTACATCAACGACCACGTGAAGGTGCAGCTGAACTACCAGTATAATGACAACGACCGCTTCAGCGCCGGCAAGGGCAACAAGTTCTTCGTGGGCGTAACCGAGGCAGGCGTACCCACCAAGAATCCTTACCAGACCGTTGGTAAGGCCGGTGTGGACCACCACATGGTAGCCATGCGCTTTGAAATCGACTTCTAAACAATCAACTATTAACCAATCAATTATGAAAAAGTTATTTGCTATTGCCTTTATGGCCGCCTCCGTCCTGGTTGCTTGCAACCCGGACGACGAAGCCCATAAGACCACTCCCGTGGACAGCGGAGACATCACCAAAGTCTGCATCAACGAAGTATGCGGCGTGACCGGATACAAGGGTATCGAGCTCTACAATGCGGATTCCAAGGAAGTTCTCCTGGAAGGCGTAACCATTATCAAGAACGACGAAGCCGCAGCCATTTGGACCGGCACCGCCGAGGACAAGATTCCCGCCCACGGCTACTTCGTGATCAAATCCAAGAAAGAAACCACCAACATCGACGCTGTGGCCAACTCCGTCGCAACGGCCAGTTTCTCTGCCCAGCAGACCCTGAAACTCGAGCTTAAGTCAGCAGCAGGGGCTTCCCTGAGCGTCTTTACCCGCGGCGCAGAACCCTGGGGGAACGTCATTCAGGCCGTCGAATGGTCCTTCGGCCATCCCACTGACGGCGGCGCAGACTGGAAATTCCTGGATATCACCATCGGCGCGTCCAACAACACTGCCGCCCAGCACGGCGACGTAACCGCAGAACCCGCAGAACCCGCAGTGTAAATTATGGCAGAACTGAAAATTGGCGAACAGTCGAAGCCGCGCTTCGAATTCCGCAGCTTCGGACAGTGCTTCTGCGAGGCACACAAGCGTATGGCCCGTCTCTCCGTTCCCGTACCTGAAAAGGTATGGGAGCGCGAGAGCGATGAAATCTATATCATCAGCGCCAAGAACGACATCAACAACACCAAGATCCGCGACGGGAAGATGGACATAAAGACCTATGTCCAGACCGTGGACGGCTTCGAGCAGTGGAACCCCCTGATGAAGGGGGAATTCCCCATCTCGAAGGAAGTCCTGGAGAAGGAAGTCTTCCCCGCCTTCATGGTGGAAATGCCCAAACTCACCAAGGACACCTACACCTACGACGAGTTCATCGCCATGGTGAAAGCCTGCCCGGACCTCGCCGCGGTGCGCGTGCACAAGCAGCGCTTCGGCTACATGGTGAACAACACCATCTGCGAGGTTGCAAACGTTCTCATCAACGGAGCAAAGGTTGTTACCATCAACTCCGAGTCCACAGAGATTGAGGACATCAAGAAGACCGTGGCCGACTGCCACCTGGAAGGCGTTGAGAACATCAACTACCTGCAGGCCATCAAGCGCGTCATCGGCATGAGCGACAAATCTTTAGCAAACGAAGTGGTATGTCACAGGAAATAGAGAAAAAG
>JAFZKT010000057.1 GCA_017553545.1 Bacteroidales bacterium | reverse complement strand
TACAGCCCCATGACCATCCGCTTTTTCATCCTCCAGGCCCATTACCGCAGCACGCTGGACTTCTCCAATGAGGCCCTCCAGGCCGCGGAGAAGGGTTTAGGCCGGCTGATGGCCGCCTGGCGGGAGATTGCCGGTCAAGCCGGCAATGACGGAAAGGCCGCACAGGAGAGCGGCGCTCCTGAAGGAGCATCGGCCTTATTATTAGCGACTGAAGGAGCGTCGTCTCCTGTGAAGGCCGTTGTAAATAACGTCCTGGACGCCCTCTGCGACGACATGAATACGCCCGTCGCCATCGCGCACCTGTTCGACGCCGTGAAACTCATCAATGCCGGCAATTTGTCGGCCGCGGATGCAAAAGCGCTGAAACAACTCTTCGACGATGTGGTGGGCGGTGTGCTGGGTCTGAAAGACGAGGAAGCCGCCGCATCGGACAAGGCCATGAAGGCTCTGGACGGCGCCATGCAGCTGGTGCTGGAAGCCCGCGGAAAGGCCCGCGCGGACAAGAACTGGGCGGAAAGCGATCGCATCCGCGACCTACTGCTGTCCTACGGCATCACCGTAAAGGATACCAAGGACGGCGCCACCTGGAGTCTGGAATAATGAAATTCGTTTCCTGGAACGTCAACGGCCTTCGCGCCGTGGCCGGCAAGGGCTTTGCAGACATCTTCGCAGAGCTGGACGCAGACTTCGTGTGCCTGCAGGAAACCAAACTGCAGGAGGGCCAGCTGGACCTGGAGTTCCTGGGCTATGAATCCTTCTGGAATTACGCCGATAAAAAAGGCTATTCCGGCACCGTCATCTACACCAGGCACACACCTTTGAGCGTCCGCTATGGGATGGGCGTGGACGAGCACGACCACGAAGGCCGGCTCATCACCCTGGAATACGAAAAGTTCTTCCTGGTAAACGCCTACGTCCCCAATTCGCAGGACGGCCTGAAGCGGCTGGACTACCGGATGCGCTGGGAGGATGCCCTCCGTCAGTATCTGCAATCCCTGAAAAAGCCCGTCGTCTTCTGCGGAGACCTCAATGTGGCGCATGAGGAAATCGACCTGAAAAATCCCTCCACAAATCACTTCAACGCCGGATTCTCGGACGAAGAGCGCGGAAAGTTCGGGGAACTCTTAAAGGCCGGCTTCATCGACACCTGGCGCTTCCAGCATCCCGAAGAAGTGAAATACTCCTGGTGGAGCTACCGCATGGCCGCCCGCGAAAGGAACGTGGGCTGGCGCATAGACTACTTCCTGGTCTCCGATGCTTTGAAAGACGCCATCGGCCGGACAGAGATACGGAACGACATCTTCGGTTCCGACCACTGCCCGGTGGAGCTAACGCTGAACCTGTAGCTTATTCCTTTACCAAATAGAAGTACGAGGACACACGGCGCTCGCCGGCGTGGTCATACTTCTTGTTGTCCGTGGGATAGTTCACCACGTGGGTATTGGGATCCCCCTGACCGGAAACGCAGAGCGTGGAGGAGCCGCCGCCGTCCATATTGATGGCATCGCGCGGATGGAAGTTCTCCTCCAGGAACTGCGTGAGTTCCCGGGCCGACATTCCCTCGCTCACGCCGGGCCGACGACCGTCCACCACCACCAGCAGCAGGTGGCCGTTGTCGGTGAGGGCAACCGCCGTGCGGGGATGGCGCACGCCCTGATGGCGCGGCGCTTCTTCATAGTCGAACTTCAGCAATTCCTCGGCCGAATAGAAACCGGCGAAAGAGAGGCCCACGGGCACGTGGTTCTCGATGAGCATGGGCGCACTGGAGAAGATGTTCGGTTCCGTGGAAGAGGCGTAGAACGCGCGCAGTTCGGGAAGCGAGCGTCCTTTGCCATCGTAGGAGATACGGACGTTACGGCCATCGGCCGATGTATAAATGGCGGCCTCGCTCTTCCAGTTGGGCACGCCGGTGGCCATAATGGTGTTGTTGGGCATATTGGAGAGGAGCTCCCCGTTCACCTTCAGCACCACGGAAGGCTCTTCGTAGGCGGCGTTCATCGTCACCACGGCGCCGGTCTCGCGCATTACCTCGGAGGCGCATTTCTGTGCGTTGGAGGCCACATAATACTTGAGGGCGAAGCCGGGCTGCGTGAGATCGCAATCGGCCACAAACACCTGCTGGGCGCTGCCCGTGACGGGATCCAGGCCGCTGAAGGACAGATAGTTCAGCCCCGGAGTGACTTCCGTCACCGTCCACTGGCCCTCAGCAGGCTTATAGGTAACCGTCTTGATGCGTTCCTGCAGGTACGGGCGCACTTCCTCCCACTTGTAATACGGGAAGCCCGGCAGGTCGCCGATGTGCGCTTCCTCACCGTTCAGCAGCAGTTTCACCAGCGTCTCCCCTGCGCGTCCCTTCTTGGGCCGATAGAACACGAACTGCAGATTGGAGGCCTTCGGCGCACGGAAATTCTGGAACCAGATGGCCAGATCGTCGTTATTCGACGGAAGCTTTCCGAAGTTCTCTATATCCAGCAGCAGGTACAGGGACATCAGCACGTGGTCGTGCCCGTAGCGGAGGTCTGCGCCACGAATGCCGGAGGCCAAGCGGGCATCGGCCTTGG
>JAFZKT010000056.1 GCA_017553545.1 Bacteroidales bacterium | reverse complement strand
GCCTTCCGCAATGAGATTGTGGCCCGTCAGTTCATCTTCCGTATGATGGAGTTCGAGCAGATGGAAATGCAGTTCTTTATCAAGCCCGGAACGGAGCTGGACTGGTTCGCCAAGTGGAAGGAAACCCGCATGAAATGGCATGTAAACCTGGGTATGGGCGCGGAGAATTACCGTTTCCATGACCACGAGAAGCTGGCCCACTATGCCAATGCCGCCACGGATATCGAGTTCAACTTCCCCTTCGGCTTCAAGGAGCTGGAGGGCATCCACAGCCGTACGAACTTCGACCTGGGCAACCACCAGAAGTTCTCCGGTAAGAAGATCGAGTACTTTGACCCTGAGGAGAACACTTCCTATACGCCTTATGTGATTGAAACCTCCATCGGCGTGGATCGTATGTGCCTGGCCGTTCTGGCCCACTCTTACACCGTGGAGCAGCTGGAAAACGGCGAAGAACGCGTTGTAATGCGCATTCCTGCCCCGCTCGCACCCATCAAGGTGGCTGTAATGCCGCTGGTGAAAAAGGACGGCCTGCCGGAGCTGGCCCAGAAGGTGGTGGACGCCCTCAAGTACGACTTCTCCTATCAGTACGACGAGAAAGACTCCATCGGCAAGCGCTATCGCCGTCAGGATGCCATAGGAACGCCTTTCTGCGTCACTGTGGACCACGATTCCCTTACGGACGGTACCGTCACCCTGCGGGACCGCGACAGCATGACGCAGGAGCGTGTGAAGATTGAGGATTTGCGGGATATCATCGACAAGAAGGTGTCCCTGACCAATCTCCTCCGCAATCTTTAAACCCGAATGGGCTCCATCCTCCTGCTTATTACCGCCATCCTGGCCACGCTGGTACTGTACCTGTGGGCCAGGAAGGTGCAGCTGGAGAAACAGCTCCTGGAGCAGCAGGAGGAAAACGACCGTATCCTTTCCACCGCCGAAGACCTTCGGGGCCGCCTGAGCGCCCTACAGGGCCGAAACAAGGGCGAGGCCGACGGAATCGGCCTGGACGTACTGGACAGACTATTTGAACAGTACTACGTTTATGAAGGGACTGAAAATCTGCAGCCCCGCGTGCTGAAGGAAGTGCGTTCGCTGGTGGACGGACTCCGGGAGAATTCCAAACTTCGCCAGAGTCTGGAGCATACGCTGAATGAAAGGCGCGAGCAGGTGATGAAGCGTCTCCGCCTTGCCTTTCCCACGCTTAAAGAAGAGGATTACCTCCTCTATATGTTTACCGTGGCCGGCTTCTCTTCCACCACCATATCCACCCTTTTGGAGAAAGACAAACCCTACGTCTACAACCGGCTTTACCGCCTGAAAGAGCGCATCCGCAGCACGGAAATCCCGGATAAAGACTTCTTGCTGAGCCAATTGGAACACTAATTGGCTTTTGTATGTAAACGGCAAATTTTTGGTGGTTTTTGTCGTAAAACAACTTCTTTGCGAGAAATAAAAAATAAGAGTTCCCGCTAACTAATTATAAATCAATACATTATAAAGTCGCTGGTGCGAGTTTTTTCACGTGCGTATATTTTGTGGTACGGCAAGGCCTTTGTAACTTTGTCCCAGAAAGAGAAATCAACAAAAATTCAGTGCTATGGAAATCAAGAAATCGGAAAAAGCCAACCTGCAAAACAAGCGGCTGCTCTTTACGGAGATCGGCCTTGTTATTGCGCTCCTGGCGGTATACGTCGGCTTCAACTGGAGCACGAAGGATTCCCAGGTAGCCGCGCTGGAGGACACCACCTCCGTGCTGATGGAAGAAGAAATGATTGCCATCCCGGATCAGCTC
Source organism: Bacteroidales bacterium (assembly GCA_017553545.1). GTDB lineage: Bacteria > Bacteroidota > Bacteroidia > Bacteroidales > UBA932 > Cryptobacteroides. The sequence continues at coordinate 35,782 of JAFZKT010000056.1, read as the reverse complement.
CCTCCGCCCCCGCCCGAGACTCCGAACATCCCCGTGCTGTCGGACCAGATCGATATCGTGGAAGATGATATCAAGGTGGACGACGACATGTTCATGAACCTGGAAGATGACAATTCCGCCATCGAGATTCAGGACTATAAGGAAGCCGTGGTGGAAGAAGAGGAAGTGGAAGAGGAAGCCGTCCCCTTCCAGCTGGTGGAAACGAAGCCCTCCTTCAACGGCGGTGATGCCAACGAATTCTCCAAATGGGTGAATTCCAAGCTGGTCTATCCTGAAATCGCCAAGGAAAACGGCGTGCAGGGTCGTGTGACCTTGTCCTTCACCGTGGAGGCCGACGGCCGTGTGACCAACGTGAGGGTGCTCAAGGGCGTGGATGAATCCCTGGACAAGGAGGCCGTCCGCGTAGTGTCCAGCTCCCCCAGATGGACCCCCGGCAAACAGCGTGACCGCAAAGTGAAGGTTTCCTACACCTTCCCCGTGTACTTCATGCTTCGCTAAGTGATGGCCGAATCTTTTGCGGACATCGGCAGAATAGAGGCGATAGACCAGCTCTATCGCCTTTCTGCTTATAAGCCTGTTGAGAACCTCTCCTACACCTCTTCAAAAGTTGGTGCGCGCGTGAGCACGGCCACCCGCCTGTATACGGAAGGAATTGATTTCAATCTGGTTTATTTCCCCTTGAAGCACCTTGGCTACAAGTGTGTGGTGGGCGTTGCCGGTGAGCTTTATGCTGCGCTGGCGCACCCTAAACTCCTTAACGTGGTGCTGGGGATATCGGCCAAACTGGACTTCCCGCAGGTAAAGGACCTCTGGATGGGGATAACGGTGGCGGCCAAGGAACACGGCTTTGAGGCTGTGGACCTGGACTTGCAACCGTCGCCCAACGGACTCTCCATATCCGTTTCCGCCACTGGAGAAACCGCCCAGCTCACGGATAAACGCCGTCCTGCCGCCAAAAGCATGGACCTGATCTGTGTTTCCGGACCCCTGGGCGCCGCCTATCTGGGAATGCGTTTCATGGAACATGGCGCGGAATTGTTCCACAAGAATGGAGAACAGCCGGATATCGCCCAGTATAAGATGCTGGTCGCCGCTTTTCTCCGCCCGGAACTGGACGCTTCCGCTCTGGGGCGGCTGGAAGAGAATGAGATATATCCCTCCTACGCCTACTTCGTGAACAGGGGGCTTTCGGACGCCCTGCTGCGCCTGAAACGGGATAGCGGCCTGGGCGCCAAGGTATACGCCGATAAAATCCCTTTCGAGGGGAACAGTTTCCAGTTGGGGAAAGAATTGGACATAGATCCCGTATCGGCCGCGATGAACGGCGGCGACGACAACCGTCTCCTCCTGGTAATCCCCATCCTTCAGGCGGAAAAATTCCGCAGGGAGTTCCAGGGCTTTGAAGTCATCGGCCATCTTGCGCAGCCGGAAGCCGGCGCTGTCCTTGTTACACCTGAAGGCGTGGAATTCCCTGTAAAGGCGCAGGGGTGGCCCGAAATATGATAATAGATTAACCATTTAATTTATACGACAATGAAGAAAATCGCTTCCATCCTTGCTTTGGCGCTGGCTTTCAGCGTCGCTTCTCCCGCACAGTCGCTGCTCGGCGGCCTTCTGGGCGGCGGTTCCAGTGACAGCGGCTCCACCCTTGGCAACATCATTTCCGGCCTCGCCGGTGTTGTCTACTCGGCTCCCGTCAGCCTGAACGGCGACTACACCTACAACGGCATCGCCATTTCGGCCACCAGCTCCGAAGGCGGCATCATCAGCAACCTGGCAGGCAGCGCCGTCACCTCCGGTCTCGAATCCAAGGCCGACGGATACCTGGCTAAAGTGGGCATCGTTCCCGGCGCCATGAAGTTCCACTTCAACGCAGAGGACAACAGCTTTACGATGCAGGTCATGGGCATTTCCATTCCCGGCACATTCAAGGTGGGCGACGGTGAAAAGACCGTGACCCTCACCTTCGGCAAGACCCTGCAGTATTTCTGCATGACCGGTGTGCTGGAAAGCGACCTGAACGGCGCCAAGATGCTGTTCCCGGCCAACAAAGCCATGGCTTTCCTGAAGAAAATCGTTGGCAAACTGGGCGAACGCAGCAGCGAAATAGCCACCATCGCTTCCCTGGCCGACGGCTACGACAATTACAAGATCGGCTTCAAGCTGGCCAAGTAAAAATTGTTGATAAATTCGAAGCCGCGACCCTTGATGGGGCCGCGGTTTTTTGTTACCTTTGCTCATATGAGTTTTGTTCACCTTCACGTCCATACCCAGTATTCCATTCTGGATGGACTTTCCAACATAAGTGACCTTTTCGACCGTGCGGAGGAACTGGGGATGCCGGCGCTGGCCATCACCGACCACGGCTACATGTACGGGGTAAAGGAGTTCTTCAAACACGCCAAGAAACATCCGGCGGTGAAACCCATCATCGGCTGTGAGATCTATGTGGCGAAGGGAGACCACCACGTCAAGGAGAAGGGGTATTACCACCTTATCCTGCTGGCCAAGAACTACACCGGTTATCTGAATCTGGTGAAGATCTGCTCGGAGGCCAGCATCAACGGGATGTACACGCGTCCCCGCATCAGCCACGAATTCCTGGAGCAGCACGCGGAGGGACTCATCTGTTCGTCGGCCTGCATTGCCGGCGAGGTGCCGCGCGCCATCCTGGCCCACGACGAAGAAGCGGTGGAGAAGGCCATCCTCTGGCACAAGAAAGTCTTCGGGGAAGACTATTACCTGGAGGTGATGAAGCACAAGACGGAGGTTCCCGGGCTGGATAACGAACTCTATAAGCAGCAGTGCTTCTACTGCGACGAAATTTTCCGCCTGGGGGAGAAGTACGGCGTAAAGGTTATCGCCACCAACGACGCCCATTTCGTCCGAAAGGAAGACGGCCCCGTTCATGACCGCCTCATCTGCGTATCCACCAATGCGGATATTGACGACCCTAAGCGCCTGCGTTATACCCAGCAGGAGTACATCAAGAGCGAGGAAGAGATGCTGGAGCTGTTCCCGGATCACCCGGAAGCGCTTGCCAATACGCTGGAGGTGGCGGAGAAGATAGACCGCTACACCATCGACCGGGAGGATCCCGTGCTCCCCGTTTACGAGATTTCCCCTTCCTTCATGGCCGAAATCGACAAGTATCTGGAGCAATACAGGGACATCATCGATGCCGGGAAGAATGACAAGCACGGCGTATACCGCGGGGATGGATTCTGCCATTCGGTGGCCTATCTCTGCTACCTTACTTATAAGGGAGCGCACGAACGGTACGGGGAAACCCTTACGCAGGAACAGGAGGAACGGATAGACTTTGAGTTGAAAACCATCTGCCGGATGGGTTTTCCGGATTATTTCCTCATTGTTCAGGACTACATCGCCGCTTCCCGCGCCATGGGCTGCATGGTGGGTCCGGGCCGTGGCAGTGCCGCCGGATCGGTGGTGGCCTACTGCCTCCGCATCACCAACCTGGATCCCATCAAGTACCAACTGCTGTTCGAGCGTTTCCTGAATCCGGACCGCGTGAACATGCCGGATATCGACGTGGATTTCGAGGACCTGGTCAAGGCGCACGATTATATTGAGAAAAAATATGGCGCGGACCATGTGTCACGCGTCATTACCTACGGCACGATGGCGGCCAAGAGCGCCATCAAGGATGTGGCCCGTATCAGCCACCTGCCGCTGGACGAAAGCAACCGCCTCAGCAATCTGGTTCCGGACCGCCTGAGTGAAAAGAAGCAGCGCGAATATCCCTTCAATCCCAAGCTGGATGAATTGAAGCCGGGCTTCAAGAAAGTGGAGCGGGAAGTGGACGGGGAAAAGAAGTTATTCCAGGTGGGCATGGAGGATGTTGATGTGAAGGTAACCCTGGCCAACTGTTACCGCCTGGTGCCGGAATTCAAGGAGGAATTGGAAAAGGGTCCCGAACTCAACCGGGAGGTACTCCGCTACGCCCAGGCGCTGGAGGGGACTGTCCGGCAGACGGGCATGCACGCCTGCGCCACCATCATCGGCCGGGGAGACCTTACGGATTATCTTCCCATCTGCCTGTCCAAGGATAAGGAAACCGGCGAATACGTGCGTACGTCGCAGTACGACGGCCATTATATTGAGGATGTGGGCATGCTCAAGATGGACTTCCTGGGCCTGGCCACCCTCTCCATTATCCACAAGACGCTGGATTTGGTGAAGGAGCATCATGGGGAGGATATCGACATAGAGGCCATCCCCATCGACGACAAACCCACCTATGCCCTCTATGGCCGCGGAGACACCACCTCCGTGTTCCAGTTCGAATCGGAGGGGATGCGCAAATACCTCCAGCAACTCCGTCCGGAGCGCTTCGAGGACCTCATCGCCATGAACGCCCTCTATCGGCCCGGCCCCATGGATTATATCCCGGACTTCGTCGCCCGCAAACAGGGGGAAAAGGCCATCCAGTATGACCTCCCTGAAATGAAGGAATTCCTCCAGGATACCTACGGAATCACGGTGTATCAGGAGCAGGTGATGTTGCTGTCCCAGAAACTGGCCGGCTTCACCAAAGGCGAGGCAGACCAGTTGCGCAAGGCCATGGGTAAGAAGCTCTTTGATATGCTGAGCGCCCTGAAGGGGAAGTTTATGGAGGGCGGCATGAAGAACGGCCATCCGGAAAAGAAGCTGGATAAAATCTGGAAGGACTGGGAGAAATTCGCCCAGTACGCCTTCAATAAGTCGCACGCTACCTGCTATGCATGGATCAGCTATCAGACGGCCTGGCTCAAGTGCCACTACCCTTCGGAATTCTATGCCTCCTGCCTGGATTGCGCCAAGAGCATGGAGGAAATCGTCAAGATCATGGACGACTGCCGGGGACATGGCATCAAGGTGCTGTCTCCGGATGTAAACGAGAGCGCAGACCATTTTACCGTAAATAAGGACGGAAACGTCCGTTTCGCCCTCGGTTCCATCAAGGGCTTCGGCGGAAACGTGGTGGACGCCATCATCAGGGAAAGGGAAGAGAACGGATTGTTCACGGACATTTATGACTTCGTGGAAAGGATGTCCGGAGCCGTGAACCGCAAGAGTTTTGAAAATCTGCTCAATGCCGGTGCGCTGGACGGTTTCGGCCATAAGCGCAGCATGTATTTCCAGCCTTGCAGGGGCTCCAACGAACTGTTTATCGACGCCATCGTCCGTTACGGGGAAATGGTGAAGAACGATAAGGGCGCCGGCGGCCTTTTTGGAGATATGGAGGAGATGAAGCCTGTCCGTCCCGCCCTGCCGGAAGACGAAGGTTATCTGGATGTAATGGAGATGCTGCAGCGGGAAAAGGACCTGGTGGGGATGTACCTGAGTTCCCATCCGCTGGACCGCTACAGTTTTGAGATGCACAATTTCGTCACCTGCAATCTGGCGGATCTATCCAACTATATCTCCGAGTGCGAGGCAAACAAGTCCACGCCCAGGGTTAGCATCGCCGGTATCGTAACGGATTTCAAGTCGCTTACCACCAAGAACGGGAAGCCCTATTCCCGTACGGTACTGGAGGATTACAGCGGGACCTATGAACTGGCGCTTTTCGGGAAGGAGCATGAGAGCTTCATGTCGTTCATGCAGCCAAAGGCCGCCCTCTTTTTGGAGGGGGAGATAGGCGAAAAGTACTATCTCAAGCCGGAAGAACTGGCCCAGGGGAAGAAGGCACCCTATGTTTTCAAGCTGAAGTGCATTACGCTCCTGGGGAACGTGTCAGAAAAATTCCTGGCGGGGTTCAACATTGACATTACAACCCCCATGCTCACGAAGAAGTTCAGCGAGGAGCTGGTGGAAGTGGTCAAAAAGCATACAGGGAATATTCCGCTGACCATCCATCTCTTTGACCCGGTCACCAGATACCGGATTCAGTTCTTCTCCAAGAAATACCAGGTGGCGGTAAGTTCGGAATTCCTGTTGGACCTGCAGCAGATAGGCGTGGATCAGTATCAGATCATCCGCAAATAAAAAAACGGACGCTCGAAAGAACGTCCGTTTTTTCAATCCGTCAACTATACCTTATTTCTTACGCCTCATGGTAAGGTCGTACATGACGGGCGTGCCGATCATGATGGAGGCATAGGTCCCAATCACCACACCCAGGCACAGGGCCACTGCAAGACCGCGGATGCTTTCGCCGCCGAAGATGGCGATGGCGAGCATCGGGAGCAGGGTGGAGATGGAAGTGTTGAGGGTACGGGTGAGGGTGGCGTTCAGGGCCGCATTCACCGTGACGTTGAATTCTTCCTTCGGATGCAGGCCCTTCTGTTCGCGGATACGGTCGAAGATCACCACGTTATCATTGATGGCATAACCGATGATGGTTAGGATGGCCGCGATGAAGGTTTGGTCTACATCCAGGTTGAACGGCAGGATACCGTTGAACAGGGAGAAGAAGCCAATCACGATGAGGGCCGTATGGGCCAGTGATACCACACCGCCAAGACCCCAGGCCCAGCCTTTGAACCGGACGGCGATATAGGCGAAGATGGCCAGCAGGGCCAGGATAACGGCGATGATGGCGCCGCGGGTAATCTCGCGCGCGATGGTGGGACCCACTTTATCAGAGGATATGATGCCGTTGGTGTTCTCTGTACTGTTGGAGAATTCCTCGAACTGGATATCTTGATTTGCATAGAATCCCTTCAAGGCATCATACAGCAGGCCCGCGATTTCCTTATCAACCTCTGTGCTTTCCTCTTTGTTCTTGTACTGGGTGGTAATCTTCATCTGGGCGTCGCTACCGAATTGCTTCACCTCCACGGAGTATTGGTCGACGCCGGCCTCTTTGGCGGCAGCCTCGAAGGTGGCTTCCACCTTGGCGCGTACATCTTCCGCAGTAACGCTCTGGTCAAAGCGGACAATGTAGTTGCGGCCACCGGTGAAATCTACGCCGTAACTGAAGCCTTTGAAGGCGATGGATGCGATGGAGATGACGATGAGGGTGCCGGAAAGAATGTAGGACCATTTCTTCTTGCCGATGAAGTCTATCTTCGTGTTCTTCAGGATGTTCTGCGTGAGCTTGTTGGACATTGCCACGGTCTTCCCGGCCTTGATACGGTCGTCGAAGATGATGCGGGTGATGAAGATAGAGGTAAGAACCGACGTAATGATACCGATGATGAGCGTGGTGGCAAAGCCCTGCACGGGACCGGAACCGAAGTTGTAGAGGATGATACCGGTGATGAGGGTGGTCAGCTGACCGTCGATAATGGCGCTGTAGGCGTTCTTGTAACCGTCGTGGACGGCCAGCGAGAAGCCCTTGCCTGCGGCCAGTTCCTCCTTGATGCGCTCATAGATAATCACGTTGGCGTCCACGGCCATACCCAGCGTTAACACCAAACCGGCGATACCGGGCAGGGTGAGGACGGCGCCGAAGCTGACCAGTACACCGAAGAGCAGCAGTACGTTGCAGAGCAGTGCGATGTCCGCGATGAGACCGGCGCCCTGGTAGAAGAACACCATGTAAAGGAGTACCAGGCAGAAGGCGATGAGGAAGGAAATGAGACCGGAGCGGATGGATGCGCTACCCAGGGACGGACCCACTACCTGCTCCTGGATAATGGAGGCGGGAGCGGGAAGTTTACCGGACTTGAGGACGTTTACCAGGTCTTCCGCTTCCTGGATATCGAAGTTGCCGGTAATCTGGGAAGAGCCGTTTTCGATTGCGCTTTGCACCGTGGGGTGGGAAACGACCATGCCGTCAAGAACGATGGCTACATCCTTTCCGGGTGTGGTCCCAGACGGCATCGCGGCTTTTGTAATCTGGGCCCACGTGCTGGCAGCCTTGGGGTACATTGTCATGGAGACATAAGGTGCGCCGTTGCCGCCACGCCGGCTGTCGCCGAATTCCACTTTGGCATCCCTGACGACTTTTTCATCCTTTTCGCCACCCAGCGCAGCCTTCCCGTCCGTTGAAGTAAGGGCGACCAGTTCATAAACAGTCTTATCCTTAAACAGACCGTAGGGGTCATCGTAGGGCTTTGCGGACCACACGCCCCGGAAGTTGGTGGGGAGCTCGTCGGCGGCCAGGACCAGACAGCTGTCCACCCATTCTTTGTCCGCTTTGGTGGCAAAGCCGATACAGGAACCGTTCATAAGATCCTGATGAAGCAGACCCTGCCGCACCAGCTGTTCCGTTGATACGAGCGCCTGGAGAAGCGACTTTGAAGTGCTGTCGGCCCGGCTCTTGAGGATTTCGGCCACACGGTAATCTGCGGAGTAGAGATCCACTTCTGATGCCCGGTAGGTGAGCCAGAATTCCATGGAAGCGGTTCCCTTCAGGAGATCTCTCACACGTTCGGGGTCTTTCACGCCCGGCAGTTCGATGAGGATTTTGCCGGAATTGCCCACTTTCTGGATGTTGGGCTGGGTGACGCCGAAGCGGTCGATACGGTTGCGGAGTACGTTGAAGGAGTTGTCCACAGCGCTCTCGGCTTCCTCGTGAAGGTACTCGAGGACTTGTTCTTTCTTGAAGTTGGCTTTTACTTTACTGTCGCTCGTGGCATAAATCTCCGCCAGCTCGCGCTTGGTAACCTTTGACCAGGCATCACCGAAGCGGTCGATGAAGTCTTTACCGGATTTTTCCCTGTTGTCACTTGCCTCTTTGAAAGTGGCTTCGAAGTCCGGGTCCGTCTGGTTGTTGCCGGCCAGCGCCTTCACCATGTCTTCCAGCTGCACCTGCAGCATGATATTCATACCGCCCTTGAGGTCCAGACCCAGGTTGATTTCCTTCTCTTTTACGCTCTTGAAGGTGTATCCCAGGTAAACGTTCTTGTTGTTGATGGCGTCAATGTAGGCCGCGTTACTCTTATCGGCCACGGCGTCCAGCTCATATTCGGGCGCGTCTTTGTGGGATTCGAGGTACAACTGTCTCTGTTCCTGAGCATACCGGGCAGCCTTTTTCTCCTCAATCCGGGTAACGACCGTGAAGGATAGCTGCCAAATGCTGGCGATAGCCAGGCAGATGGCGACGAATCTGATCCAACCTTTACTTTGCATTTCTTGTATCTTTTAAATTATCATTTGCAAAAATAGCTTGCAAAGATAGAACAATTTTTCCTATTCTACAAACGTTCAATGTCTGCCCAGCCGAAATGGGCGGGATACAGCCAGGCGCGGTCCGTGTGTTCCATAACACCGTAGTCCAGTGACACTTTGGGGCATTCGGCATAGGCCCGCTCTATGAAGGGGCGTTCGGCGATGTGCTCCTCCCACCCTTTGAAGAGTTCCGTCACTTCCGGGACGTATTTTTCCATTTCCGCGGCGATGGTGGCGGCCCGCCAGATGAAGATACCGCTGTTCCAGAAGAATTCTCCCGTGCCGATGAAGACCTGTGCCAACTCCAGGGAGGGCTTCTCCGTGAAGGTTTTTACCTGCAGCGGGCCCGCCATCCGCTGGGCGTCGCGGCCCTCTTTCACCTGGATGTATCCGAAGTTGACGTCCGGCGTTTTGGGGACGATACCCAGTGTCATCAGGACATCGTGCCTTTCCACGTAGGCGAAGGCTTCCTGCAGGGTGGAGGCGAAAAGTTCTTCGTCGCGGATCACCAGGTCCCAGGGCGTAGCGACAATCACCGCGTCCGGATCCCTGGAGAGCAGCGTATAGGCCGCCAGGGCCATGCAGGGCGCGGTTTTGCGGGCATAGGGCTCCAGCAGGAGATTGCCTTCCGGAAGGTCCGGGAGCTCCCGGCGTGCCTGGGCCGCGCAGGAGGCCAGGGTGACAACCAGGATATTTTCGGGGGGTACTATCTGTACGAAACGCTCATAGGTGTGCCGGTATTGCTTGGAAGAGCCGGTACCATCGGCCATGATGACACAGTACCTGTGGTTCATAGTGTTGTGTGGTTATTAGACGAACATGGGGATCCAAGCCTGGGGGAAGTAGCGGACGCGGGTTTCCGGGCCGTCGAAGAGCACGGAAACAATATCGAAGTATACTTCCCGGCCGGGAAGGCTGTGCTTGATGAGGTATTGCTGCGCAGCGGCGCAGATGCGTTTTTGTTTGGGCGTGTTCACCTGGTCCGAGAGGGCCGATGTCACAGGCGCCGTGCGGGCCTTCACTTCCACGAAGTGCACCCCGTCGGGCGCTTCTGTCACAATATCCAGTTCCAGGTGTCCGGCCCGCCAGTTGCGGTCCAGGATGTGATGCCCCCGCGAAAGCAGGAAATCGCAGGCGACATTCTCGCCCGTCTGCCCCAGTCTACTGGTACTTAACAGGTTCATTTTCAATCAAATGTTATCACTGTTACACCTGAGCCGCCCAGTTGGATATGTTCGTCCTGGGCCGACTTTACACCGGGCACGGTGCGCACGTATTTCTGGATTTCTTCGCGCAGGGCGCCCGTCCCTTTCCCATGCAAAATTCGCACCGAGGGGACCCCTAACATGATGGCATCGTCAATAAAATGCATCACAATTTCGAGGGCGTCGTTTACGCGCTCTCCGCGCACGTCCAATTCGGGTTTAAAACGGGCTTTTCTTTCGGTGAGTGCGGCGTCGTAAACCTGCCGCGGGCGTTCTGCGGGCGCCTGGGCGGCAGCTTTGTATTCGTTGGAGGTAATGCGTTCCACGCGGTCCAGGGGGAGTTTGGTTACCACGCTTCCCACCACCACGCTCACCGCCTTTGTGCTCACGATGGATACTTCGCCCACCATTCCGCCCGAAAGGATGCGCACTTTTTCGCCCACCTTGAGCGGGGCACTGCGCCACGCGGCCATCTTGGCATCGTCGTTCTTCGGGGCCTGCTCCTGCCGGCGGCGGCTTTTCCGTTGCTGTACCTTTTTGAGCTTACCCTCTATGTAATCTTCCCGTTTTTCCTTTTCTTCTGCCAGGGCGCCCAGGAAAGTCTGCAGCTGCGCGCGGGCCTGCTTTGTCTGCTCTTTGTCGGCCTGGGATTCACGGATCACACGGATGGTGCCCTCCACGCGTTTGTTGGCTTCCCGGACAATTTTTTCAGCTTCCGCACGGGCTTCGTCCAGGATCTGGCGGCGCATTTCCTTAATCTCCTCCAGTTCTTTTTCGTAACGGTCCGTGAGGCCTTCCAGCGTTTTGTCCGTGGCCTTGATGCGGGTGAGTTTTTCGTCCAGGGCGCGGCGGCTGCGGGCAATCTTGCGGAGATTCCGCTCCATTCCCACGAACTGCTCCCCGGCGCGCTGTTCCGCATCGTGCACCAGCGGTTCCGGAAGGCCCATCTTGCGGGCCAGTTCGAAGGCGAAGGAAGAGCCAGGAAGACCCGTCTCCAGGCGGAAGAGGGGCGCCACCGTGGCTGCGTCGAACTGCATGGCGCCGTTCACCACGTGCGTTTCCGCCCCTGCGGCATAGAGTTTCAGGTTGGTATAGTGGGTGGTGATGACGCCATAGGCGCATTTTTCATCAAGAGCGTGCAGGATGGCTTCCGCGATGGCTCCGCCGGCCGCCGGTTCCGTCCCGGAGCCGAATTCGTCGATGAGAACCAGCGTTTGGTCATCGGCCGCGGCGAGCATCGCCTTCATATCCGTGAGGAAGGAGCTGTAGGTGGAAAGGTCGTTTTCCAGCGACTGGTCGTCGCCGATAGAGACCATGATCCGCTTGAATACAGGCAACTCCGACGTTTCGGAGGTAGGGATGAGCATCCCCCACTGGAACATATACTGCAGCAGGCCGGCCGTCTTCAGGCAGACGGATTTGCCGCCTGCGTTGGGTCCGGAAATGAGCAGGATTCGTTTTTCGGGCGAAAGGGTGAGGGTTAGCGGGACAATCTCCTTGCCCTCTTTCCGCAGGGATTTCTCCAGCAGCGGATGGCGGGCTTTGCGGAGCCGCAGCGTGCCGTCTTCGGACACCACGGGCATTCCCGCGATGTAGTCCAGGGCCACCTGGGCCTTGGCCATATTGAAATCCAGCTCTCCCACAAAGCGAGCCCCGGCGATGAGCTCCGGCACGAACGGCCGCAGGAACTCCGCGAACTCGTAGAGGATGCGGGCCATCTCCCGCGTTTCGTCGAAGTGGAGCTGGGCAATCTCATTCTGCAGCGCCACAATCTCCGCCGGTTCCATGAAGGCGGTTTTCCCCGTGGCGCTTTCGTCGTAGATGTATCCCTGGAACTGTCTCTTTTTGGCCGATGAGACCGGAATGAGCATCTTCCCGTCGCGGATGCTTACGGAGGCGTCGGCGTCCGCGATTCCATCGGCCTGGGCCTGGCGGAGGATGGCGTTCATCCGTTTGGAGATGTTGATTTCCTTTTCCTTGATACTGCGGCGGATACTGTAAAGATCGTCCGAAGCGGTGTCCTTCATTTCCCCGTGACGATCCAGGATGGCGTCGATGCGGGCGATGACCTCCGCCGGTGCGTTCACCCCCGCGGCCAGGTGCTGCAGGTTGGGGTATATCCCCTCTTTCACCGTATGGAAGAAGTGGAGGGCCCGCCGGAGCGTATCCAGCAGCGTGCGCAGTTTACCCAGGGAAAGGAGGTCGATGGAAGCGTTCTTGCCGATGGGCTCCAGGAAGGGGATGGCGTCGATGTATCCGGCGGTGGGGAAGCCGTCCTCGAACATGAGGATGAGGCGCATTTCGTCCGTTAAGACCTGCCTGCGGCGGATTTCGCTTTCATCGGCCGAGAATTCCTCCTCCGCCACGCGGGCCGCGGCATAGTCCGTAGAGCACCGGCCCTGAATGGCCGCGCGCACTTTGTCGAACCCCAATTTCGATTCCAGCCTTGCGTCCACGCTATTCACCCTCCTTAGTCATCAGCGCTCCTACGATCTGGCGTAATTCCTTTACGTCCTGCACTTCTTTGATTTCTCCGCCCCGGACAAAACTGACCTTGCCCGTCTCTTCGGAGACAACCAGTACATCCGCATCCGTATCTTCCGTCAGGCCGATGGCAGCCCGGTGCCGCATTCCGTAATGGGCGGGGATATCCGTGCGGTTGGTCATGGGGAGCTGGCAGCGGACGGCGGCGATATGGTCGCCCACGATGATCATGGCTCCGTCGTGCAGGGGGGAATTCTTGAAGAAGATATTCATGATGAGCCGACGGTTTATATCGGCCTCGAAACGGTCTCCGGTGTTCATGTAATCTTCCATGGACCCCTTGTGCTGCAGGACGATGAGGGCGCCGGTTTTTTCGGCCGACATGGCGCGCACGGCTTCCACCAGTTCCTCCGCGCTGCGGGAATCCATCTTCTCCTCCTTGATGCCCATGATGCGGTTGAAGAGTTCACCGGTGCGGCGGGTGAGGCCGCTCCGGACGGCAAAACGGTTGAGCAGGTGCCGGATTTCCGGTTGGAACAGGATGATGAGGGCCAGCACACCCACGTCCAGCAGAGTGTTCAGCAGCACCGTCATCATGCGCATGTTGAGCGCGTTCACCACTCCCTTAAGAATAAGGAGGAATATCAGGATGAGCACGATGTTCAGCACGGTGCTGTCTCCCCGGATGCTCCGGATAAGGAAAAAGATGAGCGCTGACACCATCAGGATGTCCAGTATATCCGCCCAGCCGAAACCGAGGAAACCGAATATGGTAAGCGCTTTCAACATAGCATACAAAAATAGCATATTTTCCGGAGAAAACCTTATCTTTGTGGTGATATGTACAGGGTTTTAAAATTCGGCGGATCGTCCGTTGCCGGCGCCACGCAGGTATCGCGGGTGCTGGATATCGTGGAACGCGAAGCCTTGAAAGGCCGGGTTATCCTGGTAAGCAGCGCCATCGCGGGCTGCACGGACGCGCTCCTGAGCGGATACGGGGAACAGTTGCAGGAATTGGAGCATCGGCACGCCGATATGGTGCGCCGCCTTTTTACCGGTGCGGACCGGGAATCCCTGCAGCGGCGGCTGGACGGGTTGTTCCAGCAGATGCGTCAGGCTCCCGCGGACGAACGTGTCACTTTCGGCGAAATCTTCTCCACCACCCTTCTGGCGGCAAAGTTGGAAACGGAAGGCTACCGGGTGCTGTGGCTGGATTCGCGCGAGTTGGTGGTAAAGGCCGATGAACCAGAGAGTTTCAAGCGGATCCGTGCTGCCGTGGAGGCGTCCGACGCGGAGATTTTCGTGGCGCCCGGCTTCATCTGCCGGGATGCTTCCGGGAAGATTTCCACGCTGGGACGCGGAGGATCGGACTATTCCGCAGCCCTTTATGCTGCTGCAGTACAGGCCGATAGTCTTCAGATTTGGACCGACGTCCCCGGCATCATGACGGCCAACCCCAAGCAGGTTCCCGCCGCCCGTACCGTGCCGCGGATGTCCTATGCCGCTGCACTGGATATGGCCTCTCACGGTGCCAAAGTGCTGTATGCGCCCACCGTGGCGCCCGCCATGGCCGCCGGGATCGATATCGAGATTCGCAACACTTTCGCTCCGGACGGCAAGTACACCGTCATCGGCGCGGAGGCGGATGCCGCCCGCTGGATTGGCGTTGCTTCGGAGGGGGGGTGCATCAGGTTGGTGGGGGCTGCCGGCCATGCCGGAGGGAACACCCCTTCGGTCGCTAAAAAGAAGGCCGATGCTCCCTCAGGGGTGTCCGCCTCCGGACAGGCCGACAATGCCCTCCAACAGGCCGGGATTCAGGCTTTGAGTATCTCTGAGGATGGTTCCGGGGTGGATATCGAGGTGAAGGAAGCCGTGCTGGACCAGGCCCTGCGGGCCATCCACCGGGCTTTCTTCCAGGAACTGCCCGTGCAGGAGGTAAACCTCTTCATCGCCGGCGACGGAGCCGTGGCAAAAGCCTTGATTCAGCTCATTCAAGAAAGCGCATCGGCCGTGAAGGAACGCAGCGGAAAAACCCTCCGCGTAGTGGGGCGGGCGAACAGCCGCCGCTATGGGATTGACCTGGGCGGAGCGCCTGTCATCGGCCTGGAGGGGGATTACATCGACGCCATTCTTCAGGTGGCGCCCAAGGGCTCGCTTTTCATTGACGCCACCAATAGCAAAACGCTCTACAAACGCTATACGGACCTGCTGCAGGCGGGAATCGGCATCGTTTCTTCCAACCGCCGCTCGTTCGCCGTTCCTTATGCGGACTATGCCGCCATGGTGGCTGCGGCGCGCGAAAACGGTGTCCCGCTCCGCTATGAAACCACCGTTGGCGCTGCGCTTCCCATCCTGGAATCCATCGCCCGTGGAGCAAACAGCTGCAATGAGGTTCTGTCCATCGAGGCCGTGGTTTCCTGCACCCTGAACCAGATTTTAAGTGACTATAAGCCCGGCGGACCCAGCTTCGCTTCGCTTGTGCGTCGCGCCGCGGCGGAAGGGCTCACCGAGCCGGATCCCCGCGTGGACCTGGGCGGACGGGACGCCCTCCGGAAGCTCCTTATTCTCGCACGGGAAGCCGGCGTGCAGTTGGAAGAGTCGGCGGTTCAGGTGGAGCCGGTTGTGCCGCCCTCCGTGCTGGAAGGCAGCCTGGAGCAGTTCTACGCTGCGCTGGAGGCCTATGAACCGAAGTGGGCTGAAAAAGCGCAGGCGGTTGCTTTCAAGGGCTTCCGTCAGCGGTTTGTGGCTTGTCTGGAGAAATCGGCCCGCGGTTATAGGGCCAGCATCGCCCTCAAGGAAGTGGCGCCCGAACATCCCGCCTATTATCTGCGGGGGACGGAGAATGCCATCATCGTGCGCAGCGCCTTCCATCCTTATCCGCTGGTGATTCAAGGCCCCGGTGAAGGCGCCCGCGAAGCCGCCAGCAGTATTCTCAATGATATATTAAGGTAAGCCCTACAGCAATTCGCTGAATTCGTGCACGCCCTGGTGATCTTCGGTCATCAGGGCTGCTATTACTGCCCCTTTGGCCAGGCCTTCGCGGGAGAAGGCTTCGTGACGAAGGGTAATCTTATCTTCGGCCGATGTGAGCGTAAGCGTGTGAATGCCGGGCACTTCACCCTCGCGGACGGAGGTGATTTCGGGCTTTTCGCCCAGTTCCTTTTCCACCAGCGCACCCAGCACCTTTGCCGTGCCGGAAGGGGCGTCCAGTTTGTGGATGTGATGGATTTCTTCGATTTCGGCCTTATAGCCGTTGCCTTTCAGCATGGCCGAGACCTTTGTGACGGCGGCATAGAGGGCGTTCACCCCCAGGGAGAAGTTGGAGGCGTAGATGAGGGTGGTGCCTGCATCATCGAAGGCCTTGCGGACATCGGCCTCAATGTCATTCCAGCCCGTGGTGCCCACCACCGCCGCCTTGAAGTTTTTGGCGATGAAGGGGTAGTTGGCCCGGAAAGCTTCGGGTGTGGTAAAGTCAATGCAGACGCACTCCTTCGCCTTCGCCGGGTCCGTCGCCGTGATATCCTCGCTGGCTTCCACCAGTTCGATTCCGCGTTTTTGGAGCTCTTTCTCCACCATGTGGCCCATCCGGCCGTATCCGCTGATAATGACCTTGATCATACCTGGAGTGTACCTGTTTAATAATCAATCACTTGCTTATTCAGGGGTGCACCTGGGTGTGCACCCCTCTTTCCGTATCTTGCTATGAATCAATACTTTGCGCTCCAGCCATCAGGGTTGCGTAGAGGCGGGTGTAGAGGCCGATGGCTGCTTCCAGCTCCTGCGGGAGGATGTGTTCGTCGGGCCGATGGGCGAAGCGGATGCTTCCCGGGCCGCAGATGATCTTGTGGCCGAAGCCCGTAAGGTGCGGGGCGTCGGAGCCGAAGGCGACGGGGGCCGATTCGAAGCCCGGCAGGGTGACGTACCGGGCGGGGACGTCGCCACCTCTGAGATCCCCGGTCAAGCCGGGGATGACGCCTTTGGGACCGTGCGCGCTTCCGTCATGACCGGCCATCTCCTGCATCCACGCTTTTACCGCCTCGTGCGAAACGAAAGTGGTACGGAAATACAGCCGGCAAGTCACTTCCGGCGAAAGGATGTTCTGCGGATTGTCGCTCCTGAGAAGCCCCACATTCCAGGTTGTCTTTCCCAGTTCCGGATCCTCGCCGAAGTCCTTCGCTTTCAGCTTGTTATAGAATTCGTTGAACTTATCGATGGCGCTTTCGCCAAACTCCGGATAGCCGGAATGGAAAGCCTTTCCTTCGAACTTCAAGTCATAAGATAGCGTGCCCTTCGCCGCGCTGACCATTTTGTTCTCCGTGGGTTCGCCCACAATGAGGAACGGAGCCTCGAAGCCCGTCTTGGAAAACGCCTTCGCGCCCCCGGAGCCTGTCTCCTCACCGGCAAGCAGCAGCAGTCCGAAGTCCCTGCATCCCTTTGCTTCCAGCGCCTTACACGCCTCATACATCGCAAAAATCTGCCCCTTTGCATCGCAGGTCCCGCGTCCAAAAATAGCTTCTAGAGAGGAGCAGGCGGCGGGGGGACTATACTCGCTTCGCTCGTTCCGGCCCCTCCCATTGTCTCCTGCGTCCCCTTCGGGAACTTGTATCCAACGGGCCCCTCCCCCTATACTCGTCCGGGGGTGGACAAGCCCCCCGCCGCCTGTTCCCTCCGGAAAACGCTGCCCTTGTCCGGGGGTGGACAAGTCCTCCGGAGGGAGTTTTCCCCCGAAGCAGGGTGCGATGTACGGCGGGACGGTGTCCAGATGGGTGCAGAACACCACTTTGGGCGTTCCCCAGCTGAAGAGGAGGTTCAGGGTGCCGTCGCCCACTTCCATCGCTTGTTTCGCGGGGGCTTCCAGGTGCTCCAGGAGCCATTCGGCCAACTTCCGCTCCTTGCCGGAAGTGGAATCGATGGATAAAATCTCTTTATATAAGTTCCAATTCATCTGCTCTACCATCTTAGGCACGCCCAGTGCCATTTTTGTGCTTTAGATGGTCAGTGCTTACCATCTTAAGCATGATTTCCATGCTTTTTATGCTTAAGATTGCAACCAACCATTCCGCAACAGCACTTCCGCTATCTGCACGGCGTTGGTGGCGGCGCCTTTGCGGAGGTTGTCGCTGACGCACCAGAGGTTGAGGCCGTTTTCCACCGAGGCGTCCCGGCGGATGCGGCCTACGAAGACATCGTCCTTACCCCAGGCGTTGATGGGCATGGGATAGAGGTTTTCGGCGGGGTTATCTTGCAAAACCACGCCGGGCATATCGGCCATCAGGCGGCAGGCTTCCGACAGTTCGTAAGGCTTTGACAGTTCGATATTTACGCTCTCTGAATGACCGCCTTCCACCGGCACGCGCACGCAGGTGGCGGAAACGGCAATGGAAGGATCCCGCAGGATCTTCCGCGTTTCATTGACCATCTTCGTTTCCTCCCGGGTGGAGCCGTCCGGCATAAAGATGTCAATATGCGGCAGGATGTTGCGGTGGATGCAGTGGGGGAACTTACTGCCGGAGCCGCCTTTTTCTTCGGCCTCCAGCTGCTCGATGCCCCGCTGGCCCGCGCCCGTCACGCTCTGATAGGTGCTCACCACGATGCGCTTGATGCCGTAGGCCTTGTGGAGGGGCGCCAGCGGCAGGACCATCTGGATGGTGGAGCAGTTGGGGTTGGCGATGATGTGGTCTTCCCGCCGCAGAACATCGGCGTTGATCTCCGGCACAATCAGCGGCACCGAAGGGTCCATCCGCCACTGCGAGGAATTGTCCACCACGTAGCAGCCCACGGCGGCGAACTTCGGCGCAAGGTCGGCCGAAACCGCACCGCCGGCGCTGAATAGGGCCAGGGCGGGTTTTTGGGCGATGGCTTCATCGGCCGATATCACCGTCCACTCACGGCCCCGGAAGCGCACTTTCTTCCCCCAGGAACGCTCGGAGGCCACCGGTAGCAGTTCGCTCACCGGAAACCCGCGCTCCTCCAGCACTTCCAACATTTTCGAGCCCACCAGGCCGGTGGCTCCTACAACGGCGACTTTCATCTTAACAAATCTTCTAAGTGAATACTTCCGGCGGTTTTGGCATCGCGGTATTTCACGATGACGGGGCAGTAGAGATGCACGCCGCTCTCCAACGCTTTTCCGTCCCGCACGATGGGTTTGGAGCCGCTCACCACCACGGCGCCTTTCGGCACCACGATGCGGCCATCGGCATTCCTTCTGATAAATTCCCCGGTGGTGGCGTCGAAGATGGCGGTGGAGGAGGTGATGATTACGCCCGAGGCGATGACCGCCCCTTCTTCCACGATGGTGCCCTCATAGATGCCGCAGTTGCCGCCCACAAAGGCGTCGTCCTCGATGATGGTGGGAAGGGCGCCTGCCGGTTCCAGTACCCCGCCAATTTGCGTGGAGGCCGATATATGGATGCGTTTCCCTACCTGAGCGCAGGAGCCGATGGTGACGTGGCTGTCCACCATGGTGCCTTCGCCCACATAGGCGCCCACGTTCACGTAGGCGGGAGGCATCACAATGCTGCCAGGCGCCAGATAGGCTCCCCGTCGGATGCTGCTGCCGCCCGGAACGATGCGGACGCCGTCTTGGGCGCTGAACTGCCGCACCGGGAAGGTCTCCTTGTCAAAATAGGAGAACTGCCCCTGGGACATCTCCTTCACGGCGCCCAGCTTGAAGCCCGCCAGGATCACCTCCTTGACGTGCGTGTTCACTTTCCAAACGCCGTCCACTTTTTCGGCAACCCTCAGCTGCCCCTTTTCCAGGGCGTCCAGGGTTTCGTTGAATTCTTTCAGGCCGATTTCCATATCAGAACAGGTCTTGCAGGGTTTTTCTCATCAAGTTTTCGGTATCTTCCGTGGCCTTCACCAGCGGGAGCCGCAGCGAATTCTCCATCAGGCCCAACTGCGCCATGGCGGCTTTTGCGGGGATGGGATTGGGCTCCACGAAGAGGGCCTTGAAAAGGGGCGAGAGGCGGGCGTTCATCTTTTCGGCGTCCTCCCATTTGCTGTCCTGCAGGGCGCGGACCAGGTCCACCATCGCCGACGGGAACACGTTCGAGGCTACGGAGATGACGCCATCGGCCCCGTCTTTCATCAGGGCCAGGGTGTCGTCGTCGTTACCGGAGAGCACGGCGAAGCCTTCCGGACGTCCCTTCAGGATTTTGCCGATTTGCTCCTTGTTTCCGGAAGCTTCCTTGATGCCGATGATATTGGGCACATCCTTCGCGAGGGCCAGGGTGGTTTCCGCCTCGATGTTGGAACCGGTGCGGCCGGGGACGTTGTAGAGGATGATGGGCTTGTCCGTAGCTTCCGCGACGGCCTTGAAGTACTGGTACATGCCCCGCTGCGGCGGTTTGTTGTAGAAGGGCACCACCACCAGGAAGCCGTCCGCGTCCTGCAGCAGGCGAATGTTGTCCAGCGTGCCTTTCACACTGTTGGAGCCCACGCCGGCCATTACCGGACGGCCGCCGGCATGCTGCCTGGTAACCTCCAGCACCTGGAGTTTTTCCGATTCGCTCAGAGTGGGCGTTTCGCCGGTGGTCCCAAGCGGCACCAGAAAATCGATGCCGGCTTCCACCTGCCAGTCCACCGTGGCGGCGAAGGCGTTGTAGTCCACCTCTCCGTCCTTGAACGGAGTCAGGAGCGCCGTGCCGCAGCCTTTGAATACCTTATTCATAGTTTTACCGTTTTTACCATTTCCGCCGGACCGGTGAGGTACACGTCGGTGTATTTTTCGCCGCTGATGTTAAAGTCCACTTGCAGCCAGTCCCCGCGGCGGCACTGCAGTCTGTAACTGCCTTCTGCCGCGCCGGGAATCCCCGCATAGCAGGCCGCCACGGCGCTTGCCGTAATCCCCGTCCCGCAGGCCAGGGTTTCGGCCTCCACACCTTTCTCGAAGGTACGGACGTGCAGTCCGTCCGGAGCCACCTGCACGAAGTTGGCGTTGGCGCCTTCCGGCTGGAAAGCCTCATCCCAGCGGTATTCGGGACCGTCCTTTTCCATATCGATGCCTTCGACGTCCCTGACGAACTTCACGAAGTGCCTTGTCCCGGTGTTGAGGAAGTAGCCGCCCATCATCGGCCGGACTCCTTCCACGTCAATCATCTTCAGCCGCACAGTCCACTTGCTCCGGTGGGGAAGTATCTCCCCACCTTGCAGGATCTGCGCTTCGTGCAGGCCGTCGGGGGCCTGGAAGCGCCAGATGCCATCGGCCGATGCAGGCTTGATGCCCATCATTGAGGCGAAGGCCACGATGCAGCGGCCGCCGTTGCCGCACATCATTCCGCCCGTGCCGTCCGGATTGAAGAACTCCATCGCGAAGTCTACGCCGGGCTTTTCGCCCAGGATCATCAGACCGTCGGTGCGGTATTTCCTGCAAAGCTCGCCGATGCGTTCTTTCTGCCGATAAGCGGAGACATCGGCCTTTCTGCCGTCCAGCACCACGAAATCGTTGCCGGCACCGGAGAATTTGTAGGCGGTTTCCGCCGGGCTCAGCAGGGAGGCGAGGAGTTTTATGCCGGGTTCCATCTTTTCTTCTTCGATAAAGGAGTAATTGAGGCGCATGGTGTTGCGGTGGCTGCCGTCCGTGTAGAAGAACGAGCCGGCCACATAGGCCACGCCGGCGTCCAGCGCACGGTCATAGAGCGCCACTGCATCGATGCTCTCCGGCAGGGTGAGCCAGAGGAACAGGCCGCCTTCCGGATGGGTCCAGGTGACACCTTCAGGCATATATTTCTCCAGCAGGGCCAGCATTTTATCCCTTCTGTGCCGATAGAGCTCCACGGTCTTTTTGAGGTTGCGGTCCAGTGCGCCGCTGGTGAGGAATTCCGTCGCCAGATACTGGTCAAATACGGGCGGGCACAGGTCCAGGCACTGTTTGCAGACGTAAATCTGTTCCAGCAGTTCTTCCGGGCCGATGATCCACCCCAGCCGGAACCCCGGTGCGAAAATCTTGGAGAAGGACCCCAGCTGCAGCGTACGCTCGGGTGCTAGTTCGCGGATGCTCGTTACGCTCTCGCCGCTGTACCGCAGTTCCCGGTAAGGGCTGTCCTCCACAATCAATATATCCAATTCTCTCGCAATCCGCACAATCGCCTTCCGTTCCTCCAGAGATAAGGTTTTCCCAGTAGGATTGTTAAAATCCGGAATTACGTAGATGAATTTCGGGGCGGTCGTAGGGCCATCGGCTTTTGCCCTGGACCAGGTCCACCCACTTTTTGGACGCGGTTTACTTTTACCCCCTGGACCAGGTCCACCCACATTGCCCTGGAGGGGCCTGGAAGCCACACTGCTTGGACCAGGTCCAGCACCTGGAATTGAACCTCGTCCAAAAATGCCCTGGACCAGGTCCACCACAGCCGATCTGGCGGCCTCCAGCGGCACCACCTCCGCCCTATATGCTTTGAAACTCTGCAAAGCTCCCAGATAGACGGGATTATTGGCCAGGACTACATCGCCGGGGTTCAAGAACACCCGGGAACAGATGTCAATGCCCTGCTGGGAGGAGGTGGTGATGAGCACCTGGGAGACGGGGACGCCGTAACGGGCGGCGATGGCTTCCCGCAGCTGAGGCACCCCTTGCGTGGCACCGTACTGCAGGGCTTTCGGCCCGTATTTGGCCAGGACCGCCGCTGAAAGGGCCGGGATTTCCTCCACGGGGAAGGTCTCCGCCGCCGGATAGCCGCCGGCAAACGAGCAGATAGCCGAAAGGTCCACCTTCCGGAATATCTCCCTTACCGGGCTTCTCAGAAACGACGGCACGTCCGCCGAAAAGTACTTTCCGTAGTCCATTTATTTTATCTCTACATAAGCGGGTGTATAACCGATGCCAAAATTGATGGATGTCGCGTGAAGCGGACCGAAATCCCGGGCCACGAAAGCGCGGAAGGACAGGCAGTGCTCGAATCCGGAAGAGGTTTGGAGGAAAAAGGAGCGGGCAAATTTAAAATGAATCTCTGCTCCCCCCAGGACGACAAATTGTTCCGAGGTACGGTATTCTTCCTGCACCGATTTGTCGTGAAGATACAGTCTCCGGCCTGCTGCACCAACAAAAGGGTTAATGGCAAATACGTCCCCGTCGTAAACCCGATAGCCGTATGAGGCCCCAATATAGCCGTGATTGGCGGTTGCCCCTATTTGTTGCCAGTGGTATCCTTTATTGTCGTAATCCCCCAGGAGGGTACCCGAGCCTACAGCCATATAGAAATCGATTTCGTGCCTTTTTATTCCTATGCCACCGCTTAAATACATGCCGTGCGCAGGACTGAACGTTTTGGCGGCATCTCCTAAAAACAGGGAACAGGCATATCCTACCCCTAAATACATTACAGATCCCGTTTTTTTGGGAGTGGACAAGTTCCGAGGATTGGGTGTGGCGGACAATTCGTCGGCCACCTGCTTGGCATAGTAAGCCACCATCGTGGAGTCCGCCCCATCACTTGTTCCTTCAAAAATATCGGTCCACCTGCTTCGGAGTTGGTCGGCGTAGAAGCTGTACAGCGTGTTCAAACTCCTTTCGTTTCCTTCGTAGAACTCTTTCAAAGTCTTGCGGAGGTAGAGTTCGTTCAGGTCGAAGATTGTCTGGTCGTAGAGAAGGTAATTGGGGGACACCCTGTCGACATTGTGCCACGAAATGGATTTATCCAGGGCCAGGGAATAGGTACGAAGATATGTGACGGTATTCCAGGAGGTGCGTGTCTTCCGGGTATCCGAAGTCCATCTGAACCGCAGGTCGCAGGTGGAATAATCCCTGGGCGATTTCAGATTCAACTCCTCCCATTTCAGGGGGCCGTCGGACCATTGCCGAATGCTTTCCTCATAGGTCTGTGCTTTAAGATTGGCGCCAGAGAGGATTAGCAAAAATATGAATACAAGCCGTATCTTCATTTTTACGCTCTGGTGATATGCGCACCGAGGGCGCTCAGGCGTCCTTCGATGTCTTCATAACCTCGGTCAATCTGTTCGATGTTGTCGATGGTGGAGGTACCCCTCGCGCTCATGGCGGCCAGCAGCATCGCGATACCGGCACGGATATCCGGGGATACCAGGTGTGCGGCCTTAAGGGTGATGCGATGGTCATGGCCGATGACAACGGCGCGGTGAGGGTCGCACAGAATAATCTGGGCGCCCATATCGATGAGCCGGTCCACGAAGAACAGGCGGCTCTCGAACATCTTCTGGTGGATGAGTACGCTTCCCTTGCACTGGGTGGCCACCACCAGCATTACGGACAGGAGGTCCGGGGTGAGTCCGGGCCAGGGGGCATCGGCCAGCGTCATGATGCTGCCGTCCAGGAAGGACTCGATTTCATAACTCTCCTGCTCCGGGACGAAGATGTCATCCCCGCGCTGCTCCAGGTTGATGCCCAGACGCTTGAAGGAATCCGGAATGATACCAAGGTCGTAATAGCTCACGTCCTTGATGGTGATGGAGCTGCGGCAGATGGCGGCCATGCCGATGAAAGAGCCCACCTCGATCATGTCCGGCAGAATCCTGTGCGTGGTGCCGTGGAGGGTTTCCACACCGTGGATGCGGAGGAGGTTGGACCCCACCCCGTCGATGAAGGCGCCCATCGTGTTGAGCATCTTGCACAGTTGCTGGATGTAGGGCTCGCAGGCTGCATTGTAGACGGTGGTGGTTCCCTTGGCCAGGGTGGCGGCCATCACGATGTTGGCCGTACCGGTGACGGAGGCTTCGTCCAGCAGCATGTATCGGCCCGAAAGACGGTCCTCGCAGGTGAGGTGGAAGGCGCGGCGTTTGGCATCATAATCCATTTGCGCGCCCAGGTTCACCAGACCGTCCAGGTGGGTGTCCACCCTGCGGCGGCCAATCTTGTCACCGCCGGGTTTGGCGAACCAGGCGTGCCCGAAGCGGCTCAAGAGGGGCCCAACCACCATCACCGACCCCCGGAGCTTGGCGCATTTGGCCACGAATTCCTCCGTTTCGATGTAGGAAGTGTCCACCTCATCGGCCTGGAAGGTGTAGGTGCCTTTTGAAAGACGCGTGACTTTCACGCCCATCTTCTGCAAGAGCTCGATAAGGTTTTTTACATCCAGGATTTCCGGGATGTTGGAGATGGTGATCGGTTCGCTGGTCAAGAGCACGGCGCTGATTACTTCCAGTGCCTCGTTCTTGGCCCCCTGCGGGGTAATGGTCCCGGAGAGCTTGTGCCCCCCTTCGATGATGAATTTAGACATTAAACGCTATTGAATACTTTTTCTGGGCTGCTTCTTTTTCTCCGCTACCACTCAAGAGTGTCTTGAACTTCAACAATATCTTCGTCTTCGAAAGCGTCTTCGTCTTCGAGAGCGTCTTCGTCTTCGAAAGCGTCTTCGTCTTCCGATTCAGATTCATCGTCAAAAGCGTAATCATTGTCGGATCCAAAATTGTCGGCTTCCGATTCAGAGATGTCGCCAAAAGCGGAACCCAAGCCGGATCCAAAACTGGAATTGCCGGTCTGTTTCCATTCTTTATCCTTTTTGATGAAAGCCATGTCGAAATTTTCTTCGGATCCGTCACCATATTTGATGGAGACAGGGACAGTGGCTTTTTCGCCGTCAATCACAGCCTTGCCGATGGTATAGCTCTTGATGCCTCCTTTTTCTTTAATTGGCTCGAGAATCTTATCTCCCATCAGGGAAACCACGCTTTTTGATTCTTTGTCGAGGTCCATGGTGGAGAAATAGGTTTCGAGGTCCCCTTTTTGGAGGGCGTTCATGGCTTTGTCTGCAACAGCCTCAGGGCCGGATTTGCAGGAAACGGTGAACAATGCGCACAGGGCGATTGAAAGGAAAATGACTAACTTTTTCATAAGTGTTTGGGTTTTATTGGTTAAAAAGAATGATATTCACGATTGCCGGCATGGGCAAACAGATGTTCGGGAAGAAGGATGTCTCCGTCGATTCCAAGGATGGGAAGGTGGACGGTTTGGCGTCGGCCTTCAGAGAGGTCAATCCCTTCGCGGGCGTAAAGTCTCCAGATGAATTCGGTACAGTAGAGCTCCGACGGGTCGTCGGTATTATAGTCGTGGTCGAAGCGGACGCTGTCCCTGGCCATCCGGATGGCTGTTTGGCAAAGGTCTGCGATGCGGGCGCTGTCCATGAGGGCGGTATGCACAAAACTGCCCTTGCTGGCCCGATCGGCCGAAAAGAAGACTGAGAGGTCGTCCATTTTCACGCGGTCGAAGTCTCCGTCGAATTCTTCTTCGTCGGGGACGGAGTGAACCACCTTCCAGGTGCCTCCATCTTTGACCAGCATGCCGATATGGCTGTATCGGCCGTCTTTTTCCGCTATCATCACCGCGTGGCTGGAGAGGCTCCGTCCGCGGCGGAAGACCAGGTCCCCTTCCCTCATTTCCTCCAGCGGGAATACCCGCTCCTCCGCGACGGAAGAACAGGACAGGGCCAGCAGAAGGACTCCAAATGGTATGAGCG
The DNA here is from genome assembly GCA_017553545.1 of Bacteroidales bacterium. GTDB lineage: Bacteria > Bacteroidota > Bacteroidia > Bacteroidales > UBA932 > Cryptobacteroides. Next base: position 9,600 of record JAFZKT010000056.1, on the reverse strand, counting down.
GGAATCGGGGCATGTTCAGACGTGCTCTACTTCGGGGTGGAGGGTTATTCCATATTTGGCTTTTACGCCGTCGATGACCTGCTGCTCCAGGCCGATGATTTCTTCCGGGGAAGCCTCCCCGCTTGCGTTCACTATCACCAGCGGCTGGTTGGGATACACCTGCGCGCCGCCGAGCACACGGCCCTTGAAGCCGCACTGCTCGATCATCCAGGCGGCAGGGACTTTGATTCGGTCGTCCACCTCATAGTGCGGGACTTGGTAGTCCGGCCCGTTGTCTTCCCGCGCGATGGCGACCACCTTGTCGAATTGCTCCCTGCTTATAACGGGATTGCAGAAGAAGCTTCCGGCACTGCCCGTTTCCGCCGGATCCGGCAGTTTTTTGCGCCTTATCCCGATGATGGTGTCGCGGATAATCTGAGGGGTGAGTGCTCCCGTGTGCCCGGTGGCCTCCAGCGCCTTGCGGACGCCGCCGTAGTCCAGGACGGGCCTGGGCTCTTTCGAGAGGCGATAGGTGACGGCTGTGATGACAAATCGGCCCTTCCACTCCGTCTTGAAACGGGAGGTGCGATAGCCGTATTCGCAGTCCGCCGGGTCGATGTCCACGAACTTGCCCTCCTGGCGGTCAAAGGCACGGATTCCGGCGATGATGTCCTTTGCCTCCACGCCGTAAGCACCGATGTTCTGTACGGCCGATGCGCCGCATTCCCCCGGAATGAGCGACAGATTCTCCGGGCCCCAGAGGCCCTCCTGGGCCGCCCAGGCGCAGAAATCATCGAACACCACGCCGGCGCCGAAAGTATAGCCCTGCTGCGTTAAGATGTTTATGTGCAGGATGGTGCCGGGGTAATTGCCGGTGAAGAGCAGGTTGGAACCGCCGCCGAGGACCATGACGGGCTGCGGCAGGGCGTTCCAGTCCAGCTTCAGCAGTTCTTCCTCTTTCTCGATTTCAAGGTACAGGGCGCAGCGCACCTTCATGCGGAAGGTGTTGTGCCTTGAGAGATCGAAATAGGGGAACTGTTTCATTATTCGCTTTTTACCTTGACGTCAATCTGGAGTTCGTCCAGCTGCACCTGGTCGATGAGGGACGGGGAGTCAATCATTACGTCGCGGCCCTGGTTGTTCTTCGGGAAGGCGATGTAATCCCGGATGGTGTCCTGGCCGCCCATCAGGGCGCACACGCGGTCGAAGCCGAAGGCGAGGCCGCCGTGCGGCGGGGCGCCGAACTTGAAGGCGTTGATGATGAAGCCGAACTTGTAGTCCGCCTCTTCCGGGCCGATGCCAAGGACTTCGAACATGCGCTTCTGCATGTCGGCATTATGGATACGGATGGAGCCGCCGCCCAGTTCGTTGCCGTTCAGCACAAAGTCGTAGGCGTTGGCGCACACGCGCTCCAGGTCTTCCTTCTTGTCGCTGTAGAACCACTTTTCGTGCTCCGGCTTGGGGGCGGTGAAGGGGTGGTGCATGGCGTAGAAGCGCTGGGTTTCGTCGTCCCATTCCAGCAGCGGGAAGTCCACGATCCACAGCGGGGCGAACTCGTGCGGGTTGCGGAGGCCCAGACGGTTCCCCATCTCGATGCGGAGCACGCCCAGCATCGTCTGCGTCTTGCGGAGGGCGCCGCTGAGAACCAGGATGAGGTCGCCGGGTTTGGCCTCGGCTACATCGGCAATATGCTTAAGGTCATCGGCCCCGTAGAATTTGTCGATGGAGGACTTGAAGCTGCCGTCCCCATTCACGCGGATGTAGATGAGCCCCTTTGCGCCCACCTGCGGACGTTTGACCCAGTCCGTGAGTTCGTCGATCTGCTTGCGGGTGTATTCCGCCGCGCCGGGTACGCAGATGGCGCCGATGTAAGGGGCGTCGTCCAGGATGCTGAAGCCCTTTCCTTTAGCGGCCGATGTAATATTGTGGATGGTCATCCCGAAGCGGATGTCCGGTTTGTCGGAACCGTATTTGTCCATGGCGTCGTACCAGCTCATCCGGGGCAGCGGGTTGGGGATGTCCACGTTCAGCACGTTCTTGAACAGGGTGCGCATCATCCCTTCGAAGGTGTCCAGCACGTCTTCCTGCTCCACGAAAGCCATCTCGCAGTCTATCTGGGTGAATTCCGGCTGACGGTCCGCGCGGAGGTCTTCGTCGCGGAAGCAGCGGACAATCTGGAAATAGCGGTCATAGCCGGCTACCATCAAGAGCTGCTTGAAGGTCTGGGGGCTCTGGGGCAGGGCGTAGAACTGACCGGGGTTCATCCGGGAAGGAACCACGAAGTCGCGGGCGCCTTCCGGGGTGGACTTGATCAGGTAAGGGGTTTCAATTTCCATGAATCCCTTGGAATCCAGGTAATTGCGGCATTCATGGGCCACTTTGTGCCTGAGGGCCAGGGCGCGCTGCAGGGGCCCTCTGCGCAGGTCCAGGTAACGGTATTTCATGCGGAGGTCTTCGCCGCCGTCGCTTTCTTCCTCAATGGTGAAGGGCGGGGTGACGCTCTTGTTCAGCACGTTGAAGCTTTCCAGTTGGAGTTCGATGTCACCGGTGGGCATTTTGGCATTCTTGGCCTGGCGTTCCACCACGGTGCCGGTGGCCTGGATCACGAATTCCCGTCCCAGGGAGGCGACTGCCTCCACCATCTGGGCCGATGCATCGGCCGCCACCACAATCTGCGTAATGCCATAGCGGTCCCGGAGGTCGATGAAGGTCATGCCGCCCAGTTTACGGACTTTCTGCACCCATCCGGCCAGCGTCACGCGCTGTCCCTTGTTCTCCAGGCGGAGTTCCCCGCAAGTGTGAGTTCTGTACATACCTCTGTGTAAGTTATAATCTAACTTACAAAGATAAGAAAAATATACTTATCTTTGCCTTACCATGGAAGTACGCGCGAAAAAAGCCTTGGGGCAGCATTTCCTGACGGACCAGAAAGTGGCCCGGAGCATCGTTGATGCGTTGCAGGCAGAGTCTGCCTCTGTCCTGCAGGTCCTGGAAGTAGGCCCCGGCATGGGAGTGCTCACCCAGTACCTGCTGGAGAGGGAGGATATTGATCTTCGGCTCATCGAGTTAGATCACGAGAGCGTGGATTATCTGCTGACGCATTTCCAGGGGATGCAGGGGCGGCTGATGGAAGGGGATTTCCTACAGCTAAAGCTGGAGAAAATCTTCCCGTCGGAGTTTGCTATCATCGGCAATTTCCCTTACAATATTTCCTCGCAGATTTTCTTCAAAGTCCTTGATTATAAGGACCGTATCCCAGAAGTGGTGGGGATGGTCCAGAAGGAGGTGGCCGAAAGGATTGCCGAAAAACCGGGGAGCAAAACCTATGGCATTCTGAGCGTGTTGCTACAAGCCTGGTATGATATCGAATACCTGTTCACCGTGGGCTCCGGCTGCTTTGCTCCGCCGCCAAAAGTGGAGAGCGCAGTGATTCGGCTCACGCGGAACGGCCGCACGTCATTGGGTTGTGATGAAAAACTCTTCAAGACCGTGGTGAAAACCGCTTTCGGCCAGCGCCGCAAGATGATGCGGAATCCGTTGAAGCCCCTCGCCGCCGCCAAGGCCGCCCGCCTCGGCTGGTCCCCGGAAGAACTTCAGGCATTCCTGGCCCAACCCGTCTTCACCCAGCGCCCGGAACAACTCTCCGTGGAGGACTTTGTTGCCCTCACTAATCTGTTGGCATAAAAGCGCTGGAGCGCAAGATGCTGATTGATAGCGTGTTGCTAACAAAGGGGTGCACCTAGAAGTGCACCCCTCTATTTGCAAGTTACAAATAATCAATTAATTACGCCCCAGGGCTAATCTTAGAACTGGAAATAGATGAAGCTCTGCAGGTCGGCGGTGATGAACTGGTAGATGAATACCAGGATAGCCACCACCACCAAGGCCATCCAGAAGAGCGGCAGGCTGGCGAATGTGAGCCGATAACGCCGTTTGAAGCGGTCCGGCAGCCAGTGGATAATCATTCCCACCACAAACAGGATGAGCACCGTGCGGTGCTGCCAGGCCATGGCCGGCACCAGGGAAAGGTCCCAGTGGCCGCCGATCTGGTTCACCATGTTTTTGGCGGTGTTCCAGGCCTGTTCATTGGCCAGCGCGGGGTCCAGGTTGGAACCGCTGCGGAAGAACAGACGGGTAAACGTAATAAACACGAACGTTTGAAAGATGTCCCAGGCGCGTGATAAATGAGATTCTTCGCTACGCTCAGAATGACAGAAATGTCGTATCAGGGTCTTCACCACCGTCCCTACCAGGATAATCAGCGTCCAGACGAAGAACAGGTTCCAGACGGGATAGCCGGTATAGTATGCCAGGGCGAAGCACAACGCCGTAATAATGGAAATAATCAGCAGTTTCACCCACGGCGCCCGCTTGGTCCAGATCTTATAAATCACCATGCCGACGCCGTTGAGGCCGCCCCAGATCATGAAATTCCAGCTGGCGCCGTGCCAGAGGCCGCCCAGCAGCATGGTGTTCATGGAGTTGATGTTTGTGGTGATGAGCTTGCGGTCATCCGGCCGGAGCCACGCCCAGATTCCAATCCCGAACGCCAGCACAAAAACACCGAAGGCCACCCACCAGGAACCGCTCAGGAAGCTCCCGATTACGGCAATGGCGCCAATAATGATGAACGTCCCGGCCGATGCATTCCGGTTGCCTCCGAGGGGAATATACAGATAATCCCGCAGCCAGCGGCTCAAAGTCATGTGCCACCTGCGCCAGAACTGCTGGGTGTTTTCGGCCTTATAGGGCGAATTGAAGTTCTGCGGCAGGTAGAAGCCGAAGAGCATGGCGACACCCGTGGCGATGTCCGTGTAGCCGGAGAAATCCGCATAGACCTGCAGGGAATAGCAGAAGAGGGCCGACAAATTCTCGAAACCGCTGTACATCAGCGGGTTCTCGAAGACGCGGTCTGCGAAATTCACCGCCAGATAGTCGGCCAGGATGAGCTTTTTCATCAGGCCGTTCATAATCCAGAAGATGGCGATACCGAACCATCGGCGCGAAAGATTATACGGCTTGTGCAGCTGCTGGACAAACTCTACGGCGCGAACGATGGGACCGGCCACCAACTGCGGGAAGAAGGAAAGGTAGAAGCCGAAATCCAGGAAATTCCGCACGGGTTCTATCTTCTGCCGCTTCACGTCCACGATGTAGCTCACCGCCTGGAAGGTAAAGAAGGATATACCCACAGGAAGGATAATCGCGTCCACCCGGAAGGCCGATGTCCCCGTAACCGCGTTCAGGAATTCGCCCAGCACGTCGTGCACCTGGATGGACAGCCCGAAGAGGTTGCCTACGAAATCTGCCAGGAAATAGGCGTACTTGAAATACGCCAGAATCCCCAGGTCCACCACTACGCTCAGAGCGGTGATGGCTGTGCGCCCCCGTTCGTTTTTTGTCCGGTGCAACCATTTGGCTGCCAAGAAGTTATAGACAATTACGAAGACCAGCAGCGCCAGGAATACTCCGCTTGTCTTGTAGTAGAAGAACAGCGAGCAGGCGAACAGGTATCCGTTCCGCAGCAGTACCTTCGAGTGGAAACAGGAAAATACGGCGAACACCAGCGCGAAGAAAGCCCAGAAGTAGAACTGGGTGAACAGCAGCGGATGCGCCTGGTCAAAAGCGAACAGGTTTCCCAAGAAGTCCCGTATGAGGTCCCACAGGTTCATTTGCGTGACTGCTGATAACTGTCATAAATGGCCTCGAACAGCAAATCGCCCAAAAGCCGGTATCCGGTGGCGGTGAAATGCACTTTGTCTCCCTGGGCCAGGCCGGCCTCCTGCCAGCTGGCCATGGAGCCGTAGCCGCCCATCACTTCGTACCAGTCCCAGAATACGCCCTTGCATTCCTTTGCCAGTTCCCGGAAAGCTTTCTCTGCCGTATCTGTGTGTTCATTCACCTTCCGTCCGCGATACCAGCTGTCGTTAATGCCGGTGAAGAGGATGGCGCAGCGGGGATTTACCTGCCGCACGGTCTTGATCAGCTGGCGATAGTGTTCCTTGAACCGCTGGACGTCAAAATCGGGCCCCTGGATGTCGTTGATGCCGATGGAAAAGATCACCAGGTCCGGCCGGACCCGCCGAAGGTCCTTCGCCCAGAGGCTGCAGTGAAGCCAGGAGTTGGTGGAGGCGCCGTTCACGCCGGCCTCGGAGTAGGTGAGACCGTGCCCCGGCCGGTCCAGGTAGAGGCCGCGCAGGGTATAGGATCCCTTTCCGACAAAGGCCAGTTGCAGCCAGTCGGTATAGTACGGAATCTCGAAATGGCCGTTTTGTCCGCGAAGGGTATCTTTCCGGTTTAAAATCAGCACGGGCTCAAGCGTTCCCTCGCCCAGCAAATCCATCACCCGGAAGGTATAGCGCGGCTGCATGAGATGCATTTCACGGGGTTTGAGGTCGATGGCCGCCCGGGCCGATGTATCCCGCGCCACAATGGCCATCCCGGTAACGCCCAGGGCCGATTCCCCCGGCCGCACGCAACTGGAGTATTCCCAGTTCCCGGTACAGAAACTGGAATAGCCGGTGGGGGTATTCGTCCCCGCGGCGGCGAAGGGGAAAACGAGTCCGCGTCCGCCGTCGCAGCCGTAGCGCAGGCTCAGGAAATGGCGCCGAAGCCTGTCGCTCCAGGTGCCGCCCTGCACATGGGAACCGCCTACGTGGAGAATGCGGACATCGGCCCCGCCGGTGGTGACGAGGGTGTCCAGTTTCCGCAGGAAAAGGTCATAGTTGGGGGAACTGCCGGCCGGTTTTTCCAAAACGTTTTTATCGTAGCGCACAAAGGGATAGTGTGCGCCGCCTGCAAGCAGAGGTGCAAAAAGTAAAATGATGATTAGCAGGCGTTTCATCGGCCCATAACCTCCTTGATCCGAGCGGCTGGAATCTCCTTCCTCAGCCGATAGAAGTCGTAGCAGGTAAGGAGGGTACGGCTCAGGACGTCACCCACCTGGTGGGCGCCCTCGGTGGTGAAATGGATGTAATCAGGGCCGGCGTAGGGCGGTTTGTGCTTCACCCATTGACCCATAGAATTCTCTCCGCCCATCATCCGGAAGAGGTCCCAGTAGGCGGCGTCATTGGCCAGTGCCGTTGCTTTCAGGGAGTCCACCATTTCCGGCAGACGGGGCCATGTGACGATGCGTCCGTTCACGCTTTTCCCCATATCGGACGGGCCGATGAAGAGGATTTTTGCCTGTGGAGCCACCTCGTGGAAATACCGGATTTCCTGGGCAATCTGTTCCTGATATTGCTCGATAACCTTCGTGCTGCGGGCGACGGGCATGTAATTGCCGCCGAACTGGAGAATGATGAGCCGCGTGTCGGTGAGTTCGAAGGATTCTGTCATCAGCGGCTTGCTGATCCGATGGAAGATGGTCCCCGAGCAGCCCCGCAGCGGAACGTTGTCCACGGCCACGCCGTTGTTGCCATCGGCCCCCACTGCGTAGATTTCCGCGTTGCCGTTGATGCGGACGCTGGCTTTTTCCACGGGCCTGGAGAACGTCCAGGTCCGAAGGGTTGCGTTTTCGCCGCTTGTGACGGTTTCCTTGGGTTTTAAGGTATCGCTGGATACGGAGATGGTGAATTTCTGCGATTCCTTGCCGGAGAGGACGCTCACGCTGGAGAAGGATTTTACCCTTTCGAAGGCGCCCTTGCTCTTGGTCGCGCGAAGGGTCACGGTGCCGCTGCCGGAAAGCTTTACCACTTGCGCCAGGATGCCGTAGCGGTTGTGGCCGGCACGCATGGTGGTGGAGTCTCCGTACATTGTGTATTGCACGAAGCTGCCGCTGGCGCTTTTGCTGATGCTGGCCGACGGAACGTTGGTCAGGGCCGGGAACAACCCCGTCCCTCTTCCTCCGAATTTACCCTGCAGTCCGTCACGCAGGTCATTCGAGATGCGGTCCATCTCAATCTGCGAGTCCCCGTAGTGCACCACACGAACCGTTTTTCCGTTCTTTTTGGCGTTTTCGGCCTCACGGAAAAAGTCGTCAAAGAAGGTATAGTCGTCCCCGGGCAGGTAAAAGTTGGGTTCGTCGAAGAAGAAACTGCGGTAGAATTCCAGCGTGTCTTTGTTGGCCATGATGAAGCGGCCTTCTTCCTCGTTCAGCCTTTTGTCTACGTCCACTTTGACTTCCTGGGCTTCCAGAAGGTCCCCCCGGTATGAGGCGAAACGCAGCGTGAGCGGTCCCAGCGGTACGCCATCGGCCGGCGTTGCCAGCCACAAAGCGCCCAACAGGACGAAAACGCCTATAATAAAGAGTAATACCTGCCGTGCTTTCATACAAAGGGCAAAGGTACAACAAATTTCCGACACCTGCCGCGTGTTGTCTGTTGAGGTGCAGTTCGGTCGCGTGCAATCTTCCGCACAAAAACCCACTCCAGCGTGCTTAAGATTGACAACGCTGACCATCTAAAGCGCGCTAGGGCCGGAAATCGTGCGGAAGATGGTCAGTGGATAGGGATGGGAGGGAGAGTACAGGTGCTGGCGGGCGTGTGCACCCCCGCACTCGGGCAGGGGGAGGGGCCCGTTGGATACAAGTTCCTGCGCAGCAGGGACGCAGGAGACAATGGGAGGGGCCGGAGCGAACGAAGTGAGCGGAGTTCCGCCAGCACCTGTACTCTCCCTTCCGATCCAAGATTCCCCGTGCCCAACGTGTCCGCGCTGATACACGTCAGGCACAAGAACTGGCCTTAACGTGCCTGCCGCGAGACTGGTCGGCCACACGCACGCAAAGCTACGCGGCAACAAAAAACCCTCCCGCGAAGGGAGGGCTTTAAGGAGCCGCAAAGCGGGGGCCTTGCGAGAAAAAGGGCGGCCTAGTGCAGCATGACTGTCAAGCCGGCCATCACGATGGAGACCATGCTCATCAGCTTGATCAGAATATTGAGCGAAGGACCGGAGGTGTCCTTGAAGGGATCGCCCACGGTGTCGCCCACAACAGTAGCGTGGTGGGAAGCGGAGTTTTTGCCGCCGAAGTGGCCTTCCTCCACATACTTTTTAGCATTGTCCCAGGCGCCGCCGGAGTTGGCGAGGAAAATGGCCAGGACGAAGCCTGCACCCAGACCGCCGGCCAGCAGGCCAATCACACCCGCAGGACCCAGAATGATACCCACGAGCATGGGGACGATGATGGCGAGCAGGGACGGGAAGATCATCTCATGCTGGGCGGCCTTCGTGGAGATGCGTACGCAGCTGGTGTAGTCCGGACGCTGCTTGCCTTCCAGGATGCCCTTGATTTCGCGGAACTGACGGCGGACTTCCACCACCATCTTTTCGGCGGCACGGCCCACGGCGTTCATGGTAAGGCCGCAGAACAGGAAGGCCATCATGGCGCCTACGAACACACCTACCAGCACTTTCGGGTTCATGAGGGTGATGTCGTAATGGTCGACAATATCAATGATACTGCCTTTAGCCAGTCGCATATATTCGGAGCACTTGTCCCCCATCTGTTCACCATGCGCTATCATATTCTTGGCCAGGTGATCAAAGCCGATCTTGATTTCCTCAATGTAGGAAGCCAGCAGGGCCAGAGCAGTGAGAGCAGCAGAACCAATAGCGAAGCCCTTACCGGTAGCTGCGGTGGTGTTTCCAAGGGAGTCAAGGATGTCGGTCTTCTCACGTACGGAG